>CAIOLW010000165.1 GCA_903859215.1 uncultured bacterium | reverse complement strand
GCGCATCGTCGGCACACTGGTCTACCCGCTCTGCTGGCTGCTGCGCCCGTGGGCCGCGCTGATGCTGGCGGTCATGGACCGTGTCGACGACACGCTGTGGTCGGCCGACATGCAACCGCACCTGTCGACGGGCGAGATCCGCAGCCTGATGACCGACGAAGGCCAGCATTCCGCGCTGGACGAGGACGAGCGCGAGATGATCCAGAGCATCTTCAGTTTCCATGACACGGCGGTGCGCGAGATCATGGTCCCGCGCATCGACATGGTGGTCCTTGACGGCGACGCCTCGGTTCTCGAGGTCGTGCACGTCGTGATCGAGCAGGGCCATTCGCGCCTGCCGGTTTTCCAGGGCAGCGTGGACAAGGTTGTGGGCATCCTCTATTCGAAGGACCTGCTGCGCCTGGTGCAGGACGGGCGCTTCGGCGCCGAGGGGCGCACGGTGGCCGACCTGGCGCGCCCGGCGTACTTCATTCCCGAGAGCAAGAAGATCGACGAGGTGCTCGACGAGTTCCGCTCCAAGCGCATTCACATGGCCGTGGTCATCGACGAGTACGGCGGCACGGCCGGCCTGGTGACGCTCGAGGACGTGATCGAGGAGATCGTGGGCGACATCGAGGATGAGTTCGACGAGGAAGAGGATCTCGTCACCTGGGTCGACGAGCGCACGGCGCGGCTGGACCCCAAGATCAACCTGGAGGAGCTCGAGGAGATTCTCGGCGTGACCTTCGGCGGCGCTGCGGGCGTCGAGGACAGCGAGACGCTCGGCGGCCTGATCTACGAGGCGGCCGGCAACGTGCCCCACGCCGGCGACACTTTCACGGTGGCCGGCCTGGCTGTCACGGTGGAGGACGTTTCGGACCAGCGCCTGGTGCAGGTGCTCCTGTGCTCGCCCGTCCCGTTCCCCGGATTCTTCAAACGCGAGTCGGACTAGGAAGGCGTGGCCGTGCTGCGATTCTTCAGGCGTAACCTGCTGGCCGGCGTCCTGGCGATCACGCCGGTTGTGCTGACCGTTTGGGTCATGTGGCGCCTGTATGACCTCATTGCCGGGATGCTGCGGCCTGCCCTGAGCAGGCTCCCGTTCATCCATGACCACTACCCCGAGTTTCTGATCACGCTGGCGGGACTGGTGGCGCTGGTGCCGGTCCTGGTCCTGCTGGGGCTGTTCACCCGCAACCTGGTCGGCAAGGCGTTCTTCGAGTTCCTCGACCGGGTGTTCGACCGCATCCCGCTGGTGAAGGGGCTCTTCACCACGTTCAAGCAGATTGCGGGCGTGTTCGGGCCGGAGCAGGCACGCACGTTCCAGCGCGTGGTCCTGGTCACGTTCCCGGGCCCCGGGAGCGAGGCGATCGCCTTCGTGACGCGCGATGAGCCGGGCTCCGACCTGGTCGCCGTCTTCCTGCCGACGACGCCGAACCCGACGACCGGCTTCCTGCTCGTGGTCGCGCGCGACCGCGTCCGTCCGGTGGCGCTCACGGTGGAGGAAGCAGCGAAGCTGATCGTGTCCGGCGGCGCGATCATGAGCTCGGCGCAGGTAACGGCCATGCGTTTGCCCGACGACGGCGCGAAGCCGTGAGCGGCTGCCGCAAGACCCCGGGCGCCGGCCGCAGGGGGGCGACATGGGCGTGCTGACCCGGCCGGCCGCCTCGACCGATGCCCTGGTGCTGCGGGCCTGGCCCTGCGGCGAGACCAGCGCTGTCGTGTCGCTGCTGACCCGCGACCACGGCTACGTGAAGGTCATCGCCAAGTCGGCCCGGCAGGCGCGTTCGCAGCTCAGGCCGCTCGTGGAGCCGGGGCGGCTGGTGAACGTCGAGTTCAGCCTGGACCCGGGGCGCGAACTGCAGTACCTGCGGGGCGGCGGCGTGGAACTGGACCCGCTGGGCAGCGCGCCGACGCTCGAGCGTTCGGCCTACCTGCTCGGCGCCCTGGAACTGGTGGATCGCTGCCGGCCTGCGGGGGCCCTGGTGCGCGACGATTCCGGCGGGGCGGCCGACCTGTTCGGGGTTTGCGACGCGTTTCTGCGGATGTTATCCTCGCCCACCTGTCCGGATCCCGCGCTGGTGTTCTTCGCCTTCGAATGGGAACTGCTGGCCAGGCACGGCGTGGCGCCGGAGCTGTCGCACTGCTGCGCCTGCGGGCGCGAGCGCGCAGGGCTCTGCGCGGCCACGCTCCGGTTCAGCGCCGCCGAGGGCGGCGTGATGTGCGGCGAGTGTGCGCGCGGCGGCGCCGACGCCGGCGGCCGGCCGCTGGGGGATGACGCCCTGGTCGTGCTCCTGGCGCTGGATGCACAGGGGCTGGAAGGATCGCGTGGGTTGGCCGCGGAGCCGGCAACGCGACGCGAGGTGGGCGGTCATCTGCACCGCTTCCTGGGCTATCACCTGCCGGGCTACCGCCTGCCGGCCGCGCTGGACATGCTGCGCGCCGCCAAGGGAAACGGTTCACAGGGCAACGCTGCCTGAGGGGAACGTCGACATGATGGAATACCAGCGGATGATCGCCCGGCTCCAGCAGTTCTGGATCGACTACGGGTGCGTCATGGTCCAGCCCTACAACAGCGAGGTGGGAGCGGGGACGTTCAACCCGAACACGTTCCTGCGTTCGCTCGGACCGGAGCCGTGGCAGGTGTGCTACGTCGAACCGAGCAAGCGGCCGAAGGATGGTCGCTACCTCGAGAATCCGAACCGCGTGCACCAGTTCCTGCAGTACCAGGTGCTGCTCAAGCCGAACCCGGCGGACAGCCAGGGCCTGTACCTCGAATCGCTGCGCGCCATCGGCATCAAGGCCGAGGAACACGACATCCGCTTCGTCGAGGATGACTGGGAGTCGCCGACGCTCGGCGCCGCCGGGCTGGGCTGGGAAGTCTGGCTGGACGGCATGGAAGTCAGCCAGTTCACCTACTTCCAGCAGGTGGGCGGCGTGCGCTGCCAGCCGGTGTCGGTCGAGCTGACGTACGGCCTGTTGCGGCTGTGCATGTTCATCCAGGGCGTCAGCCACGTGAAGGACCTGCTGTGGGGCGGGGGCCTGACGTGGGGCGAGGTGCAGGGGCAGTTCGAGATCGAGTACTCGGCCTTCAATTTCGAGCACGCCGACATCGAGATGTACCGCCGCTTCTTCGACGAGCGCGAGCGCGAGGCGAAACAGCTGCTCGAGGCCGGCCTGGTCTACCCGGGCTACGACGCGGTGATCAAGTGCAGCCACTTCTTCAACGTGCTCGAGGCGCGCGGCGCCATCTCCGTCACCGAGCGCACCGGCTATATCGCCCGCGTGCGCAACCTGGCCCGCCTGGCGGCCACCAGTTACGTGCAGAGCCGCGAGCGCATGGGATTCCCGCTGCTCAAGAACCAGGAGCCGACCCGATGAGCCCGACCGCCCAGCCCGACCGCCTGCCGTTCCTGCTGGAGATCGGCAGCGAGGAGATCCCGGCCCGCTTCGTGACCGATGCGATGGCCGAACTGGAACGTCGCCTGACCGAGGGCCTGGCGGCCGCGCGGCTGGAAGCGAGCGGCGTGCGCGTGGTGGCCACGCCGCGGCGCATGGCGTTTCTCTGCGAAGCGCTGGCCGTGCGCCAGCCCGACCGCCGGACGGAAGTGAAGGGACCGCCGCTTTCGGTGGCCTTCGGGGCCGACGGACAGCCGACGCCCGCGGGCCTCGGGTTCGCCCGCAAGGCCGGCGTCGACCTTGCGGCGTGCGAACGCGTGGGCGAGGGCGCCGGCGCCTGCCTGGTTGCGCGCAGGCTCGAGCCCGGACGCGAGGCCGCGGCCGTGCTGGCGGAACTCGTGCCCGCGGTCATCCTGGCGATCCCGTTCCGCAAGGTGATGCGGTGGGGCGAGCATGACCTCGAGTACCCGCGGCCCCTGCAGTGGATCGTCGCGCTGCTGGGCGACGAGGTGGTCGACCTGGCAGTGGGGCACATCCGCTCCGGACGCACCTCGCGCGGCCACCGCACCCTGGCGGGCAACCGCGAGGTTTCCCTGGCGGCGCCGGGCGCCTACCTGGGCGCCATGGCCGAAGCCGGTGTGATGGTCGACCAGGAGGAGCGCCGCCGCACGATCCGCGCGGGCCTGGCCGCCTGCCTGAAGGCAGAACAGCCGGACGGGCGCCTGTTGGAGGACGAGGAACTGCTGAACGAGGTGGTCTACCTCTGCGAGCAGCCGCGGCCGTTCCTGGGACGGTACGAGGACCGGTATGCGGCCCTGCCCGACGAGGTCATCGCCACGGCGCTCAAGGCCCACCAGCGCTATTTCTCGATCGTGGGCGCGGATGGTCGTCTGCTGACGCGCTTCGCCTCGGTCCGGGACGGCGGCTCCGACCACCTGGCGAACGTGATTGCCGGCAACGAACGGGTGCTCCGGGCCCGCCTGGCGGACGCCCTGTTCTACTGGGAATTCGACCAGAAGCAGACCCCCGACCAGCAGGTCGCCCGCCTGGACGCCGTGACCTGGCTGGAGGGTTTCGGCTCGATGGGGGACAGGACGGCCCGCATCGCCGGGCTGGTGGACTGGCTGTGGGCGCACGGCATGGGGGACGGCTCCGCCACCCCTCCGGCGCTGGCGCGAGCCGCCAGGATCTGCAAAGCCGACCTCGTCAGCGAAATGATCAAGGACGGCAAGGAATTCACGAAACTGGAAGGGTTTATCGGCTCGCGTTACGCTGAATTGTCAGGCGAGTCCGCCGAGACCTGCCGGGCGATCCACCGGCACTACCTGCCGCGCTCGGCGAGCGGTGAACTGCCGGGAGACCTGTACAGCAGCGTGCTTTCGGTGGCCGATCGCCTCGACAACCTGGCCGGGTGCTGGCTCGCCGGGTTCGTCCCCACCGGGGCCAAGGACCCGTACGCGCTGCGTCGGCACGTCCTGGCCGTCGTGCGCATCCTGCTTGATGTTAAGAAATCGGTGGATCTTGCTGCAGCGATTGAATTTGCGCTTTCGCAGGTTGCGAATCGCGCCCCGAAGGCGGACCTCCCGGCGGTGCGTGGCCAGATTCAGGAGTTCGTGCAGACCCGGCTGGCCGGGTTCCTGGTGGAATCGGGGGGGCAGGACGGCGCCGTGGTCCGGGCGATCCTGCCGGTCCGCTGGCGGGACCCGCTGGCCGCCCTGGCCTGGGCGGGGGCTTTGGCAGGGTACCGGGAGCGTTTGGATTTCCAGTCTTTGGCCACCGGGTTCAAGCGTTGCCGGAACATTCTGAAGGGCGCGGTGCTCACCGAAGCCGAGTTGGACGCCTGCTTCGACCGTTGGCTGGCCGGGGGGCGCGGGGCGGCCGGCGAGGATTTCTCGGCATTGCCCGAAGCGGCCGAGCGGGAGCTCCGGGACAGGGCCGCAGCCGCGGCCCCGGCGCTCCGTGCGGCGGAACGGTCGGGCTGCCAGGGGGAGGCGTACGGGATCCTGTCGGCGCTCGGACCGGCCATCGATGCCTACTTCGAGGCCGTCATGGTGAATGCAGAAGACCCGACCCTCAGGGCGCTTCGTCACGGTTTCGTGAGGGAAATCCATGGGCTATTCGCCCGTTATGCCGATTTTGGCGAAGTGGCGCCCATCGAAGGCTCCTGATCGAGCAAAAAGAGCGAAGTATTGCGCGTTCCCGCGGGCTGGAGGCTTCCGGCCCGCGGGTTCGTTTTTGGCCCACCCCACGGTTTTTCCACAAATGACTATTGACGCAGATTGGGGATTCCGGTAAGGTAATGCAGCGACTCAAGACAAATGTTCCCTACCCTCGAGGTGCGTTGTCACTCATTTCCACTCGTGTTCCGTTTGAATCACTTGACGCCTTGTTCGCTCGTCACCCTTGGTCTGCGCCATCCGTAGGAGGTCCCGCTCGTTGGCACGCGTAACCACGCTGTGCCGCCTGTTCGCCTGAGGGAACCATTGTCGCCTGAAGGGTGCGGAGCTTGGCGGAAGCCTCGCTGCCGCACGGAAATCGTTCGCCTAACCATGTGTCGGCCCCAGAGCCGGCGATGGGGGGAAGATAATGAAGAGACTCACCACGATCGCGTGCTTGGCGGTGGCGCTGCTGTTCGCTGTGGGTGCGTTCGCTGGAGAACGCAACATGTCGTCGCAGCCTGCCATGATGTACGGTGACACCGGCATCAAGGCCTCCGGTGACACCATCGACCTGATGGGCCCTGGTGCGGGCTTCCCGTACCGCGGCGACTTCGAGAACGCGTCTGCCCGTCCGGGCGGCGCCGGCCTCATGGTGAACGGCTGGTACACTGAGGACCTGACTCAGCCGGCTAATCACTGGCATGTCGACACGATCGCCAGCGGCGGTCCGTATGCCGGCATCACGGGCAAGTTCGCCTGGTGCGGCGATGCTGGCATCGCGTCCTGCGGCATTACTGACCCGCTGGGCGGCTACAGCAACAACTGGTACGACATCCTCGAGTTCCGGAAGACTGTTGCCGGCGCCTCGACGGTGCGCGTCCAGGGTACTCTGCAGTACGACAGCGAGCCGGGTTATGACTTCACGACCCTGGTGCGGCGCACTGCTCTGAACCCGAACTTCGAAGCCATCACTGGCGGCCAGGGCCTGTCGTGGGACGGCGCTGGTCTGGTTACTGTTGACTACACGTTCACGTACACCCCGGCCGAATTGCTCGGTGGCACCGACATCGCGGTTGCCTTCCTGTTCGATTCGGACGGCGGCTGGTCGGACGGCGACTGCAGCTGGCCGACGGCTGGCGCTGCCCGCGTGGACAACCTGACCGTGACGCTGAACGGTACCCCGTACACGCAGGACTTCGAGTCCGGCAACCTGGGTCCCGATTGGGCCGCGACTCCGAACGTGGGCGTTGGCGACTTCGCGCGCGTGTGGGGTCTGCTGGGTGACGCTGACGACTGCGCTTCGAACTACTCGAAGCTGGTCGCCTTCATCGACGATGGCCTCGTGGTGCCCGGCACCGGCGGCCAGATCGGTGGCCCCGGCATGGACTACGGCCCTCCGGGCGGCTACGTGGTCAATAGCAAGGGTGGCTTGCTGGGCCCCACGTTCCACCTCGAGGGTGCTGTCAACTCGCCCGTCATGCCCTGGCCGGATCCGGCCAAGGGTGGCATGACGTACGCGTTTGACATCTATCGCCACGAGCTGCTGACTCCGAATGACAGCCCTGGCATCTTCTACACGTGGAGCGTTCGTTCGGTCGGTTCCGCTGGTGGCAGCATCGGCTCCGCCGGCTGGGTCGATCGCAACTTCGTGTACTACGGCGGCCCGAACTACCTGCGCACGCTGAACGTGGTCGATGACCTCATCGAGCCGGGCGTGACCCAGGTCCAGGTCCAGCTGGGCGTCATCGAGCTGGGCTGGAGCTTCGGCTACGGCAATGGCAACAACGCTACGCCGGCTCCTTACTTCGACAACGCCAGCGTCAAGATCTACCCGACGTCCGGCGCCCGTATGGCCATCACGGAAATCCGTCTGGCCAACGACGCGTTCCCGGCCATCGGCGATGTCGACCTGGCGAACCTGGCGAACAACAGCTGCCGTTTCGACATGGCCGCCAACATCTCCGCCAAGACGCACAGCCGCAACGACCCGGGTGACAGTATCTGGATCGACGTGACTCCGCGCGCCGGCGGCGCCCTTGTTGGCACCCCGACCATGTACTGGCAGTTTGCTGTCAAGAATCCGCTGTTCACCGACGCGGTGCGCACGGCCCTGACGGCCGGCCAGACCTCTGGCTCGGTTGCTGGTCTGGTGACGAAGACGTCGCCGACGAGCACCACGATTATTGCCAACCGCTACAACTTCGACCTGCCGGACACCGGGATGCTGTTCCCCGGCGACGTGCTGCAGTACTACTTCGCGACCACGGACATCGTGGGCGCGGATACCCGTACTTCGTACGCCCCGCTGGATCGTTCGCAGCTCGGCAACGCCACTCCGATGGCGTACCCCGGCTTCTACACGGTCAACTGCCTGCCGTCCGTCAAGGACATCGCCGGCACTCAGCCGACCCTGCTGTTCTGGAATGACTTCGGGTTCCGCGGCGGCGAGGACGAGTGGTACGGTGCCCTGCGTTCGCTGGGCCTGGTCAAGGGCACGAACTACGACGTGTTCGCTACCCACGGCCCGAGCTCGGGCGTTGGTAACGGCCTCGGCGGTCGTGCCACCGTGTCGCAGATCGACGGCTACACCGACATGCTGTACACCGCCGGCGACCTCGGTTCGCCGACGCTGTCCAACGGTGACTACACCGGCGACGCCGGCAACGATGTCGGCCTCCTGAACAGCTGGTTCGCCCTGGGCGGCCGTGACCTGTTCATGTCCGGTGACGATCTGGCCAACGGCCTGTATCTCTCCGGCACCGTGACCCGGACGTTCCTCGAGACCAAGATGGGTCTGACGTTCAATGACGGTGACGTGCGGGACAACATCGGCGGCCAGACGGCTGCGAAGGTCGTTACGATCGCGGGCAACCCGGTCCTGACGACGGTCGGCAGCTGGATCGCCTACGGTGGCTGCTTCGGCATCAACGACTTCGACAACGTGGTGACCTTCGGCTCGGCCCAGCGCCTGGCCCAGTTCACGGCTGCCGGTGGCGTGTCGACCCCGTATACGTACGCGGCCGCGACGCTGAACATCGACGGCACCAACCGCGTCGTGTCGATGGATCATGACCTGCTGTACGTGATCGACCCGGCCAAGGCGCCCGCGACCCTGCCGGCCCGCGCGAAGCTGCTCAGCAACGTGCTCGATTACTTCGGCGTGGTCAACAATCCGGGCAACACCACGGGCACGGACACTCCGGGCGCGAAGTTCGCCGTCCAGAGCTACCCGAACCCGTTCAACCCGCAGCTGACGCTGAAGTACACCCTCAAGACCCCGGGTAACGTGGTCATGAAGGTCTACAACGTCCGCGGCGAGCTCGTGAAGACCCTGCTGAACGGTCAGGTCACTGCGACCACCGGCTCGGTCGTCTGGGACGGCACCAGCGACCAGGGCAGCAACGTGTCCTCGGGCGTCTACTTCGTCGAGACCCGTTCGGGCGGCGATGTGAACGTGCAGAAGGCCACGATGGTCAAGTAAGTTTCGATCCCTGATCGGAGCTTCGGCAGGCATCTGCCGGGGGGCGGCCCGCAAGGGTCGCCCCCGCTGTTTTTCCCCCTCGTCCGCCGCTTAATTGGCTGCCTCTACGGGGTTGTGGCCCCGGTAGAGGGGTTCTTGGCGGTTGACAGGGCGCGTCACGGATCCCTATATTTCGAACGCTGCCAGCGTACTGCCGGGCCCACCGTGGGACTGCAGGCGCGGCCGGCATGACCGACGCCGCTCGTCCCACCGCCGCGGCGCCGTTGCAACCTGCTGAACCGTCGAGGCTTCCGAGGGGGCGTCCGCCAGCATGAGAATCAGGCGAATCTCCATCGTCGCGTTGTGCCTGTCCGTCATCGCGGGACTGACCGCGCTGGCCGGCTGTCGCGCCTTCCAACCGGAGGCCGTGCAGGTCAACAAGGCGCCAGAAACCTACATCATCGGTGCACCGCCGGAGGACGCGGGTGGTTACTACCACTTCCACGTGTACTGGTACGGTCGCGACGAGGATGGGCGGGTGGAGCGGTTCGTGTGGGCGCTCACCGACACGACGATCCAGGACCCGAACACGACGGACGACGAAGAGGACCAGCGGTTCAATCCTGCGCTGGATGCCTCGACCCTGTCGATCGGCCACTGGACGACGCGCACGGACTCGATCTTCAACTTCACGATCGGTGAAGGGGTCAACACGTCCGCGCACAAGACGCTGCATATGGTCGCCGTGGATGACTTCGGCGCGTACGACCGTACGCCCGCGCGGCTCCATTTCTTCACGAACACGCTCGGTTCGCCCGACCTGCGATTCTTCCACGTGAGCGGCTCCGACACGACCTCGGTGGCCGTGGGCCAGGTGGACACGGTGGGCTACGGCCGCACATACCAGGTGCTGTGGCGTGGCCAGTCGCCAAACGTGCGCGGCTACGATCCGGCGGCCCTGGCCGTTATCGATACCGTGGCGCCGTTCAATGACGGCCTGTTCGGCTACAAGTGGAAGATCAATGGCGCCCTTGGTGGCGACTGCCAGCCCTCGCTCGAGGATTGCTGGCACCCGCGTCGGTTCAACGAGACCACGAACGACAGTTTCTCGTTCTTCGGTACGGCGACATCGCTCGTGTTCGCGAACGACGGCAGCGGTACCGGCCCCTTCCGGCGCCTGCTGCCGAGCGGTACCGTGAATGTCGAGGTCAATTCGCTGGATGTTGCCGGTGTTGAAGTCGCGAACTACCTGCGCTCGTTCGCCTTCGTGGTCAACTACGACCCGCAGACGGTGTTGCTCAACGGCGAGCAGGACTGGGCGCACCCGGCGGACGCGGAGCGATACCCGTACTACATCCAGTTGAACGATCCCGCGCGCACCCACCATCCGTTCCAGAACGGGGACCGGATCCCCGACCGCACGTATGTCGTCTGCAAGGCGCTGGCGCGCGACGATTCGCGCGATGTGCGGGTGGACGCCAACTACAAGATCGGATTCACGGGTTACGTGGAGGGCGTGCGACAGAACTTCACCGGTGGCGTCTTCCCCTTCAAGTCGGACGCCAGCACGTTGAACACGCAGCCGGCGTGGGATGCCGGCACGGGCGGGTGGTACGGCGATACGCTGGGCTTCCTGACGGCGCCGAACAGCCGGTTCACGCTCAACATGCAGTCGGTCGACGAGCATGCGCGACGCGACGGCTCGCCGGCGACGCTGTCCTTCGACGTCGGCTTCGAGCCGTGCCTGCAGTGCATCGAACTCTTGCCGAAGCCGAGCAGTTCGACGTCGGGCTTCGATGCGAATGTGGCCTGCGTCGAGGACTCTTCGCGGGCCTACCTGGCGACGCACCCGTGCCTGGCGGGGCGGACCGAGTTGCGTGTCAACGGCGGCGGCGTTGCGATCCCGGCCCAGGACCTCGAGTCGGTCATCGGCGCTGTGTACATTTTCGTGAACAAGGACACCGGTTTCGTGACGAACAGCCTGACGGCCGCGACCCATGCCGACAGTCTGGCGAACTTCGTCCTGGCGGCGAGCCGGTACAAGCTGGCGCTCCTGTTGCACGGGAAGGATGATCCGCGCGAGGCCTGGACGGAGGCGGTGCGCCGGATCGGCGGCTGGAAATACGAGGTCTCGTACGGTTGCGACGAGTTCAACGAGATCAAGGACGGCGGCGGCAACGACGACATTCGTGTGCCGACATGGGGGCAGCCTACGTCCGGCACCGGCCTGGTCGTGAACACCACGACCGGCCTGTGGAAGCTCGAGGTCGAGGTGTGGGTGCCTTCGCTGCTGTCGACTGTGGGCTCGACCAACTACATGCTCATCCTGACCTCGACTGTGACGCACGACCCGGTGAAGACTGAAATGGTCTACCGCGCGGTGACGCGGCAGTTCGGCGTCGGCTGGGTCGATGCGATCGCCCTGGACCAGACGATCTGTGGCATCAACCCGATCCGGCCGGCAACGTTCAACTTCTTCCGCAGCGTGCGCCCGGACCGGGCTATCGTGGGTTCCGAATCGTGGCGCGACTGCGGTTTCACGTCTCCTTCGCGCACGCAGTTGCCGCTTTCGCTGGGGGCGATGTCGAGCCTGGGTGGCGATCCCGTGCGCAAGTACTTCCGCCTGACGCTCCATTGCTTGGGCGGCGAAGACATCGTCTGCACGCCGTAGCTGGAGGATGGGTGTCGTGATGTTGACCGAGAGGACGAGGAGAAGCTCAATGGAAACGCAAGGCATCCGGATCCGGTGGGGCGCGACCCCGTGGATCCTGGCGATCCTGCTCGGGCTCGTCGGCGGTTGCTCGACCAATACGGACCTGGGAGGCGTGCGGATCCCGAATGCCGCCCCCGACACCCGTGTGACGGGCCAGCCGCCCACGTTGCTCGAGGCGAGCTTCGCCGTCGAGTTCCGTTGGACCGGGTCTGACCCCGATGGCCGCATCAGGGGCTTCCAGTGGAAGCTCAGCGACAACGGCGTCGACGGGATCAGCCCGCAGGATACGCTGACGGTCGATCCTTTGACCGGCGCGGTCCTGCACCCGTGGATGTTCACGGCGGCGACGGATTCGACCTTCCTCGTCCTGGCCGACCAGGCGGGCTTCCCCGGGGACGGCACCAGCCCCCGGAGCTACCGCAGCCACTCGCTGTTCGTGCGCTCCATCGACGAGAAGGGCGCCGTGGACCCGACTCCGGCGTACATCTCCTTCACGTCGACCACGATCGTCCCGACGAGTCGCGTCGATTTCCCGAGCCTTGGCGGGACATCGGCCTACGCGGTGCCGCCGACGGTGAACATCGGCTGGACGGGGCAGGACAGCGATTTCGAACTGCGCGTGCCGACGCGCGTGCGTTTCCTGTGGATCCCGGCGATCGACAACAACGGCGTCTGGGTCACCTCGAACTACCAGTACCAGAACCATTACCACGAACTGCTGCGCTACGATGACCCCCGCTGGTCACCGTGGCTGGCGTACAGCGCCGACCCGCTCAAGCGCATCGTGTCGATTCCGTCGCAGACGGTGAACAACTACTACCTGTTCGCCACCCAGGTACAGGATACGGCGGGCGCGGTCAGTGTCGGCTTCGGTTACCAGACCGAAGTCGCCAATGTGGTGGTGCGGGCAAACTGGTACCGCCCCGACGTGACGGTCAGCGAGACCTATCTTGGCCAGTCGGCATCCTCGGAAGCGTCCTACGACGTCGCAGGCGGCCAGCCGCTTAATTTCAGCTGGGCCGCCAATGCGACGGCCTACAACGGCAAGATCATTTCCATGCGGCACGGCTGGGACATCGTCGACGTCAACAACCCGAACGATCCCGGCTGGGCCGTTCCCCCCGGCCTCAGCGAGCAGAACCGGCGCGCGACCGAGCGGACGTTCAACGAGGGTCTGCACACGTTCGTGCTCAGGGTCGAGGACGACTCGCACCAGGTCCGCACCATGCGCTGGACGCTTCGTGTGATCCCGTTCGTGACCCGCGACTTTCAGCTGCCGCTGCTGGTGCTGGACCAGTTGTTCGACAAGAATTCAAACGCCTGGCCGAGCCAGGACAACCGGCCGCTGAACGACCAGGTCTATCGCAACGCATACTGGCACTTCCTGGCGGAAGGTGCCGGCGGCGTTGCGGACATCAACTGGAGCCGCGACTGGCGCGACCACACGGCGCAGGTGAAATACGAGGACCTGGTGCCGTACAAGGCCGTGCTGTGCTATGCGCGCGCGGCCGACACGCAGTTGATGTTCCGGGACTTCCGGCCGTCAGGGAACCTGGAGAAGTTCTGCTGGCTAACGCCGTACCAGCAGCAGGGCGGCAACTTCATGCTGGTGGGCGCCCAGAGCATGGAATCGTTCCTGCAGTTGCGGAGCGACTACATGACGCCGCTGGTGTTCAACACCCGCGAGGACCCGAACTACACCATCTTCGGCATCACGTACGTGGCAGGCTTCGGGACGCTGACTCTTCCGGACGGGAACATCGTGCAGCGCGGCCCCCGCATGTACCCGTATGCGACCGCCGGCATCGCGGCGCTCGACTGGACATCGCCGTCGTCGAAGTTCATCTACGGCCGCAACCAGTTGATCAGCACCGATCGCAACCGGCTGTGCTCGGGCCTGAAGGGTCTGGTGCTGTCGCCCGCGTTCAAGTCCCAGCACCTGATCGGCCCGGGTGTCATCCCGGACACGATGTTCACGAACCCGACGATCGACTGGCATGACGCGGTCGCCGCGCGGATGGATACGCTCAACCTGCTCGACGACCAGGCCTACGTGTGGGACAGCGACGAGTTCGTGGACGGCAACATCAGCGCGCGCACGACGCCGATCACGCCGCAGGAGTGCAACAGCGCGGCATATACGAGCGCGAACGTGCCTGGCGGCATGTGCATCGAGCCGATGTTCACGGGCATTTCCCGCATGGACTGGATGCGCGAGATGCAGTGGTCGCGCGGGCACACCGGCTGGCCGCAGAGCCGCTACGCGAACAAGGTGCTGGATGCGGGCTGCGGCACCCAGGCGCTGACGGAATACGACGGCCGGCCGCGTGCCGGAGCCCGGACGAATGGCCGTGTGTTCGGTTACCTGTCCTACAAGACGGTGCCGACAAAGCAGTACAGGGTGGCTGACGTGTACTGGGGCTTCGACCCGTACCGCTTCGACACGGAAGGCACCCGGAAGGCGATCCGGTGGGTGCTGGGCTACTTCGGCCTGCAGATCAACCAGTAACGGGCGGGCTCGCCGGCCGCGGCCGGCCTCGCTCCTGAGTAAGGGGAAGTCGATGATCCTCGGCTGGAATGGGATTCGCCGTATGGCTCCGGTGGTTGCGATCGCGATCGCGATGACGGCTTCGGTGGCCGCAGCCCAGACGCCCGCGGTCTCTTGCGCGGCGGATTCGCTGTACCTGTTCTCCCCGGACCAACTCGGGATGAAGCTCTCGACAGGCGGCCGCTCGGGCCTGCTCTTGTCGTGGCCGGACCTGAACCGGGACGAGGCGACCTGCTTCGCGCTGACGGACACTGCGGGGCTGGGATACACGGTCACGGCGACCGGCGGCTTCGGGGATCGCGTGGATCGCCAGTTGCTGTTCCTTGCCTCCGCGGATGGAGCTGTCGGCAGCGCTCAGGCGCAGAACCTGTTCGTAAACTGGAAGACCGAGGGCTCCAGCGCCTATGGCCGGTTGGCGGGCGTGTTCAACCTGGCGAACAACGGCGGCATCTGGAACTGGGACGGCGCCTCGACCTGGACGCAGTCGAACGCCGGCCTGCCGATCACGTGGCGCCAGGCGAACGTCGTGGCGTTGGCTCGCGGCACGGGCGGCATGATGGTCGCGGGGTTCACGCGCGGGTCATCGTTGGCGTCGGACCCGGCCGGCGTGTACAAATACAGCGATGGTGCCTGGATCCAGGTGGGAGCGGACATCTTCAATGGCAACACGCTGGTAACCCACGTGGCCGTGTCGCCCAACAACAACGACCATTTCGCGGTGGGCACGTCGGCGCGCGGCCTGTTCGTGACGCATGACGGTGGCTTGACTTTCACGCAGTGGACGTCGCAGCTCGACCCGGCGGCCATCGAACCGCCGACCAATTTCAACGTGTCGGCTCTGGAATGGAACCCGTCGCACCTGCTTGTCGCCGTGTCCCTGCTGGGTGTTGCCGTGTCCCAGGACGAGGGTAGCAGCTTCGGTGCGGTGCCGTTCCGCGTTCCGTTCAACCTGGACGTGGATAACTCGCTCCCGACCATCCCGGCCGTGGAGGATTTCGCGACGGACCCCGCCAACCCCGAGCACCTGGCGGCCGCGCTTCTGTTCCATGGGTGCTACGAGTCCAATGACGGCGGCCAGACCTGGCACAACCTCTACGGTGACCTGAACGTCCGGGACGAAAACGTGCGCAGCGCCTGGGTGCGGAGCGCCGACAACGTGGCGATCGTGGCCGGTTCACCGGCGACGATCATTCTCGGCGTCAGCCAGCGGGGCCTGTACCGGACGACCAACGGCGGCGCCCACTGGGCGTTGGTGGCGGAAGAGCCGGGTGTGCAACCGTTGTTGACGGCCTCCCTGCAGAACTTCTCGATTGTGAATGTCCCGGGTCACGCGGGTTCGGTGGCGGTGTTCGAGGACGGCCATGGGCTCCTGCTCAGCGACGACAGCGGTGCGTCGTGGCGTTATGCGGCATCCCAGCCGGTCCTGAACGACGGCCTGGTCCTGATCCCCGGCGCGGGTTCCGGGCAGCTCTCGCTGGCGACGTGGGGCGGTGGCATCTACAGGACGGGCGGTACGCTGGCCCTGCGCGATACGTACACCAGCGACACCCAGCCGCAGAGCCTGATGGGCCTCGACCTCGGTCTGTCGATCACGTTCAGCGCCGGCACCATGACCGCGCACGATGCGTTCCGTGTGAAGGCGCAGACATTCCAGGGCTGGGCGGTTTGGCGGTCCCTGGAATCGGACCCGGACAACATGGTCCTGATCGGTCTTTATGACCGCGTCAACCCCGAGGATTGCATCGAAGGTTTCTGCGGGGATGACAGCTACACGGTGATCCCGCGCTGCTTCGCCGCGAAGCGCGCGGCCTGCTTCGATTTCGAGACTCCGGATACGGTGCGGTTCTTCGACGACGAGATCTACAACAGCTTCGGCTACTACTATGCCGTGAGCAGCTTCGACTACGGCAACACTGCCTTGAGTACTCCCGAGAACAACACGAAGACACTGATCTTCTCGCCCCGTTGGCTGGGTGACAGTGCTTCGCCGTTCCCCGGCATCGGCAACCGCGGCTTCATCACGATCAACGAGCCCGCTGCGGCGCCCGTGTTCGATGACGAGATCTATGCGTTCCCGAACCCGGTGCGCGCCGGGGCCGGCTTCCCCGGGGACGAGGGCGAGCGCGTGACGTTCACGAACCTGCCCGTCGGGTCGCGTATCCAGGTGTTCACCGCGGCCGGCGACGATGTGATCAACCTCGGGCCGGAACTCCAGGTCGGCGGCCAGATCAACTGGAACACCGCCAATCGCGATGGCGAGGACGTGGCCCCCGGCGTCTACCTGTACAAGGTCGAGATGACGCAGCGTCCCGCCTACTGGGGCCGGATCGCCATCATCCGCTGAGATCGATTCTTCCGAATACGGCGGGGGTGAGCCGGGGCGGCCCCCGCCTGTCGTTGATCGGACCCCGGCACCACCGTGTCGTGCGCCCCGCAGGGCCCGCCGGCTTTCCCGGCGTGCCGGCCCTGTTCCTGCCGGCGCCCCCACGACAGCGTTTTCCTGGAGACGAACATGAGCAGCAAGAGGGTCTATTTCTTCGGTGACGGGCAGGCCGACGGCAACGCCGGCATGAAGAACCTGCTGGGCGGCAAGGGAGCCAACCTGGCCGAGATGGTCAGCCTGGGCGTGCCTGTCCCGCCGGGTTTCACGGTGACCACCGAGCAGTGCATCGCCTACCAGCAGACCCGCGAGCTGTCCGCCGAGCTCAAGGCCGACGTGAAAGAGGCCCTGGCCCGCGTGGAAAAGGTGATGGAGCGGCGCTTCGCCGATGCCGCCGATCCGCTGCTGTTCTCGGTGCGCTCCGGCGCCCGCGTCTCCATGCCGGGGATGATGGACACCGTGCTGAACCTCGGCCTGAACGACCAGACGGTCGAGGGCCTGGCCAAGGTGAGCGGCGCGCCGCGCTTTGCCTATGACAGCTACCGCCGCCTGCTGCAGATGTACGGCGACGTCGTGATGGGCGTTCCCAGCGAGCATTTCGAGGACGCCATCGACGAACTCAAGACGAAGCGGAAAGTCGCGCTCGACACCGAACTCAGCGTCGAGGACCTGAAGGGGCTCATCGCCACGTTCAAGGGCCTGATCGACAAGCACGCCGGCAAGCCGTTCCCGACCGATCCGTACGAGCAGTTGTGGGGCGGCATCCTCGCCGTCTTCGAGAGCTGGAACGCCGCGCGGGCAATCGAGTACCGGCGCATCAACGCGATCCCCGCCGACTGGGGCACTGCGGTCAACGTGCAGGCGATGGTGTTCGGGAACCTCGGCGAGACCTCGGCGACCGGCGTGGCGTTCACTCGCAATCCGTCGAGCGGCGAGAACCTCTTCTACGGCGAATTCCTGATCAACGCGCAGGGCGAGGACGTGGTGGCCGGCACCCGTACGCCGCAGCAGTTGAACATCGCCGGCCGGGGCCAGTTGCCTGTGGGCAACGAGGCCCGCGACCTGCCTTCGCTGGAAGAGGCCATGCCCGAGGCGTACAAGCAACTGGATGCCATCCGGCTGAAGCTCGAGTCCCACTACAAGAACATGCAGGACATCGAATTCACGATCCAGGACGGCCGCCTGTGGATGCTGCAGACGCGCAACGGCAAGCGCACCGGCATGGCCGCCATCCGCATCGCCGCGGAAATGCACGCCGACGAGATGGTGACCCAGGATGAGGCGCTGCTGCTCGTGGATCCGGCGCACCTGGACCAGATGCTGCACGACCAGATCGACCCGGAGGCGAAGTGCATGATTCTGGGGACCGGACTGCCCGCGTCGCCGGGCGCCGCCCAGGGCATGATCGTGTTCACCGCCGAAGATGCGGTGAAGCATGCGGCGTCCGGCACGCACGTGCTGCTGGTCCGCAAGGAGACGAGCCCCGAGGACATTGCCGGAATGAACGTGGCGCAGGGCATCCTGACTGCGCGCGGCGGCATGACCAGCCACGCGGCCGTGGTGGCGCGCGGCATGGGCAAGCCCTGCGTGGCCGGTTGCGGCACGCTCACGGTCGATTCCGCCAAGGGCGAGATGACGATCGACGGGAAATCGTTCCACGAGGGCGACTGGATCACGATCAACGGCACCACGGGCGCGGTCATCGAGGGCAAGCCGGCGCTTGTGCCGCCGCATCTGGACGATCCCAACCTCAAGACCGTCATGGACTGGGCCGACGCGACGCGGCGGCTGAAGGTGCGCACGAACGCGGACACGCCGCACGATGCGCAGCAGGCGCGCGAGTTCGGGGCGCAGGGCATCGGCCTGTGCCGCACCGAGCACATGTTCTTCGGCGAGGATCGCATCATGAAGATGCGCGAGATGATCCTGGCCAACACGGTTGAGGAACGCCGCGCCGCGCTCGCGAAGATGAAGCCGATGCAGCAGGCGGACTTCGAGGGCATCTTCCGCGCGATGGACGGCCTGCCGGTCACGATCCGGCTGCTCGATCCGCCGCTGCACGAGTTCCTGCCGCAGGCCGAAGAGGACATGAAGTACCTCGCGGGCCAGATCGGCACGACGGTGGAGGCGATCCGGCGCAAGACGGACAGCCTGCACGAGATGAACCCGATGCTTGGGCATCGCGGCTGCCGCCTGGGCATCACGTTCCCCGAGATCTACGAGATGCAGGTCGAGGCCATCGTGGCGGCTGCCGCCGCGGTGAAGAAGGCCGGCGTCGATGTGCGCCCGGAGATCATGATCCCGCTGGTTGGCACGCGGCGCGAGCTCTCGGAGCTCCGGTCGATGACCGTGCGCGTGGCGGACGCCGTCCTGGCCGCAGCCGACATCAAGGTGCCGTACCTTGTCGGCACGATGATCGAGGTGCCGCGCGCGGCGCTGATGGCGCACGAACTGGCGGAAGTCGCCGACTTCTTCTCGTTCGGCACCAACGACCTGACGCAGATGACGTTCGGGTACAGCCGTGACGACGCCGGCGTCTTCCTGCCGGAATACGTGCGACAGGGCATCCTGCCGAGCGACCCGTTCCAGCAGCTGGACCAGAGCGGCGTCGGCCAACTGGTCGAGATGGCCGCCGAGAAGGGCCGTCGCGTGAACCCGCAGCTGCACCTGGGCATCTGCGGCGAACATGGCGGCGATCCCAGTTCGGTCGAGTTCTGCCACAAGGTCGGCCTGGACTATGTCAGCTGCTCGCCGTTCCGCGTGCCCATCGCGCGGCTGGCGGCGGCCCAGGTCGTCGTCAAGGAAAAGAAGCGGTAGGCCGGGAGGCCTGAAGTGGCCGTGCAATGGTCCGTACCGGTCTGGATGTGGCCCCTGCTGCTCGTCGTAGCGGCAGGGGCCATCGTCTGGACCGTGGCCGTCTACCGCCGTACGCGTCCGCTGCCGCCGCACCGCTGGCGTCGCGCACTGGTGATGCTGCGGGGGACGGTGCTGGCGCTGTTGACCCTGGCCGTCGCCGGGCCGGTCGTCTCCTGCCTGCACCGTACCGGTGAATCATCGGAGCTCGTCTACGTCGTCGAGGATTCGGCGAGCATGGCGCTGACCGATGCCGAACCGGGTGCGGCGTCGCCGTCGCGCTGGCAGCGGTCGCTGGCTGCGATCGCCGCGATCGATTCATCCTTCGCCCGTCATCAGCCGCCGGTGCATCGCCTCTTCCTGCGGGGCAACGGGCTGCAATCCCTCGAAGAATTCGAACCTGCCGATGCGGCGACGACGCCTCCGGCGAGGCACGGCACGTCGTTGGCGGACCTCAGCCGGCAATTGCGGGAGCGGCTGGCGGGACGACCGGTGCGCGCCGTAGTGCTGCTGAGCGACGGCTGCGAGACGAACGTCGGCCCCGGCGAGGCGGCCCTGGCGAACGCCGCCGCGGCGCTGCCGCTGCAGGTGGCCGGGGTGGGGGCGGTGTCCGGCCCCGCGGACCGTTCGATCGAGGACGTGCGCTATCCCCCGGTGGTCTATGCCGGCGACGAGGTTGTCGTCGATTTCGCCGTGGCGCAACGCGACTTTCCGGGCGGCGCGGCGACCCCGTTGATCGTCACGCTCCGCGATGATGCCGGTGTGGTGGCCGCCGATACGCTTCGTGCCGGGGAGACGGTCGTGCCGGTCCGCCTTGTGTATCGCGCGCGGGGCGAGGGGCTGCAGGCCCTGCGGCTGGAAGCATCGGCGCTCGTCTCCGAGCGGTACCTCGAGAACAACCGGGCGACCCTGGCGGTTGACGTTCGCCGCGACCGGGCGCGTGTGCTCGTCCTGGCCGGTACGCCGGGCTGGGACGTCCGATTCCTGGCTCAGGCTGCTGCCGGGGAGCGGCGGCTGTCGCTGTCGGTCGTGTACCCGGATGCGTCGGGCCTGGTCCTTGCGGACAGCCTGACGCGGTGGCAGCCGCCGGTCACGCCCGCGGGCTGGGGACGCTGGGACGCTGTCGTTCTGACCGGGTGGACAGGTGTGGACGGCCGACTCGACTGGGCCTCGCTCGGCGCTGCCGTCGACGCCGGTTTGGGTCTGCTCGTGCTCCCTTCGGCGGCAGTGTCGCCGTCGGGCGCAGCTGCGTTCGCCGGGCCGCCGGCGGGGCTGGCCTCGTTGTTGCCTGTGGAGACGACGCCATGGCGCTGGGAACCGGGCAACCGGTTCGCGCAGGCGACAGCGGGCGTTGCCGGGCACGCGGTGTTCGAAGGCGTCGACGTGGCCGACGCGATAGACGCACAGGGGTTCACGGCGTTGCCGCCGTGGCGCGAGACAGCGCGCGTGGCGCCGCGCGCCGGCGGCACCGTGCTGCTCGATGCCGTGGCGCGCGGTAGCGGTGCGGCGGCATTGCCGGCGCTCGTCGTCGGCCCGCATGGCCGGGGGCGCGTTGCCTGGTTCGGCGTGCGCCACCTGTGGGAATGGGCGTTCTGGGATGCGGGTCGCGGGACGGGCGACGCCGTGCCGCAGCCGGCCCGGCGCGTGCTGCGCAATCTCCTGGTCTGGCTGACCGGCGCGTCCGAGCAGTCGGGCCTGGATTTCGCCGCGAGGCCCGGCGTGTACCAGGAGGGCCAGCCGATCAGGCTGGTTGCCCGCTGGCGGGACATGCGGGGCGATCCGGTCGTCGGCCGCGAAACTTCCGTGACGATCCGCGCGGAGGGTGATTCCACGGCGAACGGCGGTGTGCGGACGTTCGCCCTGCAGCCCTCCGCCACCGAGCCGGGAAACAGCGCGGTCGAAATACCGCCGCTGCGGCCCGGCCGGTACCGGGCGCAGCTGGCGGGTGCGGGCGACCCGCCCGTGACCGGGCCCGAGGTGGGTCTGGTCGTGACCGACGCCTCGGTTGAGCGTACGCAGGTGCGCCAGGACCGCCGGCGGCTCGAACAGCTGGCCGCCCGCGCCGGCGGCGCCTGTGTCGACATCGACACGCCCGGCGCCGTACCGGCGCTGCGCCAGCGCCTCGAAGCCATGGACTGGACGGGTGCACAGAATCGCCAGCGGCGGCGCTTCGACCTGTGGTCGGGCTGGCCGTTCCTGGCGACCATTGTCGTGCTGCTCAGCTGCGAATGGTTCCTCCGCCGGCGGCACGGACTCCTTTAGGGCCTCGATTCCCGGGCATCGATCCGTTTTCCTCCCGGAAAGCACGGTCTGCCATGCAGCGGTACGGGATGCGTTCGCCCGCCTGGGCCGGACTCTGCCTGCTGCTCTGCCTGGTCGCCGATGGGGCGACCGCTCAGCTCGTGATCAATGAATTCCTTCCCGATCCGGAGGGCAGCGACGGCGGACGGGAGTTCGTCGAACTGCTGAACACCGGGCCGGTCGCCGTCGATCTCGGCGGCTGGCAGCTCCAGTTCGCCAACGGCGCCGAGGGGCCCGTCTGGCAGAACCGGTGGAGCGGGACAGCCGGACGCCAGCTGGCCCCGGGTGCTCGCTTCCTCATCGTCGATCGCAATTGGGCCGGCTCGGCCCCCGGCGACGCCGAGGTCGCGCTCGCGCTGCAGAACGGCCCTGACGCGATCCGCCTGGTCCACGCTTCGCAGCCGGTCGACGTCGTCGGCTATGGCGCGCTGACCGATGCCCAACTCATGGAAACGGCGCCCGCACCGATTGCCGTCGGTCGCGCGACGGCGCGTCGGCCCGACGGACGCGACACGGGCAACAACGCGGCCGACTTCGTGACCGCGTCGCCGACTCCGGGCGCGCCGAACTTCGAGCCATTCCTCCTGACGCCGGTCGAATCGGTCATCGAACCACCGAGCGCCGCGAAGGCCGGCGAATCCGTCGCCGT
>CAIOLW010000164.1 GCA_903859215.1 uncultured bacterium | reverse complement strand
GTCAGCCGCCGCCACGAAGGCTCGATCGACCTGCTCATCACCGACGTCGTCATGCCGCACATGGGCGGCCGCGAACTGGCCGTCGCGCTCCTGGCCGAACGCCCGCGCCTGCGCGTGCTCTTCATCTCCGGCTACACCGACGACGCCGGCGACCTGCGCGAGGTGGCCGGCGGCGCGGGTGATTTTTTGCAGAAGCCGTTCCGGCCCGAAGTGCTGATGGCGCGGGTGCGGGGGTTGTTGGAGAGGGTGGATTCGCGGGGGTAGTTGCGCCGGCGCAAGTATCACGATCTCGCGAGAGTTGCGCCGGCGCAACTCAATGCGCGCGCGGCTCCCCGTTCAGTTTTCTCAGCCGATCCTGCGCATCCGCGAACGTCACGCGTGCGGCATCGAACGCCTCGGAATCGAACGTGCCGCCGCCCGCCTCTATGAGTGCCTCGTACCCCGGCACGCCGCCGCAATCCTCCGGCGGGCAAGCGCGCTCGCCACCCACGCAGCGCGGGTACGTCACGTCCGGTTCGGGCAGCGACAGCGATTCGAGCAACACCGTGTGCAGCCACCCATCGCCGAAATCGTATTCGTACAGCGCCCGATCGCCCGGCTTCCGGAAGTGCCGGTCCAATGCGCGCTGCCACCCGGCAACGGTCAAGCTCGCGCCGTGCGGGTCGGGCACGCCGATCTCCGTGACGCCGCCCTTCGCATCCTCGACGCTGAACACGTGCAGGTGCCTGTCCTGCCAGCCCATCGCGCTCTGGATGGCGATGTGCAGGTCCCAGAACGTGCCGTCGGCGGGCACTTCGATGCGGCGCCAGATCGGTGGCGTGATGTCTTCCAATTCGAGGCGGAAGCGGAGGATGATGGTCACGACTGCCGTCCTTTCGGCGCCCGATACGCATCCCTGACGCGCTCCGCAACATACCCCGCAGCATTCAACTGCGCCGACGCCTCCGACAGCAGCGAGCACACGAGCGTGTTCAGCGAGACGCGTTCGCGTTCGGCATGCCAGGCCAGTCGCGCATGCAACGTGCGCGGGATGCGGATGCGGAACTGACCGCTGTGCGATCCGTGGTCGAACGGAGCCGGCGGCGTCTCGCCGGTCGCCGCCATGTCCTGCAGCACCAGGCCGATCGCCACCTTCAGTTCGCGCACAGCGTCCTCTTCGGTATCGGCCAGGGCGACGAGATGGCCCAGCTCGGGACAGACCGCCATGTACTGCTGGTCTTCGGGACTCCAGGCGACGAACTGGCTGTAGCCGGGCATTGCTGGATCTTTTCGTTCGGGGTGGGCCTTCCACATCGGGCATGATGGTACCAAATTTGGAACCAAATCCACAAGCGGTGAGTGGCTGAGACGGCGCGGTCCCGCCGGCACATCCAGGCTGCGACCGGCACTTGCGCCGGCGCAATTCCGCCGCTTCTACGCAATTGTCCCGATCGGGACAATACCGACACCGACACCACCCCAAGAGATAAAATTTCCCTATCGGGAAATTTTTATTGACTGCAGACGCCCCACGCCGACAATTGTCCCAATCGGGACAATTCACTTGGAGGCCCTCATGTCACTGCCGACACCCGCCATCCGCGTTACGGACGCTGCCATCCTCGGCAAAGCCATCCGCGACCGCCGCAAGCAGGATGGCCTGACCCTTGCCGAAACAGCCGGCCTGACCAACGTCGGCATCCGCTTCCTGTCCGAGCTCGAAAACGGGAAGCCGACGGTCCGCCTGGACAAGCTCCTGCGGGTGGTTGCCGCGCTGGGTCTCCAGTTGCAGATCGTACCGACGACATTGCCGGGGCAGTCATGGGAGCGCTGAACGTCTATTGGGACGGCGAACTTGTCGGGCACCTCGAACCGGGACCCGGTCGCGACATGTCGTTCCGCTATGCGACCCCGTGGTTGGCCTCGTCGCAGGCCCGCGCCATCTCGCTGTCGCTGCCCCTTCGCGAAGAGCCGTTCACGGATACCGCGGCAGGATCGTGGTTCGCGAACCTGCTGCCCGAGGGCGAGGTCCGCGGGCACGTGGCGCGCAGGCTCGGCGTCTCCGAACGCAACGACTTCGCCCTGCTCGGCGGCATCGGCGGCGATTGCGCCGGCGCACTGCAACTCCTGCCCGGCGCCGCGCCGACCCATCGCGAGGCAGAGCTGGCGCCGCTGCCGTGGGCCGAGCTCGAGGCGAAAATCGGCGCTGCCGCCCGGCCTTCGCTGCTGGCCCTGGTCCTCCAGGACCGTGAGCTGCGGTTGTCGCTGGCCGGCGCCCAGGACAAGCTGCCGGTACACCTTGACGGCGACGTCCTGTCGTTGCCGCGCGGCGCTGCCGCGAGCACGCACCTGCTGAAGATCGCCGGCAACGATTTCCCCGACCTGGTGCAGAACGAGCTGTTCTGCCTGACCCTCGCGCGCGAGGTGGGACTGGCCGTTCCTGCGGCGCGCATGGCCGCAACGAAGACGCCGGTCCTGGTCGTGGCCCGCTACGACCGGCGCGTCGCCGCCGATGGCGCTGTTCATCGCCTTCACCAGGAGGACTTCTGCCAGGCGCTCGGCCTGCCGCCGGACCAGAAGTACGAGAACGAAGGTGGCCCGCCCCTGGCCCGCCTGTTCGAGGTCGTCAAGCGCGGCAGCCTCACGCCGTTGCCGGACCGGCGCCGGCTTCTCGACTGGATGTTGTTCAACGTCGTCATCGGCAACGCCGATGCGCACGCCAAGGACCTTTCGTTGCTGTACGAAGCCCCGGACAACTCGCTGCCGCGCCTGTCCCCGTTCTACGACCTGGTCTGCACGGCGGCGTATGACCAGCTCTCGGATCGGCATGCCCAGAAGATCGGGGGCGAGTATCGGTGGCGGCATGTCATGAAGCGCCACTGGGATCGTCTTGCGGTCGACCTCGACATCAATCCGAGGTTCCTGCGGACGGCCGGGCTCGAACTCTGCGATCGCGTCGAGGCCCGTGCCGGCGGCATCGCGGATGAGATCGGGCGCGAACACGCAGGCAGGGCAACGCTCGATCGCATCGTTCGCGTTGTCGAACAGCGTGTGGGGCGATTGAGGGCGGATTTCGCGAAATAGCCTGATGAGGCCGCCGCCGGCCGCGCACTTGCGCCGGCACAACTCCCCCCGATCGCCCCCAATCCCCCACCACTTTTATCCTCTTAATAAGAAATAACAACTTCTTATGTGATTCCTTCACCTGATAACGCCCCTTCACTTATACTGAAACCCCTCGCTGCCACCTGCCCACCCGGAGGTCATCCCATGTCCCGGTCGCTGTCCGCGTTCGCTGTGTCCCTGTTGCTGTGCGCCCTCGCGCTGACCCCGGCCCTGGCCGTCGACGACACGCCGACCGCCGCGGCGACCGCTCCGCTGACCCCGATGATGACCGACATCACCGCCGCCCTGCAGGCCGGGCAGGCGCAGGTCGCCGCCCTCGCAGCCCAACTGGCCACCGCGCCCGATGACGCCGCCGCGCTGGCACTGCACCGCGCCATCGAGCAGGCGAAGATGGATGGGCAGCTGCAGGTGCTCGGCATCCAGGCGCGGTACGCGCGCACCGAGGGCCGCGTCGAGGACGCGACGAAACTCGAAGCCGCGATCGCCGCCATGGGCAAGGTCGCCGTGCCGGTGAACGTCGAACAGCGCGCCGCCCCCAACGCCGACGCCGCCGGGCGCTGAGGAGACCCACCATGAAACGCATGCGCATGCTCGCACGTGCTGTCGCGCTCACGGCGCTGATCGCACTCATCGCCGCACCGGCCTTCGCCACGCTGGGCCCGCCGGTGAAGGTGAAGCTGCTCGGCAAGCCCGTCGCCGCCGAGGCCGGCCAGGCCTGGAAGGGCCAGCTGGAGATCACCGTCGGTGCGCCGATGGCGCTGACGAGCTTCCGGCTCGAGGGCGAGGGCTGGTCGCAGACGCGCACCGACGCGCCCGCGATCACCGAGATGCAGAAATCCGGGACGTTGACCGTGAACGTGACGGCGATGCCGGCCGACCCGGAGCAGCCGCTGACGTTCATCTTCGATGTCGACGGGCAGACGTTCACCAAGACGCTCGACCTGTCGGCGCGCAACGCGGCGCGGGCGCTCAAGGCGGGTGCGTCGGCCAAAGCGCCGGCCGACCCGACCGATCCCGGCCCCTGGACGCAGTCGAAGAACCCCGGGCCCGGCCCCGCGCCGGTCGAACTGGCCGCGCCGGCCGACCCGCACGGCGACAAGACGAATTCGCGCGACATCCGCGTGCACGGGCGCATCGTCTACTATCGCGAAGACGGCAAGAAGGTCGGCGCCGACGGCTGCACCGTCACCGCCTGCGACTACAATGATTTCTTCGACGCCACGCTGGCCGTGGGCACGACCGACCCCTACGGCTACTACGACTTCACCTTCCGCTACAACGGGTGCTGGAACTGCGGGGAGAACCCCGACCTCTATGTGCGATACACGGCTGTGAACGATCGCGTACGTGTGGAGGATGCGACCTGGGAGAACGCCTATTCCTGGGATACCGGCATCCGCTACAATTTCAGCGGCACCGACGCGGACTTCGGCGAGCACGACCCGGACAACCGCGCCGACCACCCCGCGCTGCACATCCTGACCAACGTCACGCGCACCTGGCGCTGGCTGTACGGCAACCGCGGCTACGACACACCCGGCCTGGACGTCCAGTGGCCCGACGGCGGCAATGCCTACTACGTCAGCTTCTTCGGCGAGATCCACATCGGCGGGCCCCGCCAGTGGGAAGAAGCCGTGTTCACGCACGAATACGGCCACCACTGGATGGCGAAGTACTCGTGGGACAACATCCCCGGCTACTGCAACGGGATCTGCGACAACAGCGCCCCGTTCGATTGCGGACACTGCGCGTGGTGCCCCGAGGACCAGGGCATCGCCTGGAGCGAGGGATTCCCGCAGTGGCTGTCCTACTTCGTCGTGCCCACGTACGAGGCCGACTACGGCTTGAAGCCAATGCACACCGTCACCTGGCACACGACCACGACCTGCACCTGGGTTCCCACGGCTCCCTATGTGCCCGACCCGCTGCTGACCGAGGGCTCGGTGGCCGCGCTGCTGCAGGACATCTCGGACGCTGACTTCGACGAGGACCCGGTCTACCCCGGCCACCCGGACGCGCTGGCAGTGGGCGACGGCCCCATCTTCCTGTGCACCGACTATGACACGCCGAACAGCGCCATGGACTTCCTGGCGAAGTTCAAGAACCGCTACGTCGGCTGGAGCGAGCAGATCTGGCAGACCGCAAAGAACAACGGCTACGAGATCGACCTGGCGCCGCCCAACCCGGTGACGACCCTGGTCTCGACCAGCCACACGTCGGGCGTCGTCTCGCCCGACCCGACCATCGACTTCTCGTGGAGCCGCCCGGCCGACGACGCTTCCGGCGTGGCGGGCTACTCCGTGCTGATCACCACCACGGGCCCGGCCCTGCCGACCACGACGAAGACCATCGACAACGTGACCACCACCACCACCGCAACGCTGGCCCCGGGCACCTACTGGTTCAACCTGCGCGCGGTCGATCGCGCCGGCCGCTGGGCCATCGTCCAGACGACGGCCGGGCCGTACACCATCCGCGCCGCCGAGCCCTCGAACCTGGCCTTCAAGTCGCTGACGGGATGGGCCAGCGTCGTGGTGCCGCGCGGCGCCGCCGACGCCACGGCCGGCAACGTGCCGTTCCCGACCACCCTGACGGGCGAGACGGCGTCGACCTGGTGGAACACCGCGTTCCAGAACACCGGCGACGTGGCCACCTCCACCTTCTTCCAGGTCAACGGCCTGGTTGACGGCAGGCAGGCCAGTGGCTGGGGCGTTGGCCACCCGTTGGCCGGCCTCACCTCGATGTCGGCGCTGAACCTGGGCACCGTGACGGTGAAGGGCGGCCGCCACGTCTTCGAGGTGCGCCTCGACGGCAGCGACGCCATCGCCGAACTGAACGAGAACGACAATCGCTGGGGTCGCCAGTGGTCCTGGACGCCGGCC
>CAIOLW010000163.1 GCA_903859215.1 uncultured bacterium | reverse complement strand
CGCGCGTGTCCATCCCCTGCTTGATGACCTTCAGGGCGACGCGACGGCGGATCGGTTCGGACTGCTCGGCCTCGAACACCTCGCCCATGCCGCCCTCGCCCAGGCGGCGCACCAGGCGGTAGGGACCGATGACGGAGCCGATCTGCTCGCCCCGCGCGTTCGGGTCGCCGGAGCCCAGCGGCAGGGTGCGGCCGTCATCGGGGTCGTTGGGGACGGTGCGGTCATCGGCCATGTCGCGGACTCCGATCGTGGAGGCGTTGGATGGACTTCCGGTGGGTGAGATTGATAACCAGATTCAAGTCAATGATACACCCGCCGCAGAATCCCGCACCCCGCACCTGGAAACGCTTTGGCGCCCCCCCGGGGATGACTGTTATATAGCCGCCATGCCGCACGTCACTTCCCCCACCCGCCTTTCGGTCCTGGCCTGGACCGGCCTTCTGGCCCTGCCGCTGGCCGTGGGCGCCTTTGCCTCCACGGGCTGGTCGTGGGGCTGGGACCACCTGCACCGCGTGCCGGTCGCCTGGCCGGTGATGCTGGCGGCGCTGGCGACGGCGCTGGCGATTCCGTCGCTGTCGAGGCGATTCCTGTCCGCGTGCGACACGCTCGGCGGCGGGCTCGCTCGCAATCGGTTGGCCGTCCCGCTGGCCGCGGCAGCGCTGGCGGCGGCAGCCTTCGCCGCGTTCCCGATCGCCACGCGCGCCTACGGGGACAGCCACACCATCCTGCTGCACCACACACCCGCCGCCCTGGCGACGCATGCCAGGCAGTTCGTGAGCTTGGGTGTCGCGACGCGCGGCGCGGCGGTCTACCTGCTGCACGACGTGCTCGAGCGGCTGACGGGCCTGTCCTACGAGCACTGCTTCATGGCCCTGTCGATCCTCAGCGGCGTCATCTTCGTGGCCGCGCACCTGCGACTGGCCGCCACGCTGCCGGGACTGGCCGGCTGGGCGCGCCTGGCCATCGCCTGGCTGGGACTGACCGACGGCGCGAACCAGCTCTTCTTCGGGCACGTCGAGACCTACGCCATCCCGCGGCTGTTCGCCTGCCTCTTCCTGATGGCGCTCACCAGGACCAGCCTGGACCCGGACCGGCCGACGCGTCGTCTCTTCCTGTGGCTGCCGCTCGTGGCGGCGATCGCACTGCACCTCCAGTGGCTGGTGCTGCTGCCGTCGGGGCTGCTGCTGCTGGCCCATGACCTGTCGCGCAATCAGGTGCGCTGGCGCCCGCTGGCCACCGGGCGCACCGCGGCGATCGGCATGGGCGCGGCGACGCTCCTGCTGGCGGCGGTCTTCATGGCCTCCGGCGCGACGTGCTACGACTACCTCTACACGGGCGGCAACCCGCAGCTGCGCCAGATCTTCCTGCCGCTCGGCACGGCGTGCGCGCACCAGCCGTACCTGCGCTACACGCTGCTGTCGCCGCCGCACCTGCTGGACTTCGCCGGCTCGTTCTACGCGATCTCCTCGCCGGCGGTCCTGCTGGCGATCGCCCTGCTGTGGCGGCGTCATCGCGCCGCCGGCGGCCTGGTCCTGCTGCTGCCGGCCGTCGCGGCGGGGCTGCTGCACAACGCCGTGATCAACCCCTCCATCGGCTTCCCGTTCGACTGGGACATGCTGTGCGTCGTCTCGCCACCGCTCCTCTACACGGCGGTCTACCTCGTCGCATTGGCCGGGCGTTCGGATGGCGGCGCCTTGCCCCCGGCGCGACCGGCCGGCTGGCTCGTCCCGCTCTTCGTGCTGGGCCTGGCGACGACGACGATGTTCGTCGTCAACGCGTCCGCCGCGCGCGCCTACACGCGCGTCGAGGACATGGCGGTCTGGCTGCACCGCACCTACTACGGCAACAGCCACTACCGTCTGAGCACGAACCTCAGCACGATCACGGACCCGGCGCGGCAGGACAGCGAACGCGAGCGCGTGCTCGAGCGCCTGCGCCCGCAGGCGTATCCCGACGACCGGGAAGTCGCCTTCCTCTGGGAGAAGCTGGGCAGCCGACGGGCCGAGCGCGCGGAGTATCCCGCCGCCATCGCGGCCTACCGCGAGGCGCTGCGGACCGAGCCGGCACGCTGGCAACGCAAGAGGCCCCTGGGATTCATCGAGTTCTCGCGGGGCGACGCTGCCGCGAGCATCCGCCTGCTGGACGAGTACCTGCAACAGGCGCCTGCTGACGCCGATGCCTGGCTCGTCCTGGCCGATGCGTGCGCCCAGCGCGGCCTCGACGACCGCGCCCGCGCCTGCCGCGAGCGCTTCCTGCAGTTGGCGCCGGCTGCGCCGGCCGCCGAGGCCGTTCGCCGCGAACTTGCGCGTCGGCAGCAGGATCCGCCGCGCTGAACATCGCCCGGATACGCGGCGCGCAGGCGCGCGGTGGACGTCCAGCCGCTTCCGATGGTATCTGTGTCACACCACCCGCGTGACGAGCCGGGACACGACCAGCCAAAGGACCCGACATGGCGCCGGAACCCTCCGCCCGACCCGACTTGCCGCCGGACCAGGCTCTACGCGACGATGTCCACCTGCTGGGCGACCTGCTGGGCCAGGTCCTGACCGACCTGGGCGGCCCGGAACTGTTCGCGCGCGTCGAGCACGCGCGTCACGCCGCCCGCGAGCGCCGGGCCGGCGATCGCACCGCCGAGACCGACCTCGTGCGCCAGCTGGAAGGCCTTTCCCCGGCCGATGCGCGCGAGCTGACCCGCGCCTTTTCGTCCTTCTTCTCGCTGGTCAACCTGGCCGAGCAGGTGCACCGCATCCGCCGGCGCCGCGAGCAGTCGCGCCCGGGCCACCAGCCCCAGCCCGGCAGCCTGGCCGCCGTGCTGCGCGACCTGGCCGCCAAGGGCCTCGATGCCGGGCAGGTGCTCGCTGCGCTGCGGACGCTCGAGGTGATGCCCGTCTTCACGGCGCACCCGACGCGCGCGGTG
>CAIOLW010000162.1 GCA_903859215.1 uncultured bacterium | reverse complement strand
TTGCTCCTGGCCGTGCAGCTGTTCATGAAATTCGACCGCGGTTCGGGCGGCCTGCAGTTCGTGGAGCACTACACGTGGATCAAGAGCTTCAACATCGAGTACTTCATGGCCGTGGACGGCCTGAGTATGCCGATGATGCTGTTGACGGCGCTGCTCTCGTTCCTGTGCATCTTCGCCTCGTGGGGCATCGAGAAGTCCATCAAGGGCTACTTCGCGATGTTCCTGCTGCTCGAGACAGGCATGTTCGGGGTGTTCTGCGCATTGGACTTCTTCCTGTTCTACGTGTTCTGGGAAGTCATGCTGCTGCCGATGTACTTCCTGATCGGCATCTGGGGCGGCCCGCGTCGCGAGTACGCCGCCATCAAGTTCTTCCTGTACACGCTGGCGGGCTCGGTCCTGATGCTGCTGGCGATGATCGCCCTCTACCTGAACGTGTCGGACCCCGTCACCGGCGGCCACACGTTCAACATGGTCTACATGTTCGACCAGGCCAACCACAGCGCCTGGCTGCACGTGACCAACGTGCGGCACATGCTCTGGCTGGCCCTGTTCATCGGCTTCGCCATCAAGGTGCCCGTGTTCCCGTTCCACACCTGGTTGCCCGACGCGCACGTCGAGGCGCCCACGGCCGTGTCCGTCATCCTGGCCGGCGTGCTGCTGAAGATGGGCACCTACGGCATCCTGCGCATCAGCTACCCCATGCTGCCCGACCAGGCGATGTGGTTCCGCTGGGCGCTGGCCACGCTGGGGGCGATCAACATCCTCTACGGGGCCTACTGCGCCATGGCGCAGAAGGACATGAAGAAGCTGGTCGCGTATTCGTCGGTCAGCCACATGGGCTACGTGCTGCTGGGCATGGCGGCGATGAACTCGGCGGGCATCAACGGCGCCGTGCTGCAGATGTTCAACCACGGCACGATCACGGCCATGATGTTCCTTTGCGTGGGCGTCGTCTACGACCGCGCCCACACCCGCGAGATCGGCGCCTTCGGCGGCCTGGGCATGCAGATGCCCCGGTACTTCTCGTTCTTCAGCTTCGCGCTGTTCGCGGCGCTGGGCCTGCCCGGCCTGAGCGGCTTCGTCAGCGAGGCGATGATCTTCATCGGCGCCTTCCCGGCCTTCCGGACCATCACGATGATCGCCGCCCTGGGCATCATCATCGGCGCCGCCTACGTGCTGTGGATGCTGCAGCGCGTGTTCCTGGGACCGAAAAACGACAAGTGGGACAACCTGCCTGACATCAACGCGCGCGAGATGTTCACGCTGGTGCCGATCGGCATCCTCGTGCTGTTGCTGGGCGTGTTCCCGATGCCGGTGCTCGACCTGATGAAGGTCACCCTGAACAACCTGATCAAGGTCGTGGCCGGCTGAGCCGGTCCCGCGCGAGGAGTCTTCCGGAATGGAACTCTTGCACGTGAAGATCCCGAGCTGGGGCGACCTGCAGTGGTGGCTGCCCGAGGCCGTGCTGTGCTGCACGTTCCTGCTCGCCCTGCTGGGTGACATGCTGGCGCGCGGACGCCGTCCCGTGGTGGCGTTCGCCATCTCGGTGGCGGGCCTGCTCGCGGCCGGCGCGCTGGCCATCGCGGACACCCATGCCGTGGCGCCCGCCGGCGGCCGCGCCATCATGGGCGACCTGATGGTGGTCGACGGCATGGCCATCTTCTTCCGCCTGCTGTTCGTCTTCGGCGGGCTGGCCACGGTGCTGTTCGCGTGGACCTCGGAAGAGATCATGGGCCATCGGCGCGAGAACAAGGGCGAGTTCTTCGCCCTGACCGTGCTCATGACCGTGGCGATGATGGTGATGGCCGAGGCCCGCAACGTCCTGATGCTCTACCTGGCGATGGAGGGCGTCGGCCTGACCAGCTACGTGATGGCCGGCTACATGCGGACCAGCCTGCGCAGCACCGAGGCGTCGCTGAAGTACGTCATCTTCGGCGCGGTCAGCAGCGCGATCATGCTGTACGGCCTGTCGCTGCTGTACGGCATGACGGGCTCGCTGCAGTTCTCGGGGATCCGCGCGGTCCTGCTGGGCGGCGGCGCCGAGCCGTTCGGCATCCTGGTGGCCGTGGTGCTGATCCTGGCCGGCATGAGCTACAAGATCGCCGCTGTGCCGTTCCACTTCTGGTGCCCGGACGTCTACGAGGGCGCGCCCACCCCGGTGGCGGCGCTGTTCTCGGTGGGCCCGAAGGCGGCCGGCTTCGCGCTGATGATCCGCTTCTTCTACACGACGTTTGCCGTCGGCACCAATGCCGCGGCGAGCAACTCGCTGATCCAGGTCATCAACTGGCCGCTGCTGGTCTCGGTGATCTCGGCCGTGACCATGACCTTCGGCAACCTGGTGGCCCTGCGGCAGACCAACGTCAAGCGCATGCTGGCCTACTCGAGCATCGCCCACGTCGGCTACCTGCTGATGGGCTTCGTGCTGCTGAGCGAGATGGGCCTGGCCGCGATCCTGTTCTACCTGCTGGTCTACACGCTCATGAACCTGGGCGCGTTCTTCTTCGTGGTGGCGGTCAACAACCACCTCAAGAGCGAGCAGCTGGAGGACTACAAGGGCCTGGGCTACCGGATGCCCTGGGCCGGCGTGATGATGGTCGTCTTCCTCGGCTCGCTGACCGGCGTGCCGCCGTTCGCGGGCTTCGTCGGGAAGCTGTACCTCTTCACGGCGGTCATGGACCGGCAGTGGTTCTGGCTCGTGATCATCGCCGGCCTGAACTCGGTGATCAGCCTCTACTACTACTTCCGCGTGGCCAGGGTGATGTGGCTGGTGCGCCCCGACGAGGGCCACGACTCGCCGCTGCGCCTGTCCTGGCTGCAGTACACGGTGCTGGCCTGCCTGGCCGTGCCGACGCTGGTGCTGGGCCTGTACTTCGGCGCCTTCAAGGACCTGGCCGACGCGGGCATCCGCACGATGGCGGGCGGCTGAGCCGTTCCTGCCTCGCTTTGACGACGAAGGGGCCGGCGATCACTCGCCGGCCCCTTGTCGCAGGCGGAAGCCGCTCCGCTCAGCGCGCCGCGCCGAAGCCCCGCGCCATCAGCACTGCCAAGAGGGGGATCAGGGCCGTGACCGCGAGCTCGATCCGCAGCAGCCGACCGACCAGGGCCGGGTACTCGACGACATCGGTGTCGGCGGCGCGCCGGTAGCGGATGAACTGCATGGTCGGGAAGATCGACATCAGGAACACGGCCAGCAGCAGCGTCAGCTTCACGTGGAACAGCGGGTTGTGCCCGTAGTACGACGCCGGCTTGTCGCCCGCGAACACCTTCAGCAGCCCGGTCGCCACGATGAGCGCGGCCGCCAGCCCGTAGACCAGGTCGGCCAGCGCCAGGCGGCGCGCCGTGCGGCCGTCCACGCGGCGCGCGAACAGCGCCAGCTCGACGGCCAGGGCCGCCGCGAACAGGGCCAGGCCCAGGAAGTGGCCGTAATTGAAGAGAACGATCGGCATCGGCGGGATCCCTCCTGGTCGGGTGGGGGTGGTTCGTTTCGCCGGGACAATGTCGCGACATCGGGCGGCGGTCGCCACCGGGCGCGTCGGGCTGTGATTTCCCGCGTCGCCGCGTCCCTTGGTGGGTGGGACGGCGATGGTCGTCCGCGTGAAACGCCATCCCCGGGGGTTCGTGATGGTCCGCCTGCCGCCTGCCGCCTTCCTTCTGCTGCTGTTGCCGGCGCTGTGCCAGGCCGACGGCGACTGCGACCACTTCCGCCCGGCTACCGCCGCCGAGCAGCAGGCCTACGCCGCCATGCGCGCGGCCGTGGCGAAAGCGGCGCCGGCGGCGCCGAAGGACTGGCAGCGCAGCGACCAGCTGGACCTGCAGCACGGCGAGGCCATTCCCGACTGCGAGGGCATCGACCCGACCGCCGCGCTGCACTACCGGTTCCGCTTCGAATACGCCTGGGACAAGACCATCGGCAGCGCGCAGGCGCAGGCCGCCGGCAACTCGATGGCGCTCGGCACCGGCGGGCAGCAGGCGAAGCGGCAGGAACTCGAGATGCAGATGGATGCCGCGCGCGAGGCCCGCAAGCAGGCGCGGCGCGCCGGCAACACGGCCGAGTACGATCGGCTCGACGCCCGCCTGAAGGCGATCCGGCAGGAGCAGTCGGCCCTGGACGAAGCGGTTTCCCAGGGCCTGATGGCGCAGATGCAGTCGGGCGCGTGGGCGCAGAAGATGAACGAGGGTGTCCCGAAGCAGCAGGAGGCGTCGGTCTCGGTGCAGGTCAACGCCGACGTGGCGTGGGTGCCGGATGACGCGCAGCCGGTCCAGGTGGCCGGCGCCCGCGAGGCCTGGTGGCGGCCGGCGGACATGGGTTCGCTGGTGATCCTGGTCGGCCCGTGGGACGCGAAGACCCATCGGGTGGCCCCCGCGCACGGCGCGCCCGTGACCCGGCCCCGCACCGTCGTCATCGAGATCAAGGCCGAGCGGGCGATGGCCGAGTCGCTGGCCACCGGGATGGATGTGGCTGCCATCGCGTCCCTCGTACACTGATGCAACATGTTGTCCGACAGGTGTTTTCACCGTGGCGGGGACTTGCGCCGGCGCAAGCCCGGGGTGGTTCCGAGGCGTGATTGATGATGTGAAGTCAATAAAAAGTCCCAAACAACAAACAGCACTCGCCAGATATGCGATGATCGGGTATCATGGATGCCCGGTGAAAGCGCGCCCAACCTTCCAACCCGATGGGGCCACGCGATGATCGTCGTTCTCCTGCGCCGCGCCGTCCTGGCCGCCGTGCTGGCCGTTGCGATCGCTCTGCCGGCGGCCGCCGCACAGATCGCCAGCCGGTTCGACATCGACAACGAGGGCTGGCAGGTCGTGGAATACCCGTTCCACAGCAGCGCCGTCGGCGCGCGGTCGATGTCCGCGTTGCCGTACGACGCCGCCTTCGGCAATCCCGCCGGCAGCGTCCGCGTGGGCGACATCTACGGCGAGACCGGGATCGCCGCCCCGGCCGCGTTCCTCGGCGACAAGGGTGTGTTCTACGGCGGGACGTTGTCCTGGGACATCCTCATCCGCTACACCGACGCCGCGACCTACCCGGCGCTCGTCTTGGCCGGGGCCACGATGTCGTTGTACTTCGACGCGCCGCCCCCGGTCCTCGGCCAGTGGACGCACGTGTCGGTGCCCCTGACCGAAGCCGGCTGGAAGGTCGGCGGCACCGGTGTGGCCGCGACGCTGGCCGACCTGCAGGCGGTGCTGCACACGCTGTCCGGCGTCTACATCTACACCGAGTGGAAGACCGGACCCGACGACACGAGCGTCGACAACATCGTGCTGTTGGGCGGCGCCACGCCGGTGGGCGGGACGCCGGCCGCGCCACTCGCGCTGGGCAGCTACCCGAACCCCTTCAATCCGCAGTGCACGGTGCGTTTCGAGTTGCCGGCGGCAGGCCATGCGCGGCTGGCGATCTTCGACATCGCCGGTCGGCATGTGCGCACGCTGGTCGATGCGGACCTGGCGGCCGGAGCGACCGAGGCGCAGTGGGATGGGCGCGATGCGGGCGGCTGGGCCGTCGGCTCGGGCACCTACCTGGCGCGCCTGGAAAGCGGCGGGGATGCGGCGGTGACGCGGATGGTGCTGGTGCGCTGAGCTGACCACACGACACCCATGGAGACCTCGATGCAGACGTTTCGGGAGATCATCGCCGGACACCAGGCCGCGGACGCGGAGATGCCGTGGCTGACCCTCGTCTCGGGGGACCAGGCCGAGCCCTACACCACCGGGCAGATCGTCGCGCGCACCTGCGACTACTGCGCGTTCTACCGCTCCGCCGGCGTGGCCGAGGGCGACACGGTCGTGGTCATCCTGCGCGAGTCCCTGGATCTGGTCGCCGCGTTCTTCGCGGGCATCGTGTGCGGCGCCTTGCCGGCCTACTACTTCTACCCGTCCCCGAAGCAGTCGGTCGACGCGTTCCT
>CAIOLW010000161.1 GCA_903859215.1 uncultured bacterium | reverse complement strand
GGGCTCACTCGATGTCGGAGATCAAGAGGGCGATGTGCCGTTCGAGGTTGGCCATCCCCACGGGCGAAATGTTCGTGAAGAACACCGCGACCTCGTAATCGGTGCACCCGGGCGTCTCGGCTTCGGGCATCGAGCGGACGACCAGTCCCTCGCAGGGCACCATGGCGGTCCCGGGAGCGTCGCCGTCGTCACCGGGAACCGTGACTTCGATGTCCATGCCCAGCTTGGTCATCGGCGGCAGGAAATGGTTCGAACTGAAATAGACGCCCGACGAACTGATGTTGATCGTCTGCAGCGTCGCGGTCTTTGAGCCGTCTCCGGGGACCCTGACTTCCAGCTTCAGGTTCGCGTCGACGCGCTGGGCCCGGCGGCGATCCGACATCTGTTCGCTCATCGGCGTTGCTCCCTCCACGCCTGGGCGCAGTTGAGAACCGGCGCCCACCGGCCCTGCCAACGCTCGCACAGCGCGGCAGGGTCCGGCGGCAGGCTACCGCTTCTTGTGACGGTTCTTCCGCAACCGCTTCTTGCGCTTGTGCGTGGCGATCTTCTTCCGCTTCCGCTTGCGTCCGTTCGGCATCGTGATCCCACCTTTCACCGGTCCTGGCCGGCCCCGCGCGGTTGCGGGCGGCAGTCAAAAACGCGCGCGGGCAGAGAACCTCCCCGCGTCGGCATCAACGCCACCCAAGATAGACCATCGAACCGTCGCTGACAAACGGAAGTTCGCGTTCAGTCGTGGCCGTTCAGGCGATCCTTCAGCTCGTTCGACGCCTTGAAATAGGGCACACGCTTGGCGGGCACGTCCACAGCATCGCCGGTGCGGGGGTTGCGGGCCAGGCGCGAGCGCCGGCTCTTGACCTTGAAGCTGCCGAACCCGCGCAACTCGACCTTGTCGCCCGAGGCGAGCGCGTTGCCGATATTCTCCATGATCAGGTTCACGACCGTGACCGTATCGCGACGGTTCAGGCCGGTGTCCCCGGTGATGAGATCGACCAGTTCGGCTTTCGTCATGGTGCACAACCTCTTGCTGCATCTGCTTGATGTCCGGGGTCCGATCACACATCGTAGCTGTATTGATGATCGGAGGTTACAGCGTAAAACTATACCATATCACGAAATCGTACTCAACAAAAAAATGTCCCCCACGCCTGCCGTGTGGTGACCAACTGGAATCTACAAAGTTGTTGTAGATGCTGGGCCGCCAATCGCGAACAGCGCAGAGAACATTTGCAGGAGGAAAAGCAACGGGCGTGCCTGCGAGGGAGAGTTCATCGCGCGATGGGGGTCGCGTGCTTCGCAAACATATACATATCAATAAATTAGGCGGATCGATCAAAGAGAACGGAGAGGATTGGCCAAGGTAGTCCGGCCCCCTGCCGGGCGTCATCGGGCACGATGACCCGCGCCGCGGCAGGGCGGAATGCACGTATCTCGTCAGGCGCCGGCGGCCAGGACCTCGAACATTGCGCGGTGGGAGGGTTCAAACCGGCAACCCCGCCGCCCCATGACGACCGTCGCGGTGGCGATGGCCTGCCCCACGCCGTAGGCCGGAGCACCCGGGTCGCCACCCCAGCTGAAGGCCGGCACATACTTCGGCGGCATACCGGCCCCGAAGATGTTGCTGGCGAAGCCGACCGTGGTACCCGTATTGAACAGGGTGCCGATCGCCGTCTTGACATGGTCTCCCGCCATGAGGCCGACGAAGCGCTGCCCCGTATCCTCCGATCCTCCACCAAGATCGACGCGAACATTGCCGTAGTTGTTCTTAAGATCGCTGCATGTCGTCATGGCGCCGAGATTTACCCATGCGCCCAGCACCGCGTGGCCGATGAACCCTTCGTGCTGCTTGTTGCTGAAGTCGCCAAAGGTTGATTCACCGATCTCGCCGGCCAGGCGGTTCCCGATCCCGAAACTCGAGTCCCCGTAGATCCGCGCGCCGGCCTTGACCCGGCAGCCCGGCCCCAGGTACAGCGGGCCTTCCAGGAGGGTGTGCGGCGCCACGTCCACGCCGTGGTCGAGCACGACCGGTCCTCGCCGGGAGTCGATGACGCAGCCCGGAGCCAGCGTTACCGCGTCGGCGAGCCAGAGGTCGTCGCCCTGCAGCCAGCACCCCGTCGGCAGGTCGGACGGGGCGGCACGGGCCAGGCGCGTGGGCGCCGCCCAGGGGACGGCGTTCCCTTCGGCCGGACAGAGGCCGAACGGGTGGCGGGTCCAGCTGCCGGCGCTGCGGGCGGCCTCCAGGTCGCCCCGGATCGCCCCGGAAGTGGCCGGCACGATGTCCCAGGCGCGGCGCAGCGCAGGTGCGGCATCTGCTGCGGCGGCTTCCAGGGCGGCCGCCAGACGGGCGCGGGCGACCGCTGCGGTGTCGGCCGGGCAGGCGAGTTCCAGACCGGCCACGGCCGTGATCGCTGTCGCTCCGAGACCGGGTCCGGCCCATGGTCCGGTCGGCGCCGCACTCCACGCCGCCCAGTCCGCGGCCGCACCGAGCGCCGCCTGCCGGGTCATGCGGGCGGCCACGACGCCGTCGCCGTCGCGCCAGACGAACGAGGGCAGGTCCGCCGGCAGGGCCAGCAGGCCGGTTACAAGCGTCGCCGAGGGCGCCAGACGCCCGTTCAGCCACAGGACGGGGCCCCCGGCGTCCGGAAGGGCCGCCACGGCCTGTGGGCCGCGATCCCAGCGGGGGGCCGTCACCAGGTCCAGGGCAGGCCCGCGGCCCAGAAGCGCGCCGGTGGCGCCCGCCAGTTCGCAGCGCTCGCGCGTGTTGAAGATGCCGCAGCGCTGTTCCCAGGTCGGTTGCCCAGCGGAAAGCGGACGGAACCCGAGCCACGAATGGTCTTCGAAAAGGATGACGGTGGCGGTCAAGGCAGCCTCCGGTGTAACGGATCAGGATCGCGGTTGCGCTGCGCGCCGGATGCGCGCCGCGCCAGTTTCGACGAACGCGCGGTCGCCCTCAAGCCCAAACCGCGACGGCGCGCAGATCAGGCGCTTCCTGCCCACGGGCGCAACACGAGCATCACGCCGGCAAAGGCCAGCCCCGCGGCCAGCGCCGTGCGCCGCGTGAACTTCTCCCCCAGCAGCAGCGTGGCCAGGATCAGCACATAGATCGTGCTCGTCTGGTTCAGGATCGCGGCGCGCGCCACGGCCGTGTACTTCATCCCGGCCAGCCACAGCATCAGCGCCAGGTACGAGCCGAACACGGTGCCGGGGATCGCGTGTTTCCAGCCGACGCCGGGCTTCAGCGCCTTCAGGCGCGCCGCGCGCCCGGGCATCAGCAGCGCGCAGGGCAGGAGGACGACCAGCGCGCCGAGCTGGCGGACCGTCGTGGCCCAGACAACGTTCGCGTTCGCGAGCACGGGCTTGGCCAGCACCACGCCGACCGCCAGCGACGCCATCGACGCCACCCCCAGCAGAACGCCGACCACCATTGTCCGCCGCGAGGCGCCGCGAGGCGGCTCCATCCGCGTGGCCACGATCACCGAACTGATCACCAGCACCATGCCCGCGACCTGCCAGCCGTCCAGCCGCTCGTGCAGGTAGGCCATCGCCGCCAGCGACGTGAACGGCAGGTAGAGCGTGTCGACCACGGCGTTGATGCCGGCGCCGACGCGATTGAGCGCGGCGTGGAACAGCGTGTCGCTGAGCGCGATGGCGATCATGCCGCTGGCCACCAGTTGCAGGTAGTCGTGCAGCGGCGCCTGGCCCCACAGCGGCACCCGCATGACCAGCAGCGTGACGATGAACAGGACCGACGAGAATGCGACCCGGAAGAGGTTCAGCGCGAGCGGCGGCATCGATTCGCCGGAACGCCGGAAGAGCACGACGGCGAAGGCCCAGACAAGGGCGCAACTGAGTGCGAAGATCTCGCCCATCAGTCCCCCGGTTCAGTGTCGGCGGGATCCGGCAGCGGGATCGCGAACTCCGCGCAGCACCCGGCGCCGGGGCGACTTTGCAACCGGAAGGTGCCGCCGGCCGCGCGCACGCGCTCACGGATGCTGAACAATCCGAAGCCGGTTGTCGCCTCCGGGTTGCCGGGCTGGATCGCTTCGACGTTCGCGTCCACGCCCCGGCCGTTGTCGGACACCGAGACGAGCAGACGGTCGTCCTGGCGCACCAGTGCGATGCGGACGCCGGTCGCGGCGGCATGCTTGGCGACGTTGGCCAGCAGTTCGCGCACGCACTGGTAGGCAAGCGAACGCCCGTCCTCGCCCAGTTCCAGCATCTCGTTCCCGTCGCCGTCCGCCTCCAGCGAACAGGCGATGCCCGTGCGCTCGCCCCACTGGCGCGCCAGCCAGGACAGCGCCGCCTCCAACCCGGCTTCGTGCAGGATCGGCGGATACAGTTCGAACGACAGGCTGCGCGCCTCGCGCATCGAGTCGTCGAGGATGCCGATGGCCTCATCGACGATCTGGGCGGTATTGGTCACCTTCTCCGGGTAGCGGAGCAGCGTCACCTTGGCGCGCGCGGCGAACAGTTGCTGCGCCAGGCTGTCATGGATGGCCACGGCCAGTTGCCTGCGCTCGCGCTCTTCCACCACGGTCAACTGGGCGCTCAGCGCCCGCAGGCGGTCCTGGTAGTCGAGCAGGCGCCGTTCGGCGTCCTTCTGCTCGGTGATGTCGCGCACGACCGAGAACACGAGCCGTCGATCCGGTAGCGGGAACGACGACCACGACAACCAGCGGTACGTGCCGTCCCGGCAGCGGAAGCGCGTGGCCAGGTCGGCGACGGAGTGGTCCTCGGCCAGGGCCCGGAAGGCGGCGGCCATGAGGTCGTGGTCCTCGGGGTGGATGAAGTCGATAATGGCGCTGCTCATGAGGTCGTCACGCGACCACCCGAGCACGCGGACCCAGGCCGGGTTGACCTGCAGCAGGAAGCCGTCGAAGCCGCCGACAGCCAACAGGTCGATCGAGACATTGAAGAGGCGGTCGCGCTCCTCTTCGGCTTCGACGCGGGCCGTCACATCCGCCCAGGTCCCGCTGACACGGATCGCGGCGCCGCCGGCGTCCCGTTCGATCGCCGCGCGAACCGACAGCCACGCCTGCCGGCCGTCGCGTCCCATGAGCTTGAACTCGCTCGCGAACGCCGGCGCGCTGCCGGCCAGCGCCGCCTGCAGGCGGGCGAGCAGGCCCGCGCGGTCCTGCGGCGCAACGTGGCGCATGGCCTCGCCGGCGGTCCGGCCGAACTCTTCGCGCGCATAGCCGGTCAGCGCCAGGACGCCGGCCGGCACGTCGAGGCGATCGGTGTCCGGTTCCCACTGCCACAGTTCCTCAAGGAGGGCGGCCGGGATGGTCGCCAGCAGGCCGCCTGCTTCCACGCGCGGCAGCGCCGCGCGGCTGGGCTTGCGCGCGGGCGCCTTCGGGGATCCCGGGTCACCGGCTTTCTTCGCCATGATGCGAACCTCGTCCCCCGGCGCGCGGCCGAAGCTGTCTCTCCACAGACGAAGGCGCGGCTCAGGAGTCCTGACCCGCGTCCCTGCCGAACGTTTCGGTCTCGCGGCGCAGCGCCCGCGCCGCGAGCACTCCCAGAAGCAGCAGGCTGGCGCCGCCGACGACCAGCGCCACGAGCCGCACCGGCCCCCCGGCGCCTTGCGCGCGAAGGCCGCTGCCGGCCGCAGAGCCGAGCCACACATACGCGACCAGGCCCGGCATGCCCCCGAGCAGCCCCGGCGCGTAGGCGCGCAGCGGGGCGCCGCCGCCGGCCAGTGTGTAGCTAACGAAGGCGTAGTTCAAGGGCGAAAGGCGGGCCAGCAGGTGCAGGCGGACACCGCCGCGGGCCGCGGCCCGATCGAGCGCCCGCAGGCGAGAGCTGCCCGCGACGAGTCGCGCGACGCGGGGTCTCAGCCAACGCCGCCCGAGGGCATGCATGGCCAGCCCCGATCCCACCAGGCCCGCCACGGCCCAGGCGCTTCCCAGCCAGGGTCCAAACACGGCGCCCGCCAGCAGGCCGAGCGCAGCGGCCGGGAAGCCGCACGGCACGAGTACGAGCCACAGCGCCAGGTAGGCCGCGGGCGCCAGTGGCCCGAGCGCGGCGAGCTGGCCCTGCCAGGCTTCCCACCGGGGCGCCGCCACGCGGGCCGCGACGGCGAGCACGGCCAGCAGGGCCGCAGGACCCAGCAGGGAACGCCAGGACGCGGAAGGCCGGGATTCGCTCATGTGCTGGCGGCCCCGGGACGGTTCTTCGGCACAGGCGGCATGCGGGGTTCTCCCGGTCGCGGGGGTGTCGGCAGTCGGGGCAGACAGGATAGCATCCGATCGGCGACGGACCTATCATCAACGCGGAGCCGCATCGGAGCCGGCCGGACCGGTCCTGAAACACAGACGGCCCGCGTTTCCGCAGGCCGTTGACGTGCATTGTCTTAGGTGGTGGAGCCAAGGGGGATCGAACCCCTGACCTCTTGACTGCCAGTCAAGCGCTCTCCCAGCTGAGCTATGGCCCCACCAGAATCGACGAAGCGCAAATATAGCATCGGCACCGTGCGTGTCAAACATTTCGCCCGCCTTGACTTCGCGGCCCCGGACCCCTTAAATCCCCCGGTCGCCGGAAGCCGCACCTGTCGCGGCCCGCGCCCCCCTCTGGTGCCGGAGTGGTGGAACTGGTAGACGCGCTGGACTCAAAATCCAGTGTCCTTCGGGACGTGTGGGTTCGAGCCCCACCTCCGGCACCATCCTCGCCTTCATCCCCCATGGCACCTGAAAAAGCACGCGGGACGGCAGCATGCCGCCCCGCGCCTTGTTCGCCCAGCCCGATGGCCGCGTCTGCGGCGCGACTACCGGTCGGACATGTAGGGATACGGATAAGCCCGCGGCGGGTCAAACGTCTCCTTCACCGACCGCGGGCTCACCCAGCGGATCAGGTTCAGGTAGCTGCCGGCCTTGTCGTTCGTGCCCGAGGCGCGGCTGCCGCCGAACGGCTGCTGCCCCACCACGGCGCCCGTGGGCTTGTCGTTGATGTAGAAGTTGCCCGCGGCGCCCTGCAGTTCGTCCTTCATGCGGACGATGGCGGCGCGGTCCTGGGCGAAGATGGCGCCCGTCAGCGCGTAGGTGGCCGAGGTGTCGCAGATCCGCAGCATCTTCGCGAGGTCCTTGTCCGCGAAGACGTGCAGCGTCAGCACCGGTCCGAAGATCTCCTCGACCATCGTCTCGTACAGCGGGTCGAGCGCCTCGATGACCGTGGGCTCGACGAAGAACCCGGTCGACATGTCGCAGCCGCCGCCGGCCAGGATGCGGGCCTTGCCCGTGGCTTCCTTCGCGCGGTCGATGAAGCCCTTGATGTCGTTGAACGCGCCCTTGTCGATGACCGCGCCCATGAAGGTGCGGAAGTCGGTGACGTCGCCCATCCTGATCGAGGCGATGGCCTCGAGCAGCTTCGGCTTCACCTGCGGCCACAGGCTCTCGGGGATGTAGGCGCGGCTGGCGGCGCTGCACTTCTGGCCCTGGTACTCGAAGGAGCCGCGGACCATCGCGGTCACCAGCGCGTCGACGTCGGCGCTCGGGTGCGCGAAGATGAAGTCCTTGCCGCCGGTCTCGCCGACCAGTCGCGGGTAGCAGCGGTAGTTCGCGATGTTGTTCCCGATCGTGCGCCACATGTCATGGAACACGCTCGTCGAGCCGGTGAAGTGCACGCCGCCCAGTTCGGGGGCCGCCATCACCGGGTTGCCGACCTGCCCGCCGCTGCCGGGCACGAAGTTGATGACGCCGTCGGGCAGCCCGGCCTCGCGCAGGATGTTCATGATCACCCAGCCGCTGAGCACCGAACTGGACGCGGGCTTCCAGACCACCGTGTTGCCCATCAGCATCGGCGCGGTCGGCAGGTTGCCGGCGATGCTCGTGAAATTGAACGGCGTCACCGCGAACACGAAGCCGTCGAGCGGGCGCTGCTCGAGCGTGTTCCAGGTGCCAGGCGAACTGCGGGGCTGCTCGCGCAGGATCTGCTCGGCGAAGTGCGGGTTGAAACGCCAGAAGTCGATCAACTCGGCGGCCGAGTCGATCTCGGCCTGGAACGCGGTCTTGCTCTGGCCGAGCATCGTGGCGGCGTTCAGTTCCATCCGCCGCCGGCCGGCCAGCAGTTCGGCGGCCTTCAGCAGGATCGCCGCGCGATGCTGGAAGGGCATGGCGGCCCAGCCCGGGCGCGCCTTCTCGGCGGCCGCGATGGCGGTCTTGACTTCCTTCTCCTCGGCCTTGTGGTAGCAGCCGAGCTTGTGCGCGTGGTCGTGCGGCATCACGCAATCGGCCAGGCGGCCGGTGCGGACTTCCTGGCCGTCGATGAGCAGCGGGATCTCCACCTGCTCGGAGGCCATCTGCGCCAGCGCGGCCTTCAGTTCGGCCTTCTCGGGCGAGCCCTCGAGGTAGCCGAGCACGGGTTCGTTGCGGGGAGCCGGGATCGTGAACATGACGTCGGACATGCTGTCGCCTCCGGAAGGACGGACCAGGCGGTTGCCCTTGAATCTGCCGCCACGATGGCAAACGGCCGGCCGGGGCGCAAGAAGATGGTTGTTGTTTGCTGGCATGGTGTTACAATGAGCACGTCACGCTTCCACACCCGTCCCCACCCCGCCCGGAGGCGCCTCGGCCGCGTCCCGTGCCAGGCAGGTGCCATGACCCAGTCCCCGCGCATCCTCCAGACCATCGAGTCGCACATCCTCGACCTGCAGAAACTGCACCCGTCGGCCAGCGGCGACTTCACCGGGCTGCTGAACGACATCACGTTCGCGGCCAAGATCGTCAGCCGCGAGGTCACGAAGGCGGGGCTCGTCGATATCCTCGGCGCCACCGGCGAGTCGAACGTGCAGGGCGAGGTGGTCCAGAAGCTGGACGACTACGCGAACGCCGTGTTCCTCAAGTGCCTGGGCACCCGCGGCCAGGTCTGCATCATGGGGAGCGAGGAACTGGCCGACCCCATCTTCAACGACGCCGGCCCGGGCTCGCACAACTACATCGTGATCTTCGACCCCCTGGACGGCAGCTCGAACATCGACGCCAACGTTTCGGTGGGCACCATCTTCGGCATCTGGAAGCGGCGGTCGCTGCTCAACAAGGTCGGGCCCACGGACCTGCTGCAGCCCGGCCGCCAGCTGGTCGCTTCCGGTTATGTCATCTACGGCTCGAGCACGATGTTCGTCTACACCGCCGGCCACGGCGTGCACGGCTTCACGCTCGACCCGAGCATCGGCGAGTTCCTGCTCAGCCACGAGCACATCACCACGCCGTTTGTCGGCGGCATCTACTCGGTGAACGAGGGCAACGAGCCGAAGTGGACGCCCGAGGTGCGGGAGACCGTGCGGCAGCTCAAGTACGGGCGCGACAGCGCCCATGGGAAGGGCGGCAAGACCTCGCGGTACATCGGCTCGCTGGTCGCCGACTTCCACCGCAACCTGCTCTACGGCGGCGTCTTCCTCTACCCGCCGACGGCCGACAAGCCGGGCGGCAAGCTGCGCCTGATGTGCGAGGCGGCGCCGCTGGCGCTGGTGGCCGAGAACGCGGGCGGCTACGCCAGCGACGGGCAGGGACCGATCCTCGACGTGGTGCCCGACCAGTTGCACATGCGCGTGCCTCTGTACATCGGCAGCCGCGATGACGTGCTCTGGATCGAGAAGATGCTCGGCGGCACGCTGCGCTGACCGGCGGGCGCGAACGGCAGTTGAAAAGGGCGGCCCTGCGGCCGCCCTTTCATTGATTCGGCGATGGGGACGACCGGGCCGGCCGTGGTCAGACCTGCGGATCCATCTGCTTCTGCAGGCCCTTGGTCTCGACGACCAGGCCCAGCGCGTTGTTCTTGCAGCGCGGGCGATGCTTGGCGCCGGCCGGTACGAGCATGGCTTCGCCCTGCCGCACCTCGACTTCACGCCCCTCCAGTTCGAACACCAGCGAGCCCTCGAGGATGTAGACGAACTCATCCTTGTCGTGGACATGCGTGATGTAGTCGCCGCTGTAGCGAACGATGAATGCGTGGTAGCGGCCGTCGATGTCCGTCAACTCGACGGGTCGGAACACCTGCGACAGGCCGCGCGCCATCTTGAGCACCGAGAACTTGGGCACCGTGATCAACTCCCGACGCCGCCGCTGGCGGCTGTCATTTGTCCTTGCCGGTTTCTTCCTTGAGCAACGCCGCCTCGTCCGAGGCAGGGTATTTCGCGAGGAGGTCTCCCCCCATCTTCCACGCATCCTGCTTGCGGCCGAGCGCCAGGTAGCACGCCCGCGCCTTGTACATCGCCGGCGGCGCCCAGGCGCTCTTCGGGAACCGCGCGAGCAGGTCCTCGAAGCGCTTGATGGCCCCGGCGTGGTCGCCGTCCGCATAGGACAGGTCTCCCAGCCGGTAGAGCGCGCTGTCGGCCGCTTCGGACTTGCCGAAACGCTGCAGGAACTCCTCATAGCCCTGCCGGGCCAGGTCGTTGTTCCCGCGCATGCGGTCCGCTTCGGCCGCGGACAGGATCGTGCGGCCCTCTTCCGGCAGCCCGTCGGCTCCGCCGCCCGCCGTCGGCTTGGCGTCGCCGAGCGTCGCGATGCCCTGCCGGCTGGCCAGCAGGTCGACCCTTGCCGAAATCTCACGCATGTACTGGGCGTTATCGTCCAGCTTCTGGATGAGTTGATCCAAGCGGGCGGCCACCTGGCTCAGCTTCGCCAGCCGCATGGCCGCGGACTCGTCGCCGGCGTCCTTGTCCATCCGCATCAGCTGGTTGAGAGCCTGCACCTCCTGCAGGAGGCGCTTGTTCTCGGCCTGCATCCGGGCAATCTGGTCGCGGTTGTCCTGGACCGCGACCTCGATGCGGTTCAGTTGCGGGGCGCAGCCGGCAAGCAGCGAGAGCCCCGCAACCAGGACGAACCTCCGCAACATGCGCCGGTGTGCCGTCACGGGCGCTCGAAGTGCGCGCGGCGGTTCTGCGCCCAGTCGGCCTCGGTGTGGCCGGCATTGAACGGGCGGCTCTCGCCGTAGCTGGTGACCTTGACCTTGCCGGCCGGGACACCCAGGCTGGCCAGGTAGCCGGTGACGACCTTGGCGCGCTTCTCGCCGAGCGCCAGATTGTACTCGATGGTGCCGCGCTCGTCGCAGTGGCCGGAGACGACCACCGTCACGCCGGCATCCTTGAGGATGCGCGCGTTCTTGTTCAGGATGGCCATCTGCGCGTCGTCGAGCTCGTACTTGTCGTACCCGAAGAACACGTCCTCGATCCCGTACTTCGAAGGCTCGAGGTTCTCGTAGTCCGGGCCCTTGGGCTGCACGGGCTCGGGCTTCGGCGCCGGGGCGATGCGCTCGACCGGGGCCTGCTCCACGGGCGCGGTCTCGGTGACCACCGGGGGCTTCTTGCTGCAGCCGCTCAGCACGGCCAGCGCCAGCGCGAGCGAAAGCACCACGAGCCACAGCCGGGACGACGATCCGTTCTTCATAACCACCACTCCTTGGTTTGCCCGTCCGGTCAGTGGGACCAGCCCGGGGTGATATCGGGGTCATTCCCGAAAGTCAGCTGGCGGAATCCGTTCTCCACCACGTCGTAAACATACAGCTTGGACGCGCCCGATTTGTCGGAGGCGAACACGAGGTGCCGTCCGTCGGGAGCCCAGCTGGGGTCTTCACAGTTGCGCCACGAGGTATCGGTGACGATCCGGCGCTCTTCGCCGCCGGGACGCATCACGACGATCTGTGTCAGCACATCCTCGCGGGTCGCATACGCCAGCCACTCGCCGCTGGGCGACAAGGTGGCCGAGTCGTTGTACTTGCCCTCGAAGGTGACGCGCCGCTTCCCGGCGCCTTCGCGGTCGATCATATATAACTGCGGGGTACCGCTGCTGTCACTTGTAAAAACCAATTCCCGGCCGTTTGGGGCCCAATTCGGGCTGATTTCGATGGCCGGCGAGACCGTCAGGCGCTTGATGATGGCGCCCTCCGGCGTGATCCGGTAGATCTCGGGGTCCCCACTGCGCGACAGGGAGATCAGGAGCTCCTTGCCGTCGGGGCTCCAGTCGGCGCCCAGGTTCAGTCCCGCCATCGACAGGACCTGGCTGACCTGTCCCGTGGCCGTTTCCAGGAAGTACAGGCCCTGCTGGCCGCCGCGGTAGCTGGTGAACGCGATCCGCGTCCCGTCGGGGGACCAGTCGGGGCACAGGTTCAGCGTGCGGTTGGCAGTCAGGCGGAGCAGCCCCTCGCCGTCGTAGTCGACCACGTAGATGTCGCGCCGGTCTCCCCGGCCGCGCGAGAAGGCCACGCGGGTAAGTGCGATTCCCTCGGTACCGACCGTCGTACGGACGACCTCGTTGGCGAAATGGTGCGCTGTCGTGCGGATCTGGTCCGGACCCGGCTTGTAGCGCTTGGTCAGGACCAGTTGGCGGTCGGGCCAGGACAGCAGGTTCAGGTTCACGACGATGGCCCCGTCACCGGTCTTTTCCGCGGTCGCTTCGACCGTCCAGTTGAAGGGCAGTTCCTTGTCCGCGAAGCCGGGCCCGCCCACCCGGAACAGGCCGCTGAGCAGCAGGTCGTTGGCGAAGACCTCGCGCAGGCGCGCCGCCGCCTCCTGCACGGCCTGGTCCTCGCTCAGCGCCCGGAAATCCCCGACGCGGACATCGGTTTTCAGGACGGCCGTGGCCGTGTGTTCGATGGCAACCTCGGTGCGGCCGCCCTGGGCTGCGGCGAGGGCCGGCAGGAACGCCAGCAGCGCGGCAAGGAGGAATCCACGGGTGCATCTTCTCATTGGGCGCCAGGCTCCAGTTTGAAATCGAAGGTGACACCGAGGTCGTTGCCCCGGAATTGCGGTGGCAGCGGCGGCAGCTGGGTCCTCTGCACGGCGCTCAGGGCCTCGCGGTCATAGACGCCGACGCCGCTGTTGCGCACCAGGCTGACCTGCGAGACCTGCCCCGTCCGGCTGACGACGAAATGGACGCTGCACGAGACCTGGGCCCGCTGGCCGAAACCCAGCTGGCGGGGGTTCCAGTTGGCGACGATGCGCCCCCGCACGGCCTCGAGGTAGTAGGCGAACGGGAAATCGCGGTCGGTGCCGCTGACACCGGGCCCCCCCGGCCCGACGCCGGACGAGATCCCCGTTCCGGAGCCGGTCGCCCCCGGCGAGCCGGTCCCGCCGGGCTTCCCTGCCGCCGGCACGAGGCCGGGCTTGCCCTCGCTGCGGGCGGCCGGCTTGGGCTTGTCCTTCGGCTTGGGCTTCTCGTGGGGCAACTGCTTCGGCGGCCTGGCCACATCAGGCCTGGCCACCGGCTCGATGGGCTTCGTGGCGGGCTCGGCCACCGCGGCGGCGGGCGCCCGGCCCTTCGGCCCGTCCACCAACCGGACGTTGATCACGTTCGGCGCGGAAATGCGCGGACGTTCAGCGACGCTCCCGTACAGCAGCAGCCCGGCGAACGCCAGGGCGTGCAGGGCCACGGAGACCGGGATGCCGCGCTGCATCATCTCAGCGTCTCCGGCCGCCGGCCGGCGTCGACACGGGCTGGTCCGCCACCAGGCTCAGGTTCACGAACCCCTGTTTCTCGACCGCCGCCATCAGCTTCAGCACGAATCCGTACGGGACTTCCTCGTCGCACCGCAGGTACACCGGGATCGTCGCCTTGTCGGCCGCGTACGGTTCGAGCAGGCCCTCGAGATCGGCCAGCGCCACGGCCTGCTCCTGGAAGAAGACCTGGCGCGTGGCCGTCACCGAGATGACCGGGCCTTCCTTGACGATGACGTCGCGCGTCTCGGTTTCCGGCAGGTTCACCTCCACGCCGCCCTGGATGTACGGCGCCGTCAGCATGAAGATGATGAGCATGCACAGCACCACGTCCACCAGCGGCGTGATGTTGATTGCGGCCATGGCCGGGTAGCGGCGACGGCGCAACGCAGCCATCAGCGGGCCTCCCGCGGCTGTTCGCCGGCGTGGCGACGGGCCTCGGCCTGGCCGGCTGATTCCTCGAGGATCGTGCGCAGCCGCTCGAGCTCGTTGGTCACCAGGTCCAGCCGGCGGATCAGCAGGTTGTAGAAGACCACGGCGGGGATCGCCGCCGCCAGGCCGGCCACGGTGGTGATGAGCGCCTCGGCGATGCCCGGGGCCACGACCGTGAGGTTCGCGCTGTGCATCGAGGCCATGCTCCAGAAGCTGGTCATGATGCCCCACACGGTGCCCAGAAGGCCCATGAACGGGGCCACCGTCACGGTGGTGGACAGGATGACGATGTAGCGCTCGAGGTGCTCGATCTCGAGGTAGGACGCGCGCTCGCAGGCGCGCCGGACGCCTTCGAGGTCGCGCGCGCCGGAAGCCTCGGTCATCACGTTGCACAGCGGCAGGTCGCCGTTGCTGCCGCACCAGGCCAGGAAATCGCGGCGCGTCGCCTGCCCGGCCAGCCAGCGCTCGCAGTATTCCCAGAACGCTGCATGCCCGCGGGTGACCCGCATGAGCGTGCGCGTCTTGTCGATGTAGATGGCCCACGAGATCACCGACGCCACGAGCAGCAGGAACAGGATCAGCTTGCCGAAGAAGGTCGACGTGTTGATGAGCGTCATCACGTCGCCAGCGGTCAGCGCGCCGAGGACGGGCACCGGCATGACGGCGAAGGTGAAGGCCATGGGCCCTCCTTGGCGGAGCGGTGTGCAGTGGTGGCAGGCCGGTCGCGCTCCATCTTGACCGGATCCGCCCGGACCCTCCTGGTCCGGCGCCGTCGCCCACGGGCGCCGGCTGCATGCGAGGATCGCCGTTGCCGGCGTCCGGGCTTCGTCTACCCGGAAGATGGCGTCCGGTTCCCGCGGGCGCCACAGGGGCAGCGTCAGTCCTCCGCGCGCAGGGTTCGCAGGGGGAACGCGCTCTCAAAGTCGAACTTGTCGATGAAGTCGCTGAGCGAATCCCGCTCGCGCCGGCTCATCAGGCCGGCATCGACAAGGTGGAACACGACGCGGCCGAAATCGAGGGTCGTGCGCACGCCCCAGGCCCGGAAGACCTCCGGGGCCATCACCCCGAAGCGCTCCCCTCCCAGGTCGCGCACGGCATCCAGGAGGTCCTCGCCCGTCACGTGGCCGCGTTCAGGCATGGCCGTGACGGCCTGTTCCAGGGCTTCCAGCACGAAGAAGTAGGCGTCCGGGCGGAACACACCGCGGCGCCCGGCCAGGTCGTGGATCGTCTGCAGCAGTTCCAGGGTGTCGCTCACGTCTCACGTCCTTGGGCGCGCCGGGCGGGGCGGGCGGGGCGGCCTCAGGTCATTGTACGGACGGTCCGGGATCTGTCAACCGTCGCGGCGGAAGGTGGCCCGCAGGTCCCCCGGTGCCAACAGGCGGTCGTACAGGTCCAGGTACTTCTTCACGACGCAAGAGGCGCCGAAATCGCCGGCGGCGTCCCGGCGGGCCTCCTCGGCCAGGTGCTGCCGCAACCGGTCGTCCCCGAGCACGCGCAGGGCCGCCGCGACCATTCCGTCGATGTCCTCGGGGTCGCGCAGAAAGCCGTTGATGCCGTCGTGGATGAACTCGCCCGCGCCGCCGCGGCTGGTGGCCAGCGGCACCACGCCGCAGGCCATCGCCTCCAGCGCAACGAGTCCGAAGGACTCGTGCAGCGAGGGCAGCAGCAGGAGGTCGCAGGCAGGCAGCAGGTCCTCCAGCCCCGTGACGGCGCCCAGGTGGATGACCCGGTCCTGCAGCCCGCGCTCGCGGACCGCCTCGCGGACCGCCGTCATCTCGGGTCCGTCGCCGATCAGCAGCAGCTTGGCGGGGCGCGCCTCCGCCACGCGCGCGAAGACCTCGACCACCGCCAGCGGGTTCTTCACCTTGCGGAAGTTCGAGGCGTGCACCAGCAGCTTCTCGTCGGGCGTCGCAAACCGGGCGCGCACCGCCGGGTCGTTCCGCGGCGTGTACAATCGCGCATCGACGAAATTCGGGATGACCTCGATGTCCTCGCCGCAGCCGAAGACGCGCACCGTCTCGTCGCGCAGGAAGGTCGAGACAGCCGTGACCGCATCGCTCTGCTCGATGAGGAAGCGCGTGATCGGGAAGAACGACGGCTCCTGCCCCACCAGCGTGATGTCGGTGCCGTGCAGCGTGGTGACGATCTTCACCCGGCCCGGCGGCAGCATCTGGCGCGCCAGGTAGGCGCCGGCCGCGTGCGGGATGGCGTAGTGCACGTGAAGGATGTCCAGGCCGCAGCGCAGCGCGACGTCGTGCATCGTCGAGGCCAGGCTGAGCGTGTACGGCGAGTGCTGGAACAGCGGGTACTGCGGCAGTTCGACCGGGTGGTAGAAGATGTTCTGGTGGTAGTTCTCCAGGCGGAACGGCAGGTGCGTGGCGATGAAGTGGATCTCGCAGCCCATGCGCGCCAGGTGCAGGCCCAGTTCGCTGGCCACGACGCCGCTGCCGCCCTGGCTCGGATAGCACGTGATGCCCACCGTCGGCATGCGCATCAGCGCCACGGCTCCTGCGGAAGATCGTCGACGACGGGAACCTGCAGGGTGGTCAGGGCCTCGGCGTAGGCCGTGCCGGCCTGGCGACCCCAGCGGCGCGCGCGATCCTCGATGCGCTGCAGGAACGCGGGATCGTTGATGACGGTGGCGCGCCGGCCGTCGTCGCGGTTGAGTTGGCTGCGGTAGCAGGCCAGCGCCTGGAGCTTGCGGTCCCAATGCGCGCTGATGTCGAACAGCAGCGACGGCCGCCCGTCCTCGGGCGTCACGTGCGCGATGGTCGCGGTTTCCCAGCGGTCGACCGGGTCCGGCAGCGCCGGCGCGCCGTGCAAGCGAAGCGGCGGCAGTGCCGGCTGCCACGTGGCCAGCCGCGCCAGGAAGGCTGCGCGCGCCGCGAGGCCCGGCGTGGCCTGGTGATCGGGGTGGCGCAGCGGCTCGGGAGCGGTCACCAGCCAGGCGGGCCGCAGGCGGCGGATGACCGCGACCACGGCCGCGGCCTGCCCCTGGTCGTTCGCATCGATGAAGCCGTCCGGCAACTGCAACTGGACCCGTCCGGCCAGGCCGAGGACATCGGCGGCCGCGACGGCCTCCTCCCAGCGCTCCTGGGGGTCCGCGTTGGTGCCAAGTTCGCCGCGGGTCAACTCGAGCGCCCAGACGCGCCTGCCCTGTGCGCACAGGGCGGCCAGCGTTCCCCCCACGCCGATCTCGGCGTCGTCCGGATGCGGGGAAACCACCAAGAGATCGCAGGCCGGTATCGTGTCGTTGATCATCGTCCCTGTCCCGGGTTGCGTTCGTCGTACACGCTCAGGAAACAACGTACTCGCGCCACCGGCCGGCCGCACCGCCTGCCAGGTGGTCGTGCGCGGCGTCGATGATCGTCGTCGCCAGGTCGTCGCCCCACGTCGCGGCAGCGGACGCCAGCGCCAGGCGACGCTCCTGCCGCAGGCCATCCGGGAACACGCAGCCGGGCGCCTCGCCCAGCCGCTGCCGCCACTGCCGCAGGTTCTCGTCGCGCAGCAGGGCCGCTGCGCCACGGCGCCAGCGCCGCCCCCGGCCGTCAGCCAGGGATGCTGCCCGTTCGGCGGGCAGGCCCAACTCGCGTTCGAGGACATCCTGCAAGGCCGCCGCGTTCCGGGCCGCGAGGCCGTCGGCCAACTGTTCCACCGCATCGGCGGTGAGCGTCGCGCCGCGCCCGAGCGTCGCCAGGCGGGCGGCGTCCAGCCCCGGCGGCAGGACCCACGCGAACAATCGCGGCACCAGGGGGCACCGCGGAACGCCCAGTGCGTCGTAGAGCGGTTCCAGTTGCTCGAGGTACGCGCACTCACCCGGGCCGGCCACGACGGCCACCGGCCGCAGCAGCCAGTCCTGGACGAGGCTGCGCAGGAGCACACCCGGTCGCAGTTGCGACGGCCCCGGGAGCGGCGCTCCCAGCGGAAGCGGGCGGCGGCGACCGGCCTCGACAGTGAACAGGTGATGGTCGAGCGAGCGGTCGGAAACCGGCGCCCGTCCCGCCGGGCCGGCCAGGAGGCGGCCCCGTTCGTGGGCCAGGTCGCGGCAGCGCTCGCGGCGCGGGCCGATCCCGGCGTAGAACGGGCCCGCAGCGGCATGCAGGTCCGGGTCGTCGCCCCGCACGACCGCCAGGGCGCGGCCGGTGAAGACCCGGCGCACGGCGGCGACGTTCAGCCGGGACCACGTCCAGCCGTCCTGCAGGGCCTCTTCCCACAGCGACGCCAGCGCGGCGGCCAGAGGCGCGGCGTCCGGCGCCGAGGCCTGGCGGCGCAGCAGCGCGGCGCCCGGCGCGCACCAGCGCGCGGCCGGTGTGGCGCCGACCATCCGGCGTTCGAAGCTGCCGGCGCGCGCCGCGACGCGCCCGTCCGCGCGCACGAGAACGCCCGAAGCAGGATCCCAGCCGACCGGGGACAGCGCCTCGACGAGGTCGTCGTCGTCGTCCCCGCACCAGAAGACCGCGATCGCCGGCCGGCCGGCCGCGGTGCGGGCCTCGGCCAGGGCGATGGCCGTGGCCACCTTGTGCAGCGTCAGCAGTGGACCGCCGAGGAAGCCCGGTTGCTGGCCGGTCACCACGACCTCGCAGCCGCCCGCCGCCGCGCGCGCAAGCGTGGCCGCGTCCCAGCCGTCGTCGGCGCCCACGGACCGGGCCGCGCGCCAGGCGGCGCCGTCCGCGGCCGCGAACAACGGGGCCGCACTGTTGCCGGCGGGCGAGGCCAGGGCCTGCCCCGCCGCCGTCGACGCGCCGGCAGACGCAGCCTGCAGCCAGGCCGCGAACCGGGCCCCGTGGTCGCCCGCCGCCAGCGGTTCCCCTGCCCTCCAGGCCAGGCTCATGCGTCGGTTTCCTTCCGGTAGGCGAGCAGCCAGCGGGTCCCGGTTCCCAGCGGCTCGCCGTCATAGCCGCCCGCCGCCGCGACGCGGCGCAGGCGGTGGCGGCCCGCCATCGCATCGAGTTCGGCGAGCGGGTAGAGCGCCACGCGCTCTTCGTACACGAGCCCTTCCACGCCGACGTCGAGCGCCGCGGCTTCCGCCTCGAGGCCCGGCGCCGGGCGCAGGGTCACCCGCTTTGTCACGGCCGCGCCGCCGTCTTCGAGGTGCCGCGATTCGGTCACCACCAGCGGGCCGGCTGTCCGCGTGCGCCGCCCCGGGGCCGCCGCCAGTTCGGCCGCCACGTGGTCGGCGTCAAGGTAGTCGAGGAACCAGTGCCCGCCCGGGGCCAGGACGCGCGCGACGCCCGCCACCACCGATTCGTCGCCCACCGGCCCGAAGTACGCGAAGGCCGTGAACAGCGAGAGCACCGCGCCGCAGGCGCCGTCCCGGACCGGCAGGTGGCGCATGTCCGCGCGCACGAGCGGCGCGCCGCGTCCGCGCGCCGCCTGCAGCAGCGGCCACGACAGGTCCAGCCCGATGACCGCGCTCCCGCGCGCGCGCAGGAGCGGCAGGTGGCGGCCATCACCGCAGCCGAGGTCCAGCACCGCGAGCGCACGCCCGTCGAACAGAGGCGCCAGTCGGGGGAGCAGCTCGAGGCAGCGCAGCGCCTCGGCCTCGTCGCGGTGGGCGTAGAGAACGGGGTAGAACGCCCCGAAGGCGGTTCGGTACCAGGGCTCAGCCACCGGTGGGTCCCGGGTATTCGCGGCACGTCTCGCCCGCCAGCGGGACGCCGCGGCGGATGACGGAGTCGACGGCTTCGGGCAGGCGGTCCGGATGGTCCAGCGTGTAGTGGAGGCCCCGGCTTTCCGACCGCGAGAGCGCGCAGATGACGATGAGCTCGCCCAGCAGCGCGATGTTCGCCAGCTCGGCCAGTTCCGGGGTCGGCGCGGTGCGCCGGCGCACCGTCTCGGCCGTGCGCCGGATGGCCCGCACGCGGCCGAGCGCGATCTCGAGGCGTTCGCGGTCGCGCACGATGCCGACATAGTCCCACATCACGCGGCGCAGTTCGTCCCAGTCGTGTTCGACGACGACCGGCAGCGTGCCGGGGCCGGCAGGGCCGGTGTAGGCGACGGGCGACGGCGCCGAAGGCAGGCGCGAGCCGAACAGGCGCGGCTCGGCGGCCACTGCGGCCGCGGCGCTCTCGGCGAAGAACACGGCCTCGAGCAGTGAATTGCTCGCCAGCCGGTTGGCACCGTGGATCCCGGTGCAGGCGGTCTCGCCGATCGCGAACAGGCCGGGCAGTGTCGTGCGCGCATCGAGGTCGACGGCCACGCCACCGCACATGTAGTGCGCGGCCGGCACGACAGGGATGGGCTCCCCCGCCATGTCGAGCCCGAAGCGGCGGCAGGCCGCCACCAGGTTCGGGAAGCGGCTCTCGACCATCGCGCGGTCGAGATGCCTGAGGTCCAGGTAGACGCAGTTCTCGCCGCTGGCCTTCATCTCCTGGTCGATGGCGCGCGCCACGGCGTCGCGCGGAGCGAGGTCGGCCTGCGGGTGGTGGCGGGTCATGAAGCGCACGCCGCGGTGATTGATGAGCACGGCGCCCTCGCCGCGCACCGCTTCGCTGATCAGGAAGCTCTTGGCCTCGGCATGGAACAGGCAGGTCGGGTGGAACTGCACGAACTCGAGGTTGCGCAGCTCGGCGCCGGCGCGGAAGGCCATCGCCAGTCCATCGCCCGTCGCGATGTCGGGGTTGCTCGTGTACAGGTAGACCTTGCCGCAGCCGCCGGTCGCCAGCACCACCGCGTCGGCCAGGTGCAGCACCACGTGCCGGGTGCGCCGGTCCAGCACGCGCGCGCCGACGATCCGCCCGGCCGCGTCGCCCTCGAGCCCGACCTCATCCCCGCGCACGAGATCGAGGCCCATGTGGTCTTCGTCGACGGTGATGTTCGCGTGCGCGTTGCAGGCGGCGAGCAGCCGCTCCTCGATCTCGCGACCGGTCAGGTCCCGGCAGTGGAGCACGCGGCGACGCGTGTGGCCGCCTTCCCGCCCGAGGGCCAGTTCGCCGTCGGCATCGCGGCTGAAGGCCACGCCGTAGCCGAGGAGGCGGTCGATGAGCCGCGGCCCCGCCTCGACCATCCGCCGCACGACGGCTTCCCGGCAGAGCCCGTCCCCGGCCGTGAGGGTGTCCCGGACGTGCGCCTCGAAGTCGTCCAGCGGCGATACCGCCGCCGCGATTCCCCCCTGCGCGTAGTTCGTGCTGCTCTCCCGGCTTTCCTTCTTCGTAACCACCCGGACAGGGCCGCCGCCGGCGGCCAACAGGGCGAACTGCAAGCCTGCAATGCCCGAACCGATCACCAGGCAACGGCTCACGACGGTCTCGGGGGAACTCTGGGGTGTCACGGGAAACCATCCGGAAAGGTAGGGACTCGCCCGGAAACCGCTGGAAACACGCACGATGATTGCGCTAAAGCCACGCCGCCAGCGGTCGATCTCAATTGCGCCGTGGAACATACACATTGGGACGGATGTCTGTCCACCAGGAGGATCCAACGTGAAATCCCGTGCCTTGCTGGCCTTGCTCGCCGCCGCACTGCTGACCAGCGGCTGCGCCATGAACAACAACAACGAGTGGCAAACGATCGTCTGTTCCGTGAAGTTGCTGAACGAAGGCGCGCCCATCGTGTCGGCGGCGGCGAACGTCACCGATCCGATGAACCCGTACGTTCCCCTGGACATGATCAGCGTGCGGTTCTGGGCGCGGCCCTACAGTTCCGCCTCGACGATCACGTCCGAAGGCGCCTACAGCGCCTTCATCATCACGGGCTACTCGGCCACGTGGACGCCCGGCGCCAACGCGCCGGCGGAGTTGACGACCTACAACGTGACGCGCAACAACCTGTCGCTCCGCGTCCCGGTCAACGAAGAGGCCGTCACGCAATTCCTGCTCTGCCGGCAGGAGATCAAGCAGGAGGCCTGGTATCCCGCCGCCGACAGCGCCGTCATCTATACGGCGAACCTCGACCTGGTCTTCTATGGTCACGTGGAAGGCAGCGAACACGAGGTGGCGATCCCGGCCGGGACGACGGTCACGTTCCTTGGCGCGATCTCCAACAACTAGCAGAACACGGGTTCTCCACGGCGGACGGCATCGAGGCGCTCCCGGACCAGGTCCGGGAGCGTCGGCGTTCCTTCCCACCTCACGCACAATTCCAGCACCGCGAGCGGCGGTCGCGAGCCCCAGACCGGCGCCAGCTTGACGTGGTCCTTGGCGGTGGTCACGACCAGCGTTGCGCGCGTCTCGCGCAGGACACGGTCGAGGCGCGCCAGCGTGCGGGGTCCGTACGGCTCGTGATCGGCGCAGCGCACCGCGGCCACGGCGGGCGCCGCGAGATGGCGGCAGGCCTCGACCTCGAACGGCGCCGGCCGGGCGATTCCCGACAGGAGCACGACGGCTGCCCCGGCCGCGGTGACGTCGCCCGCGACCCGGAAGGAACGGGAGAAGCCCGCGACCTGCGTCCCGTTCGGCGCCCCGAGACCCGTCGGGTCCGTTTCGACCAGCCAGATGCCGGCCCGGACGGCGCCGCGGGCGGATTCGCGCCAGGGGCCGAACGGCGCGGTGGCGCCGGTCAGGGGCAGGAGTTCGTCGCCCCCGGCGCCGGGCTGCCGCTCCCACGCGTCCAGGATGACGATGTCGGTGTGCCTGCCGACGCCGGCGGTCTGGTGGCCGTCCTCGAGCAGCACGACATCCAGCGCGCTGCGGGCGCGCTGCAGCATCTGCAGGCCGGCGGACCGGCGCCGCGCCTGCACGACAACCCAGCCTGCCGGTTCCAGCGTTGCGGCCAGGAGGCGCGCCTCGTCCCCGGCTCCGGCCGTCGCTGCCTTGACCAGCAGCGGCCCAGCCAGTCGCGACCCGAATCCCCGGGTGAGGACGGCGCCGCGTGCACCGGACGCCGCCAGGTCCAGCGCCAGTTGCGCCGTCACGGGGGTCTTGCCCGTGCCGCCGAGGGCCAGGTTCCCGATCGAGACCACCAGCGGCGCCTCCGGCGGGAACGGACGCTGCGCCGCCTGGCGGGCCAGCCAGGCATCCGCCATCCTCGATGTCAGGGCTGCGATTCCACGGGGCCTGCTGGCGCCGTTGGCGTGCCAACGCGCGGTCAGGCAGCGCACCGGCGCCGGCCGTAGGTCGACGATTCTCACGACGGGCCGCCTCCGGGGTCGAAGAATGCCGCCAGGGTCGCGCGCAGCCGCGCGGCCTGATCCTCGGGCGCGCCGTCGCCGACGACCGTGGCCGGGCCGACCCGCATCCTGACGATCGAGCCGGGCAGCGGCACGACGGTCCTGTCCCACGTGCGCAGCCGCAAGGCCCACGACGCCTCGGCCGCCAGCGGCACTACGGGAGTGCCGGTCAGCCGCGACAGGTGCGTGATGCCGTCGCGGATCTCCCCGAAGGGTCCCTTCGGCCCGTCGACGGCGATCCCCACCGCGCCGCCGGCAGCCAGCACGCGCCGCATCTCGACGAGGGCACGGCCCCCGCCCTCGCCGGTGGCCCCCCGCACGAAACCGAAACCGGCGCCCGCCAGTGCGCGCACGAGGATGTCGCCGTCCTCGCTGCCGCTGACCAGCAGGTGCGGCTTCGCCGTACGCACGAACATGAGGCAGGGCAGGATGTCGCGGTGGAGGCAGGCGTAGATCACCGGACCGGCAGGCGCGCCGGCGGCCAGGACATCGGTCGGCGCCAGGCGCACCGAACGCAGCAGCAGGCGCCACGAGGCGGGCGCCAGTTTCAGCTTGAGCGCCTGCGGGCCCATCTCAGCGACGCTCCGCGGCCCGCTGCCGGCTTTCCATGAGTCCGATCGCGGCGAGCGCCGCGCGGTCCCAGGCGCCCGGGGCGCCGCACACCTTGCGCAACTGGCGGACATCGTCGTGGAAGGTGGCGCGATCCGCGGGTCGCGCCAGCCACGTCAGCAGGTCGCGGGCCAGCGGCAGCGGGGCGGCCTCGTCCTGCACATGCTCGCGCACCAGGCGACGGTCCATGACGAGGTTGGCCAGCCCGATGTGGCGGACCTTCAGCAGGCGCCGGGCTGCGAAGGCCGTCAGGGCGCCGGTCCGGTAGACGATCTCGTGCGGCACGCCGGCCAGCGCAGCCTCGAGGCTCGCCGTCCCGCTGCACACGAGCGCCAGGTCGAGGCGCGGCAGGAGCGTCGGCAGCGGCTCTGCGGTCACCTCGGCGCCGAACTGGAAACGCGCGCCCAGCCAGTCGCGGTCCACGCCCGGGGCGAGGCTCAGCACGAAGCGGACATCGCGACCGCCGAGATGCCCGATGATGGTCTGGCTGGTGACCTTCAGGATCGGCAGCAGCGCGTCCAGTTCCTGCCGCCGGCTGCCGGGCAACAGGCCGATGGTGAGCGGCCCGCCCCGCTGGCCGAGGCGTTCCTCGCGCGCCGCCGTCGACGACTCGAACGGGAACCGTCCGGCGTAGTCATCCATCAGGGGGTGTCCCAGCGCGGCCACCTCGAAGCCCCGGGCCCGGAAATAGTCCGGCTCGAACGGGAGGATCGTCCCGAGCAGGTCGATGTTCCGCCGCAGCGAGCCGGCGCGCCAGCCCCCCCACGCCCAGAGTTGGGGCGCCACGAGCCAGAACACCGGCACGCCGGCGCGATGCGCCGTCCCGGCCAATGGCCCGTTGAAACCGGGGAAGTCGATGGGCAGGAAGAGGTCCACACCCTCGTGGGTCAGATGACGCTCGACCGCGCGCCGGGCAGCCCACAGGGCGGGCAACGCGCGAGCCACCTCGCCGAGGCCCATGACCGCGACATCGTCGGAAGAGCGGATGATCTCGACCCCCGCCGCCTTCAGGGCGGAGCCGCCGAGCGCGCTGATGCGCAGGTGGGGATCACGTCGCCGCAGCGATTCGACCACGCGGGCGCCGTAGCGGTCGCCGCTGGCTTCGCCGCAGGACAGGAAGACGTGGCGCGGCCGCGCTCGGGTCACGGATGGCTCCTGACGACGGCCGCCGACGTCCTCAGCGGACGATGCCGCGGTCCGAGCGCCTGATGAACGCCATCAGGTCCTCGATGTGCTGGGTCAGCCGGCAGTCGGCGGCAATGCGCTCGAGGGCCTGCGTGACGTTCAGCCCGGACCGGTAGAGCAGGCGGTAGGCCTTCTTGAGGTTCTGCAGGTCCTCGTCGGAGAAACCGCCGCGCTTGAGGCCGATGGCATTGATGCCCGCCACCTCGATGGGGTTCCCGGCGACCTTGATGAACGGCGGCACGTCCTGGGGCAGTCGGCTGCCGCCGCCGACGAACGAGTAGGCGCCCACGCGCACGAACTGGTGCACCGGCGTCATCCCGCCCAGGATGGCGTGGCTCTCGATCTCGACATGCCCGGCCAGGTTCACGGCGTTGGCCAGCACGGTGTGGTCGCCGACACGGCAATTGTGGGCGATGTGCACGTAGGCCATCAGCAGGTTGTCCGAGCCCACGCGCGTGCAGGCGCCCTCGCCGGTCGCCGGGTGGATCGTGCAGAACTCGCGGATGTCGTTGTTGTCGCCGATTTCGACGTACGTGACTTCGCCGCGGTACTTCTTGTCCTGGGGTTCGCAGCCGATCGCGGCGCCGTGGAAGATGCGGTTCCCGCTGCCGATCACCACATGGCCGGTCAGGAGCACCGCCGATCCGATCACGCAGTCGGGTCCGATGACCACGTCCGGTCCGATGATCGCGTAAGGGCCCACCTTCACGTTGTGGCCCAGGCGCGCGCCGGGGTCGACCACCGCGGTCGGGTGGATCTCGGGCTCGTTCACCGGGCGCAGGCCGGCCACCTTGTTCATCTTCACCGGTTCCAACCCCATCCTCCTTCGGGTGCGCGGCTCAGGCATCCACGATCGTGGACATCAGTTCCGCCTCGGCGACCAGCGTGTCGCCAACCCAGCCGGTCCCTTTCATCTTGCACAGTGGTCCGCGCAATTTGAGCAGTTCAAGCTCGAAACGCAACTGGTCTCCCGGCAAAACCGATTGCCGGAAGCGCGCGGCATCGATCCCGCTGAAATAGACCAGTTTCCCTCGCGGATCCTCGACGCTGCTCAGCAGCAGCACCCCGCCGACCTGGGCCATGGCCTCGATGATCAGCACCCCGGGCATGATCGGGTGGCCCGGGAAGTGGCCCTGGAAGAACGGCTCGTTGATCGTCACGTTCTTGATGCCCACCACCCGCTTGCCGGGCACCAGTTCGGTGATGCGGTCGACCAGCAGGAACGGGTACCGGTGGGGCATGATCTCCATGATCGAGGCAATGTCCCAGTGGCGCGGTTCGCGCGGAGGGTAGATGCGCGGCATCCTCCGCTCCGTCTTCGCCAGCATCCTCGTGAACTCGACGTTCGCCGCGTGCCCGGACAGGCGCGCGTGGACATGCCCCTGCAGCGGCATCCCCAGCAGCGCCAGGTCGCCCAGCAGGTCGAGGATCTTGTGGCGCACGCACTCGTCGGGAAAGCGCAGGGTCTGCCCGCCCTCGAGCACGCCGTCGTTGAAGACAAGCGCATTCTGCAGGCTGCCGCCCCGGGCCAGTCCCTGCTCGCGCAGCCCTTCCACGTCGCGCATCAGCGCGAAGGTACGCGCCGGAGCGATCTCCGCGCGGAACACCCACGGCCGCACCTCGAACGATGCTTCCTGGGTGCCGATGAGCTCATCATCGTAGGCGATCGCGAAGCTGATGCGGAAATCGTCCGCCGGCTCGGCGGTCACTTCGGCATCGCCGAGCTTGAGTGTGACCGGTCGCGTGATCTTGTGGTACGTCGAGGGCAATCCCTGGTCGCGGATGCCCGCGCGGTCGATCATCTCGACATACGGCAGCGAACTGGCGCAGCCGGTGACGGGCGGCTCGCCGCCCTCGAGGCGGATCAGGCAGTTGGTCACGCCCATGCCGTACAGGGCGGCCAGCACGTGCTCGACGGTGTGCACGGTGATGCCCTGGTGCACCAGCGTCGTGGCCCGCACGAGGTCCGCCGTCGCCACCGCGTGCTCGACCAGCGCCGGGATGCGGACATCGCCGTCCGGTCCGGGCACGACGAACACGAGGCCCGTGTTGAGTTCGGCCGGCTGGAAGGTCATCCGGGCGGGGGCGCCCGAATGCAGGCCGATCCCCTCGATCGACACCTCTTTATCGACGGTACGCTGGAGCCAGAGCAACGGTCACGTCTCCTGTTCGGGTCCGGCCTTTGTGCCCGGGCCCCTGCCATGGTTCTCGAGCGCCCGCAACCGCGCCAGCGCGGCCGGCAGGCGCCGCAGCGCCGCCGTGATACGGAACGATTCCTGGAAATCGAGCGCCGGGTAGCCGAACATCGCGGCCCTGGCCGGCACGTCCCTGATCACGCCGGCCTGGGCGCCGATACGCGCGCCGTCGCCGATCACGATGTGGTCGGCGATACCGACCTGCCCCCCGGTGATGACGCCGTCGCCCAGTGTGCAACTGCCGGCGACGCCCGTCTGCGCGCTGAGCGCGCAGTGGCGGCCGATCCGCACGTTGTGCGCGATGTGCACCTGGTTGTCGAGCTTGCTGCCCGCGCCGATCACCGTACGCCCGGTCGTGGCCCGGTCGATGGTCACCAGCGCACCCAGCTCGACATCGTCCTGCACTTCGACGATGCCCACCTGCGGGATCTTCGCCTGGCCGCCGGGCCCCGGCAGGTAGCCGAAACCGTCGGCCCCCACGACGGTCCCCGCGTGGATGATCACGCGATCACCCACCAGGCAGCCTTCGCGCACGGTGACCTGGGCATGCAGCACGCAGTCGCGCCCGATGCTGGCGTCGCACCCGATCGTCACGTGCGGCCCCAGCCGGCATCCCGGGCCGACGGTCGCCCCGGCCCCCACCACGCAGTAAGGCCCCACCGAGGTCGCTTCCACTCCCGCTTCCGGGTGGATGACCGCGGTCGGGTGCACACCGGGCGGGTAGAGCCGATCGGGGTCGGGCAGCTGCAGCGCAAGAAACCGGGCGAACGCCTCGTAGGGCCGTTCGACCTCGATCACCGGACGCCCGAGTTCGACCCCGGGCGCCACCAGGAACGCCGCCGCTCCGCTGGACTTCGCTTCGGCGATGTGCCCGGGCCCCGCCACGAAGCTCAGGTCGCCGGGGCCCGCGTCCGCCAGCGATGCCGCGCCGGTGATCAGCGGGTCGGCGCCCTCGCGCCACCTTCCGCCGAGCCGCCCGGCCAGTTCGCTCAAGCGTAACGCTTGCTGCACGACGATTCCTTCCAAACGACCGCCCCCCGCCTTCCCGGCGAGGGGCTAAGCGCTTCGGAAATGGCCTGTTGCCAGTTTCGACGCCCGGGGAACATGTGTCAACCCCGAAGCGCCCCGGCCGGCGGGCGAGTTACTTCTCGCCCCGGACGAGGGCCTGCAGGACCTCGTTCGTGAGATCGAGCTGCGCGTCCACGTAGACGACCGAAAGACCGGCAGAGTCGATGACCAGGCCCAGGTTGCGCTCCTTGGACAGGCGCTCGACGATGTTCCGCACCTGGTCGGCGATCGGCTGCAGGCGCGTCTTCTCTTCGGCGTCGGCGCGCTGGTTGGCGCTTTCCTGGAACTGGAAGTAGTCCGCCTTCAGCTTCTCGAACGCCTGCATCTTGGTCGCCAGCGCATCCTTGCCCAGCAGGAGGCGCTGGCTCTCGATCTCCTCGGCCGCCGTCGACAGGGCCTTTTCCTTCACGCTGAGTTCGCGCTCGAGGCCCTGGACGAACTTCTGGTACTGCTCCTGCGCATCCTTCATCGCCGGGAATTCCTGGGCGATGCGCGCCGAATTGATGATCGCCATCGGCCGCATGTCGACGGCATGGGCTGCCGTCGCCGCCACGAGGAAACCGGTCACGAGCGCCAGGCGCAGCGTCTTTGTCCGAATCATCACGTGCCTCCGTTGCGACCCGCCGCCGGGCCCTCGTCTAGAAGAAGTTGCCGATGGTGAAGTGCGGTTCCCAGGCCGGGCCGCCGGCCCGGTCGAAGCCGTAGCCGTAGTCGAAACCGATATTGCCCATCATGGGGACTTCGACCCGGATGCCGAAGCCGGCGCCCTTGCGCAGGTCGGCCAGATCAGCCTGGGAGAAGCTGTTCCAGACGTCTCCCATATCCAGGAAAGTGAGCAAATGCACGGCCGGGGTCAAGGGATACAGGATTTCCGTGTTGAAAATGGCGAAGAAACGACCGCCGATGAAGCTCGGGTTGCCGCGCGGCACGACCTCGAGGTCCTTGTAGCCGCGCAGGGGCAGGCGCCGGTTGCCGCCGAGCCGGTAACGGTCCCAGTCGGGCACCCCGTCGGCCGAGTGCAGGCCGTGGATCAGCCCGAAGAAGCCCCGCAGGTGGAGCGCGAAGCCGCCCGGCAGCTTGTTGTAGAACGAGTGCGAGAGCATGTGCTCCTGGAACGAGGTCTGCCCGCCCAGCAGCCCGCCAGCGTACTCGAAGCTGTAGCTCGTCTTCGACCCGGTCGTCGGGAAGAACGGGCTGTCGGTCGAATTGCGGTTGAACGAGACCTGCAGGCTGCTCTTGGACTGCGGCCAGTCGATCCGGTCCAGGCGCTGCCAGGGCAGGTCGCTGGTGCCGAGCGAGCGCTCGAGGTCGTCGAGGTACTTGATGTAGCTCCCGCTGAAGTTGTCCAGGCGGGTCTGCGACCACTCGTAGCGCAGCCCCACGTTGCTGTAACGCGTCCCGGGGATGCGACGGCCAAGGCGCCCGTTGAAGCCGCGCACACGGCTTTCGTAGAAGTCGTCGTAGTTGTACTGGAAGCGGTCGAAGATATCGACGCCCACCAGGGTCGGCTTGCCGCGGAACCACGGCTCGGTGAAGCTCAGGTCGAGGTAGCGACGCCGCGTGCCGAACTGCCAGGTCAGGCCGAGGTTCTGGCCCTTGCCGCGGAAGTTCGATTCGGCCACCTGGATGAAGCCGCTGGCGGCCGTCTCGGCGCTGTAGGACATGCCGAACATGAACTGGCCGGTCTGCTTCTCCTTGACCTTGAGCGTCAGGTCGACGTCCCCGCCCTCCACCGGCTTGACGTCCGGCTGCACGTCCTCGAAGAACCCTGTCTGGAAGACGTCCCGCATCGTGTTGCGGATCAGGGTGTTGCTGAACTTGTCGCCGGGGTAGATGGCCAGTTCGCGCAGGATCACGTTGTCGTGGGTCTTCGTATTGCCCGTGATCGTGATGTCGCGGATGTTGGCCGGACGGCCTTCCTGGAAACTGAACACCACGTTCACGTTGCGGCCGTCGAGTTCGCGCTTCGGCTCGACCGTGATGTAGATGTAGCCCCGGTCCGCGTAGACCTGCTGAAGGTCGTCGAGGGTGGCGAGGTACTCGTCCTCCTTGAACACGCGCCCCTTCTGCAGCTGCACGTGTTCGGACACGGTCATGTCGTCGAGGACGGTGTTGCCCTGCCAGCGCACGTCGCCGACGAAGTACTGCTCGCCTTCCTTCACCTCGACCACGATGTCCAGGCGCTCGCGGCCCTCGCGGAAATTCAACTGCGTGTCGGTGATCGCCGCGTCCAGGTAGCCCTGGTTCCGGCAATACGTCACGATGCGCTCCTGGTCCTCCTCGAACTGCTTCTTCTTGAAGGCGCCGCTCTTAAGGAAACCGGACGTCCCCTGCTTCATCGCGCCGCGCAGGTCGCCCGACTTCAGTTGCCGGTTGCCCGTGAAGGTGATGGTCTCGACCTTGACCTCGCGGCCCTCCTTCACGGAGACGACGAGGTCCTGCATGTTGTTGCCGTCGACGACCGTCGAGTCGGTGCTCACCTCGACGTTGTAGTAGCCCTTCTCGTAGTACAGGTCCCGCAGGGGCTGCAGGTTGCGGCGAACGGCCGCCGGATTCGAGAACTGGCCGACGGTGACCGGGAACGCTTCGCGCAGGTCCTTCTCGCCGATCTTGTCGTTGCCCTTGAACGTGACGCTGCGCACGCGCGGGAACTCGCGCAGGTTGATGACCAGGCGCACGCCGCCGGGTTCGTCCTGCCGGTAGATGAAGACGTCGCCGAATTTCCCGGTCGTGAAGAGCTTGCGGATGGCCTCGCCCACGAGGTCGGGCGTGAACTCGCCGCCCTCGGACAGGCCGGACCAGGCCGTGACCTGCCGGGGGCCGACCGTCAGCGCCCCGACGACGTCGATGCCCGTGATCCGGGGCGCGTCGGCGGCCGCGGCAGGGCCGGCCATGGGCAGGGACAGGGCGCAGCACAGCACCGTGGCAATGGTCAGCCGGCGCGCCGGGCGGATCAGTTCTGGCAAGGGGCTCCCCATCGTCGGGTTGGGAGAAACGGACGCGGCAGTGTAGCACCGGCCGCCGCGGCCCACAACGCAGAAGGGCCGACCGGCGCCGCCCCAGCGGCGCCACCGGGCCCGGGCCCGGGTACGGCAACCTCCAACCCGCGGCGGCATCGGGAGTTCCCGCGCCACGGCGGGTCCCAAGATAGGCCCCCGCCGTCACAGCCCAAAGCCCAAATCGAGCCGGGGGCAAAACGACGGCGGCGCCCCCCTGGGGAGCGCCGCCGTCCGGTCGGTTGCCGGGCGTCTAGGAGGTCGCCGGCACCTCTTGGCGGGGTTCGGCCTTGAACGACAGCTTGCCGCCGTTGACGCCGATGACCATCCGGCTCTTGCTGACCACTTCGCCCCGCAGCAGCTTCTCGCTGAGCGGGTCCTCCACGTGCTTCTGGATGGCCCGCCGCAGGGGGCGCGCCCCGAGCTGCTGGTCGAACCCGACCTCGCACAGGAAGTCCTTGCAGGGCTTCGTGAAGTCGAACTCGATCTCCAGGTTCTTCAGCCGGTTGCTGACGTCGGCCAGCAGGATCTCCACGATCTGGGCGATGTCCTCGCGGCTGAGGGACTTGAACGTGATGATCTCGTCGATGCGGTTGATGAACTCCGGGCTGAACGTCTTGCGCAGGTCAGAGTCGATGTTCCCCTGCACGCGCTGGTTGTTCTGGTCGGTCTCGTCCGAGCCGAAGCCCACGCCCCGCACGCCGTGGGTCTTGCGGCTCCCCACGTTGCTGGTCATGATCACCACGGAATTACGGAAGTCGACCGTGCGCCCGAAGCTGTCGGTCAACTGCCCGTCGTCCAGGACCTGCAGCAGGATGTTGTAGACGTCCGGGTGGGCCTTCTCGATCTCGTCGAGCAGGATCACCGAGTACGGCTTGCGGCGGACCTTCTCGGTCAGCATGCCGCCCTCGTCGTAGCCGACGTAGCCGGGAGGCGCACCGACCAGCCGGCTGACCGAGTGCTTTTCCATGTACTCGGACATGTCGACCCGGATCAGCGACGCCTGGTCGCCGAACAGGAACTCGGTCAGGCGACGCGCGACCTCGGTCTTGCCGACGCCGCTGGGCCCCAGGAAGATGAACGAACCGATCGGCCGCCGCGGGTCACGCAGGCCGGCGCGGTTGCGCCGGATCGCCTTCGACACGGCAGTCACGGCCTCGTCCTGGCCGATGATCCACTTGCCGAGTTCCTCCTCCATCCGCAGGAGCTTGTTGGTCTCCTCCTCTTCCACCTCGGACACCGGGATGCCCGTGATGTCGGCGATGACCCGGCAGATCATCTTCTGGTCGACGCAGGTGGTCATCTCCGTGCCTTCGCCGGTCCAGTTCTGCTTGAGGTCCTGGAGCTTCTTCTTGAGCTCCTTCTCCTCGTCGCGGAAACCGGCGGCGCGTTCGAATTCCTGCGCCTGGATCGAGGTTTCCTTCTCGGTTATGACGCCCTCGATGCGCTTCTCGATCTCGCGCAGGTCGGGCGGCACCACGGCCATGCTCAGGCGGGCGCGGCTGCCCGACTCGTCCAGGATGTCGATCGCCTTGTCCGGCAGGAAGCGGCCGGAGATGTAACGGTTCGACAGGAAGACGGCGGCCCTGATGGCGTCATCGTCATAGGTCACGTGGTGATGCGACTCGTATTTGTCCCGCAGCCCGAAGAGGATCTGGATGGCCTCTTCCTCGCTGGGCGGGTTGACCATCACCGGCTGGAACCGGCGTTCGAGCGCGCCGTCCTTCTCGATGAACTTGCGGTACTCGTCCATCGTGGTGGCGCCGACGCACTGGATCTCGCCGCGGCTGAGCGCGGGCTTGAGCATGTTCGAGGCGTCGATCGCGCCCTCGGCGCCGCCGGCGCCGACGATCGTGTGGAGCTCGTCGATGAACAGGATCACGTCCGGGTTCTCGCGGATCTCGGCCATGATCTGCTTGAGGCGCTCCTCGAACTGGCCGCGGTACTTCGTGCCGGCGACCACGCTCGCGAGGTCCAGGGAGACGATCTCCTTGTCGCGCAGCAGCGCCGGGACGTTGCCCTCGATGATGCGGGTGGCAAAGCCCTCGACGATCGCCGTCTTGCCGACGCCCGGCTCGCCGATCAGCACCGGGTTGTTCTTCTTGCGGCGGCTGAGGATCTGGATGCAGCGGTCGATCTCGCGCGCGCGGCCGATCGTCGGGTCCAGCTTCCCTTCGCGGGCCATGTCGGTCATGTTGCGACCGAACTGCTCGAGGACCGAATTCTCCTTCTTGCGCGCGGTTTTCCGCTTGCGCGCGTCGCCCGCGGCCGGGCCGGCCGTGTCGCCGGCGCCGAGGGCCTTCATGACCTCGCGCTTGACGGTCTCGTGGTCGGCGCCCAGTTCACGCAGCACGCGCGCGGCGACACCCTCGCCCTCGCGGATCAGCGCCAGCAGCAGGTGCTCGGTGCCCACGTAGTTGTGGTTGTGCAGGCGCGCCTCGTCGATCGACAGTTCGAGGACCTTCTTCGCGCGCGGCGTGAAGGGCACCTCGCCGATGCTCACCGGACCCATGGGCGCGGTGACGGAGTCCTCGATCGCCTTCTGGATGCGGTCGAACTCGAGGTTCAGGCGGCGCAGCACGTTGGCGGCCACGCCCTCGCCCTCGCGGATGATGCCGAGCAACAGATGTTCGGTCCCGATGTAGTCGTGCTGAAGCCGACCCGCCTCGTCACGGGCCAGGAACAGGACCTTTCGCACTCGCTGGGTAAAGCGGTCGTTCATGCCGCGCGCCTCCGTTCGCCGCTGCAGGATCCCCGTGGTCGGCAAGGGCCCCGGCCACCGGTTGATGTCGCAGAATATACCGGACCAACCGGCGTCTCGCTACACCGGCCACGGGTTGGCCCCCGCTGCCCGAAGGCAAGATCCGGGCCGCGCCGTGGCGTCCGCCACCGGTCCTAGATCGTCCCGGCCGGCCTGCGCCTTAAGGACTTACGTCGCTGGAGGGAGCCGTCCCCGCGAGCGCCGAATCACGGGACGGCAAAATATTCCCGCAGGAGGTCCGCCCGGGCCGCCGAGCGCTCGCGGCCGTCCAGGCGCAGGCCGGCGGCCAGTTCGAGATGGGCGCCCTGGTGGCGGACCAGCAGGCGGTTGAAGACGCCCCAGTCCGGGGCCGGGACCAGTCCCAGGCCGCCGCCGAGCCGCGCGTGCGACAGGCAGTCCCAGGTCTCGTGGGTGGTCAGCAGGCGGGCGTTCGCCAGGGCCGCGCGACCGCGCCAGGCCAGGTCCTCCAGCGCCCGCCGGTCGCGTCCCAGGAGCAGCTCCCGCGCCGCCCGTTCGTGGACGATGACCTTGCCGACGTGGGCCGCGAAGTCGCCGGCGATCTCGGCCTCGTCCCTTCCGAGCGTCGTCAGGTTGCCGATGCGGAACAGGGCGCCGCGCACGGTGCGCCCCTCGCCGGCAAGGCCCCGCACCCCGAACTCGAGCTGCCGCAGGGCGTTGAGGACCTTGTCGATCTCGTCGGCCATGACCAGGCCTGGCAGGTGCAGGACGGCCGACAGGCGCAGCCCGGTGCCGACGTTTCCCGGCGAGGCGGTCAGGAAGCCCTGCTCCTGGCTGAAGGCCGGTTCGTAGGCGCCGGCCAGTTGGTCGTCAAGCCGCAGGGCTGCCGCCAGGGCCGTGTCCGGGGCGAACCCGGACTGCCAGGCGCACAGTCGCAGGTGATCCTCGCCGTTGAGCAGCGCGACGTACGAGAGATCCGGGCCGGCGACCAGCACGCGGTGCTCGGGGACGGCCAGCAGGTCATCGCCGGCGAGCATCTTCTCGCGCAGCAGCTGCCGCGACCGCGGTTCACAGGCGGCCAGGTCGACGCTGAAGCCGTCGACGAATTCGGGCAGCCGGCGCAGCCGCCGGCCGAGGTCCACGCTGATCGTCGCCAGCGCCTCGGGGCCGGCCCGGTGCGGGAAGGGGAAGCCGGCCAGGTTGCGGGCCAGGCGCGCCCGCGTGGCCAGCACGATGTCGCCGTCGGGCCCAAGGCCGTCCAGCCAGGCGGCGTCCACCGCCGCCAGCGCCGCGAGGGTGCCGCTCATCGCGCGCTCCCGTCAGCGGGGCCGGCCTGGTCCTCGAGTTCGCGGAGACGGTCGCGCAGGGTCGCGGCGCGCTCGAATTCCTCGGCGGCGACCGCTTTGGTCAGCCCCAGGCGCAGGCGCGTGATCTCGGCCAGCCGGGTCGTCGGCTGGACCCCGCCGGGCACCTTGCCGACATGCGAGATGTGGCGGTGGAAGCGCGCCAGAAGCGGCAGCAGCGTGGACCGGAAGGTGACATAGCAGCGGGCGCAGCCCAGCCTGTTGTCCCGGCGCAGGTCCTCCAGCGTGGTGCCGCAGCCGGGGCAGGCGGCCGCGGCGCTGCCGAGGCCTTGCCCAAGGAATGACACCTGCGGCTCGGACGCCGCCGGGGCCTGCTCGCGGGAGGCGGCGCAATCGGCGCACAGCCACAGGCTGCGGCGCTCGCCGGCGTTCATCTCGAGCCAGTGCACGCTGGCCTCGCGCAGCCCGCAGCGGTGGCACTTCATGCGGATTCCCCCCCGCCGGGCGCCAGCCGGCCGTCGGACAGGTGCCAGCGCCGTGACGCCCGCATCGCGAGCCGCTCGTCGTGCGTCACCAGCACCAGGCCCACGCCTTCCTGCCGATGCAATTCCATCAGCAGGTCTCCCAGTCGCGCCCCGTTGGCCGCGTCGAGGTTGCCGAAAGGCTCGTCGGCCAGCACCAGGGCGGGCCGGTTCATGAAGGCGCGGGCCACGGCCACGCGCTGCTGCTCGCCGCCCGACAGTTCGCCCGGCAGGTGCGAGGCCCGATCGGCCAGGCCCATCTGCTCCAGGAACCCGAGCGCCCGCTCGCGGTCGGCCGCGCCCACATCGCGGCGGCTGCGCACCGGCACCAGCAGGTTCTCCAGCGCGGTGAAGTCGGGCAGCAGGAAATGGAACTGGAAGACGAAGCCGACGCCCTCGCTGCGCCACTTCACGCGCGCGGCGCGGTCATCTGAGGCCAGCAGCCTGCCATCGACGAGGACCTCGCCGGCGGTCGGTGCGTCGAGCCCGCCCAGGATGTTCAGGAGCGTGCTCTTGCCGCTGCCGCTGCTGCCGGTGATCGCCGCCGTTTCGCCGGGCTCGAGGCGGAAGTCGACGCCGCGCAACACGTCCACCGTGCTCTCGGCGCGGCGGAAGGACTTCCGCAGGTTCCTCGCTTCCAGCAGCACCGACATCGGCCACGCCTTCCTACGTGTAGCGGATGATATCCATCGGCTCGAGGTTCGAGGCTTCCCAGCTGGGCCAGAGGCCGGCCGCGAGGGAAATCACGAGGCTCGCGCCCGCGATCAACGCGAAATCGCCCCACTCGAGCAGGACCGGCACGCGATCGACGAAATACACGTCGCCGGGCAGCCGCACGCCGTGGACATCCAGGAACCAGATGCCGGCCAGGCCGACCAGGCTGCCGGCCGCGATGCCGACCGCGCCCAGGCACAGTCCGTTCAGCAGGAAGACACCCATCACCTGCGTCCTTCGCGCGCCCATTGCCAGCAGGATGCCGATCTCGCGGCGCCGCTCGCCGACCATCATGGTCAGGATGCCGACGATGTTGAAGCCCGCGATCAGCACGATCATGCCCAGCAGCAGCATCATGATGATCTTCTCGAGCTTGATCCACTGGAACAGGTTCTGGTTCAGCGCCATCCAGTCGGTGGCGAAGTAGTCCGGGCCGAGGCGTTCCCGCAGCGCGGCGGCAACGCGGTCGGCGCGCATCAGGTCGGCCACCTTCACGCCGATCATCGAGGCGCCGTCGTCAGGATAGCCGAGGAACGCGCCGACGGCCCTGCGTTCGCCGTAGACGAACCGGCTGTCGAACTCGTACATCCCCGTCTCCAGGAAGCCGACGACGACGAATCGTTCGCTGACCGGGTGGATGTCCTGGAGGTTGAGCTCCTCGTCGACGGACGTCAGGATGACGGTGTCGCCGATCGCGCAGTAGGTGTTCGCGGCGAGTTCCGAGCCGAGGATCACGCGCGGCACGTCGCCGCCGGACAGGGCCGCGAGGATGGCGGGCTCGGGCTTCAGGTACGAACTCAGCGGAATGACCGCGTCCACCAGCTGCGGGTCGATGCCCCAGACCACGCCCGCCTGCGGCCTGGGCGGCCCCACCTGCCGCGGCGAGGAGACCAGGACCTCCTGCCGGATGAAGGGCGCCACCCCCACCACTTCGGGCAGGGCGCCGACGCTGTCCATCACCGCGCCCAGCGGGTGGAAACCCTCCGGGCGGCTGGTGATGATCGAGATCATCGGCATGTTCTCGACGAAGGTGCGGCGCATCTCGGCGTGAAAGCCGTTCATCACCGCCAGCGTGATGTTCAGGACGGCCACGCCGATGGCGATGCCCAGGATGGCCGTCACACTGCCGCGGCTCAGGAAACGGCTGTGGCGGCGGCTGCGCAGGTAGCGCCCGGCGATGTAGGCCGCGAAACGCATCTAGCCTTCGCCGCCCATCCGCTCGGGGCGCATGGCGGGGAAGAGCAGGACGTCGCGGATGTTGTTCGTGTCGACCAGGAGCATCACCAGGCGGTCGATGCCCATGCCCATGCCCCCGGTGGGCGGCATGCCCTGCTCCATGGCCTGCAGGAACTCCTCGTCCAGCGGCTGCGCCTCGTCGTCGCCGGCCTCGGCCAGGCTGCGCTGCGCCTCGAAGCGGCGGCGCTGCTCGAACGGGTCGTTCAGCTCCGAGAAGCTGTTCGCTACCTCGAAACCGGCGCAGAACAGTTCGAACCTTTCCACCAGGCCGGGCACTTCGCGGTGCGCCTTGGCCAGCGGCGAGAGTTCTTTCGGGTGGTCCATGACGAACGTGGGCTGGGTCAGGCCGGGCTCCACGAGCTCGGCGAACAGGGCGTCGAGGATCTTGTCGCGGCCCATGCCCTTGCGCGGCTCGATGCCGTGCTTGCGCGCCAGCGCCGCGACCTGGGCATCGTCCAGCTGCATCAGGTCGGTGCCCGTGCGCTCGGCCAGGGCGTCCATGAAGCGCAGGCGCGCGAACGGCTTGTTGAAGTCCAGTTCCACGCCGCCGTAGGTCAGCACGCCGTCGTTGCCGAAACGCTGCCCCAGTCGGCGCAGCAGGCGCTCGGTCAGGTCCATCATCTGGTGGTAGTCCCACCACGCCGCGTAGCACTCGAGCATCGTGAACTCGGGATTGTGCGTGCGGTCCATGCCCTCGTTGCGGAAGTCCTTGGCGATCTCGTAGACGCGCTCGAGCCCGCCGACGATCAGGCGCTTGAGGTAGAGTTCGTCCGCGATGCGCAGGTAGAGCGTGGTGTCGAGCGCGTTGTGGTGCGTCGTGAAAGGACGCGCCGTGGCGCCGCCGTACAGTGGCTGCAGGACGGGCGTCTCCACCTCGAGGAACTCCTCGCCCGCGAAGAAAGCGCGCACCTCGCTGATGATCGCGCTGCGCTTCTTGAAGCGCTCGCGGCTCTCCTGGTTCATCACCAGGTCGAGGTGCCGGCGGCGGCTCTTCAGCTCGAGGTTCATCTCGTGGTACTTCTCCGGCAGCGGGCGCACGGCCTTGGCCAGGAAGGTGAAGTCCGAGACCTGGATGGTCAGTTCGCCGGTGCGCGTGCGGAACAGCGTGCCCTCGACGCCGATCCAGTCGCCGATGTCGACCAGCTTCATGATCCGGTGGAAGCGCTCCTCGCCCAGGATGTCGAGCTTGAAGTAGGCCTGGATGCGGCCCCACTCGTCCTGGACCGGCGCGAACAGCGTCTTGCCGGCGCCCCGCTTGGTCATCAGGCGTCCGGGCACGCGCACGACGGCGCCGGCGGCCGTCAGCGCCTCCTCCTGCGCGCGCACCTGTTCGCTGGTGTGCGTGCGCGCGTAGCCGTACGGGTACAGGTCGACCGACTTGCCCAGCTCGCGCATCTTCTCGATGCGCCCCTCGATCAGGTGATGGTAGGCGGCCGTGCCCTCGGCGGGCTGCTCCGGTTCGCCGGCCGGCGTGGTGTTCTCGCGATCGGTCAAGGCTTCCTCCCGGCCGCGCGAAAAGCCGCGCGCCCATGCGTCAATGGTTCCCGGTCAGCGGTCGCGCGGCCCCAGCCAGCGCAGGTAGGCGTCGATGAACCCGTCCAGGTCGCCGTCCAGCACCCCGGTGGAGTTGCCGGTCTCGTGTTCGGTCCGGTGGTCCTTCACCTTCGTGTAGGGCTGCAGCACGTAGGACCGGATCTGGCTGCCCCACGCGATCTCCATCTTCTCGGCCTCGATGGCGTCGCGCGCGCGTTGCTTCTCGGCCATCAGGCGCGCGTAGAGCTTGGCCTTCAGCATCGTCATCGCGCTGTCGCGGTTGCGGTGCTGGCTGCGCTCGCTCTGGCACGCGGCGACGATGCCGGTCGGGACGTGCGTGATGCGGATGGCGCTGTCGGTCTTGTTGACGTGCTGGCCGCCGGCGCCCTGCGCGCGGTACGTGTCCACGCGCAGGTCGTTGGGGTCGATGACGACCGAGATGTCGTCATCGACGAGCGGATACACGAACACCGAGGCGAACGACGTGTGCCGGCGCTTCTGCGCGTCGAACGGCGAGATCCGGACCAGGCGGTGCACGCCCGACTCGCTCTTGAGGTAGCCGTAGGCGAACGCGCCGTCGATCTCCAGCACTGCGCTCTTGATGCCGGCTTCCTCGCCCGCCTGCAGGTCGAGGGTGTCCATCTTCCAGCCCGCCGTCTCGACGTAGCGCGTGTACATGCGCAGGAGCATCTGCGCCCAGTCCTGGCTCTCGGTGCCGCCCGCGCCGGGATGGATCTCCAGCACCGCTCCGTGGCTGTCGGCCTCGCCGCCGAGCAGGAACTGGAAGTCGATCTTCTCGACGGCCTTCTCGAGTTCGGTGACGCCCGTGCCGAGTTCCGCGACGGTGTCGGCGTCCTCCTCCTCGGCGACGAGTTCGGCGAGCACCTGCAGTTCATCGGCCTTCGCCGAGGCGTTCACCAGCGGCTGCGTCATCTGCTTGAGCATGCGCAGGCGGCCGAGCACGACGCCGGCCGCCTCCTGGTCGCCCCAGAAACCGGGTTCTGCCTGCTTGCCCTCGAGCCCGCTCAGCTCGTCCTGCAGGCGGTCGAAGTCAAAGCCCCTCCTTGAGGATCACCAGGCGGGCCACGGCGGCCTCGAGACGGTCGACGATCTCCTTCACGGCGGACAGGCTCCTTCCCGACGCCACGGCGCCGGCGGTTTCAGGGGGCGTGGGCGGCCCACAGGGCGTCCACGGCGGCCTCCAGTTCGGCCTCTCCCCCGTCGTTGCGGATCGTCAGGTCGGCTCGGGACCAGTCACGGTCCAGCGGCGCCAGCGCGTCCACGCGTGCCCGCGCGGCCGCCGGGTCCAGCCCGGTCCGCGCGGCCAGGCGGGCCGTCCGGTTTTCGGCAGTGGCGACGACGGCCACGACCAGGTCCATCCTCGGTGCGGCCGGAAGCCGAAAATACACGGCTGCCTCGAGGACGGCAAGAGCATGCCCCTGCGCCTCCAGTTCCAGCAGGCGGTTTTCCATCAGCGCGCACAGCGGCGGGTGCGTGATGGCGTCCAGCGCGGCGAGTTCGGCGTCGTCGCCGAACACCCGCCGGCCCAGGCGCGCCCGGTCCACCGCGCCCCCGGGGGCGCAGTCGGCCCCGAAACGCTCCGCCACAGCCGCGGCGACCCCCGGCTGCGCCAGAACTTCGTGACCGAGGCGGTCGCCGTCCAGCACGCACGCGCCGCGGGCGGCGAGCAGGGCCGTCACCGCCGACTTGCCGGCGCCCGTGGGGCCCGTGACCGCCCAGCGCCTCATCCGTGGGCCTCGGCCCAGTCGGCGCCGGTGTGGATGTCGACGATCAGCGGCACCTTCAGCGTCAGCGCGTGCTCCATGCCGTCGCGCACCAGCGCGGCGACCTCGTCCAGCCGCGGGCGCGGGACCTCGAGGACCAGCTCGTCGTGCACCTGCAGCAGCAGCAGCGCCCCCGTGTCTCCCGCGTCGAGCGCCGACTGGATGCGCAGCATCGCCAGCTTGATCAGGTCTGCGGCGGTGCCCTGGATGGGCGTGTTGACCGCCACCCGCTCCTGGAACGAGCGCTGGCGCGCGTCCGGCGAGGCGATGTCCGGCAGCAGGCGCCGCCTGCCGAGCATCGTCTGCACCCAGCCGTGGCGACGCGCCGATTCACGCGTGGCCTCGATGTACAGCCGCACGCCCGGGTACGTCTCGAAATAGCGGTCGATGAAGGCCGTGGCCTCGCGCACCGTGACGTCGATCTGCTTGGCCAGGGCGCGCGCGCCCATGCCGTAGATGACGCCGAAATTGATTGCCTTGGCCCGGCTGCGCATCTCGGGCGTGACGGCGTCCTCGGCGATGCCGTTGATCAGCGCCGCCGTCCGGCGGTGCACGTCGGCGCCGTCGCGGAAGGCGGCCTGCAGGCCCGGGTCGTCCGCCAGGTGCGCCAGCAGGCGCAACTCGACCTGCGAGTAGTCGGCCGACAGGAACACGCTGTCCGCATCCCGCGGCACGAACGCCCGGCGGATCTGGCGACCCAGTTCCGTGCGCACCGGGATGTTCTGCAGGTTGGGATCCGAGCTGGACAGGCGCCCCGTCGCAGCGACGGCCTGATTGTAGGAAGTGTGGATCAGGTTCGTGCCCGCGTCGGCCAGGAGCGGCAGCGTCTCGACGTACGTGCTCTGCAGCTTCGCGACCTGCCGGTACTCGAGGATGGCTGCCGGCAGCGGATGATCCTCGGCCAGCACCGACAGCACCGAAACGTCGGTGCTCCAGCCGGTCCCCGTCTTCTTGATCGGCTTGAGCCCCAGCTTCTCGAAGAGGATGACCGCCAGCTGCTGGGAACTGTTCAGGTTGAAGTCCTCGCCGGCCAGTTCGACGATGCGCACCCGCAGCGCAGTCAGTTCCTCGTCGAAGCGCTGCCGCAGCGTGCCGAGGAACGCGCGATCGAGCCGGATGCCGTTGCGCTCCATCCGCAGCAGCACCGCGGAAACCGGCATCTCGAGGTCGGCGAACAAGCCCCGCAGGCCGGTCTCGTCGAGCTGCGGCGCCAGGCAAGCATGCAGGCGCAGGGTGTAGTCGGCGTCCTCCGCCGCATAGAGCGCCAGGCGCCAGGGATCCACCTCGAGAATGTCCTTGCGCTTGTCGCCGCGCTCGAACAACTCGTCGTACGGCATCATGCGATGGCCGAGGAAGTCGTCGACCAGGTCGTCAAGACCGTGCGAACGACGGCCCGGGTCCAGCACGTATGACGCAAGCATGGTGTCGAAGCGCGGCCCACCCAGCGGCAGGCCGTGCCGGCCGAGCACCCACTCGTCGTACTTCAGGTTCTGGCCGACCTTCAGGGCCGGCCCGAGCAGGACCGGTCCCAGCAGCGGCGCGATGCCTGCAAGCCGATCGTGCTCACGACCGACGGGGAACAACAGGCCGCCGGCCGGGGGGCCCGCCTCGCTCTCGCGCCAGCGCACCGGGATGTAGGCCGGCGGCAGGGCACCGCCGTCGCGCGCCGCGCCGGCCAGGCTGATGCCGACCAGGCGGCAGCTCTCGGCGCGCAGGCTGTCGGTCTCGGTGTCGACCGCCAGCGCCGCCCGCGGATCCAGCCGCGCCAGCCAGTCGGCGAGCGCCCGGTCGTCGTCCAGCCGGGCATAACCGCGCGCGCGGCAACGCTCGGCCCAACCGTCGGCCGCGCGTTCGGGAGCAGGGCCCGCACCCGCTTCGGGAGCCGGCGCAGGGTTTGCCGCCGTCTTCGCCGCAGGCGGCGCCACCTTCGTCCCGGCGACGTCGCGTGTCGCCAGCTTCGCCGCCAGCGACTGGACACGTCGCAGGCCGAGACTGCCCAGCAGCGCCGTCACCGTTTCGCCGACGGGCAGCACGGTCGCCAGCGCGTCCCAATCAAGGTCAAGCGGGACGTCGCGGCGGATGCGGAACAGGTCGCGCGACAGCATTACTTGTTCGCGGTTCTCGGCGATCACGCGCTTGAGGCGCGGCGTCAGAGTGCTGGCGTCGAGGCCCGCGAACAGTTCCTCGAGCGTCCCGAATTCCTGGATCAGCTTCAGTGCGGTCTTGTCGCCGACCCCGGGCGCGCCCGGGATGTTGTCGGCCTTGTCGCCGGACAGGGCAAACACGTCGACGAGCGCTGGCGGCTCGAGCGCGTACTCGCGGCGGACCGTGTCGGCCGTCACTTCGGTGACCTCGTCGCCCCGCTTGCCGGGCTTGAGGATGCCGACATGCTCGTCCAGCAACTGCAGGAAGTCCTTGTCGCCGCTGTACAGCCAGGCGCGCTCGCCGCGCGCCGCCGCCCTGGCCGCGATCGTGGCCAGCACGTCGTCGGCCTCGACGCCTTCCTCGCCGAACACGGGAACGCCCCACGCCGCGAGCAGTTCGTGCAGGCGCGGCAATTGGGCCGCCAGTTCGTCGGGCATCGGCTTGCGGTGCGCCTTGTACAGCGGATACATCGCGTGCCGGAACGTCGGCGCCTTCCGGTCGAAGACGACCGCCAGCCGTTCCGGGCGACGCGTCTCGACCAGCCCGAGCACCGAGTTGCAGAAACCGAAGGCGACGGAGGTCACCTCGCCCGAGGGCGACGTGAGCGGCCGCCCGGCGAAGGCGTAGTGCGACCGGTACACGAGCGCGGAGCCGTCGACGAGGATGATCGACAAGGAAGGGACCTTTCCAGGAAGGGGCGCCGGGTCGTTCAGCCCGCGCGGTAGAGCCCGCGGGCGGCGATGTAGGCAGCGACGTCCGCCGGCAAGGCTTCCGCCGCCGCGAACCCGCTCGCCAACATAGCACGAACAGCGCTCGCGGACACCGGATGGTCGAACGCCGGCGCGGGGACCAGGCGGCCGTCCAGCCAGGCCGGGGGCGCACCGGCCGTGGCGCCCGTTCGCGCCAGCACGACGAGCTCGGCGAGTTCGAGTATCCGCCCGGCGTCCCGCCAACGGTCGAAGGTCGCCAGGTGGTCCGCGCCCACCACGAGGCGCAACCTGTCGCCGGGGTGCTCAGCAGCCAGCGCCGCGAGGGTGTCGACGGTCCAGGCCGGCCGCCCGCCGGCGATCTCGCGCTCGTCGACCACCACGCCCGCGACATCGGCGAACGCCAACCGGCACATCGCCAGCCGCTCGGACGGGGCGACGACCGGTTCCTCGCGCCACGGCGAGCGCCAGTTCGGGACGACCACGACCTGGTCGGCCAGGCCGTGCGCCAAAAGGTGGCGGGCCATGGCGACATGGCCCGCGTGCACGGGATCGAACGTGCCGCCGAGGACGGCGCGGATCACGAACCCGCCGCAGCGCGCAGGCGCGTGGCGGCATCCGCAGCGGCCGCGGCGCGGCGATCTGTCGGGAAGCTTTCGGCAAGCCGCTGGTAGTACGTGGCCGCGACGGCCGGCTCGGCCAGGCGCTCCGCCGCCTCGGCGCGTTCCCAGAGCGCCTGCGGCAGCAGCGAAGACCCGCCTTCGTCCGCGATCACGCCGTCGAGCACCGTGGCGACAGCCCTCCAGCGCTTCAACTGCCGGAAGACCTCTACCTGCGCCAGCCGCTTGCGCACCATCAGGTCGCTGATCGCCGTCAGTTCGGCGTCGACCGCCGCCAGTCGCGTCGACTGCGGGTAGGTCTCCTTGAACTTCAGGAAGTGCTCGCGTGCCTGCAGCGCCCCGCTCGCGTCGCGCTCGACGTTGCCGACCTCGCGGGCATACGACAGCCCCTCCTGGAAGGAGGCCTCCTCCACGCGGTCGCTCGTCGGGAAATCCTTGGCCAGGATCTGGAATTCGACCGCGGCCAGCGGATACTCCTTCAGCTCCATGTAGATCATGGCCTTGCGGAACTGCGCCTCGGCCGCCAGGGAATCGGTGGGGTTGTGGCGCACGAAAGCCTCGTACGCGGCCACGGCCTCGAGCCGCTTGCCCCGGCTCGCGAAGTAGTCGGCGCGGCCCAGCGTGCCGGGCGGGTTCGGGTTGCTGCCGCCGCAGCCGGCCGTCATGGCCCCGACCAGGGCGGCGAGGGTCAGGCAGGCGGCCAGGTGCACCCGCTGCAGGTTACGCATCGATCAGCTCCCCGTGTTCGCGAAGTAAACGGCGATCAGGCCGGCCAGCGTACCCAGCACGGCGAATTCCTCCAGGCGGCGCTGCCACCCGGTCTCCCGCACCGAGGCGGTCGTGAACGGGTAGAGCGACGAATCCACACGCAGGAGTTCGTCGTTGGACACCCGGTCGTTGAAGCGGCGCGCAATGCGGTCGCTGAAGAGCAGGCGCCCCGAGGCCCGCTCCGAGACCTCTGCCGTGACCACGACGCTCACATCGCGGTCCACCCAGCGCCGCCACAACCCCAGCGTCCGGCCCACGTCCGGGTATTTCAGGGCGACCTCGTCGATGGCGAAGTCGGCTTCGCAATCGGGCCGGTGTCCCTCCACGCTGTCGGGATGGCTGACCAGCACCTCGTAGCCGCGCTCCCGCAGGACCCGCGATGCGACGACGCGCAACAGCTTCCCGGCGCGATCGCCGTCGGTGACCTTGCCCGTCAGCAGCACGCGCGCCGGCGCCGCCGGCAGGGCATCGGCTGCCTGGCTGACGATCTCGCCCATCATCGCCTCGACGAGCCAGAGGTTCGTCCGCAGCGAGTCGGCCGCCGCGGCCCCGCCCAGAGTGACCGGGCCCGTGTCTGCCTTCGTCTCTTGTTTCGTCTCTTGTTTCGTCTCTTGCTTCGTCTCGGCCCGCGCGCAGGTCGCCGCCAGCACCAGGCCCAGAACCACGAGGATGCGCTTGTCCACGGTTCCCCTTTTCGCGCGGTCCCGCAGCGGGACCACCAGTCGTCTTCAGGCCGGCTCGCCCCACACGTCGTAGGGCGTCACGGCCACGAAGCGTGCCTTGACCACGTCACCCGGCGCCGCGCCCGGCAAAGGCAGCAGCACCGCACCGTCCAGATCGTAACCGAAATGATAGCTTCGGCCCAGCGCAAGGGAAACCGGAGCCTCGACAACCCCGTCGAAGGCCGCGCGTTCCCGCTTTCCGTGCCAGGTGCCCTCGCGCAGGGACTCGACGATCTCGTCGACGCCCGACTCGTCCATCTCCCCGCCGGCCACGACCTCGTCGATGACGATTTCGTGCACCGTTCCCAGCCGCTCCTGTTGCCGCGACAAGGAGATCTCCGACTGCAGGTCCGTGATCAGCGCCTCGCGGTCGAGCACGACCTCGCCCGGCACCTGCTCGTCCATGCGCGCGGCCGGGGTCCCGGCCTCCGGCGAGAAGTGGTGCGTGCCCACATGGTCGAACCGGACCTCCGCGAGGAAGTCGGCCAGTTCCTCGACGTCCTCATCCTCCTCGCCCGGGAACCCGAGCAGGACCGTCGTGCGCAGGACCAGGTCCTCGCGGCCATCGCGCAACTGCTGGAAGAAGCGCGGCGACGACTTTTCGCCCCCCGGCCGCTTCATGGCCTTCAGCAGGCGCGCGGAGGCGTGCTGGATGGGCAGGTCCAGGTACGGCGCTACCCGCGGCAGGTCGAGCAGGCGCTTCAGGTCGTCGACGGACACGAGACCCGAGTACAGGTAGAGCAGGCGGATCCAGCGCAGGTCCTCGATGCGCGACAGGGCGGTCACCAGCTGCAGCAGCGTTTCCCCCGTCTCGCGCCCGAAATCGGTCGTGTTCTGCGAGACGATCTGCACCTCGCGCACGCCCCGGGCCGCCAGCCCGGATACCTCGGCCACGATCTCGGCGACCGGTCGGCTGCGCTGCGGCCCGCGGATGAGCGGGATGCGGCAGAACGTGCAGTGGCAGTTGCAGCCCTCCCCGATCTTCACGAAGGCGACGTGCGCCGGCGTGAGCAGGGGGCGATCGACCAGGCCGCCGTAGGGCGCGGCCGCGGGGGCGCCGACCATCACCGGCGTCACGCCGGGCCCGGCCAGCGGGAAGTCCGGCGCCAGCACGGCCGACGGCGTCTCCTGGCCCAGGCACGCGGCCACGACGTTCGCGAACTGCCCCACACCGGCCACGACGTCGACGTCGGGGAAGCGCTCGCGGATCGCCTCGCCGTGCTCCTGCGACCAGCAGCCGCACACGACCAGCAGCCGCTGGTCCTTCGCCTCGCACATCTCGCGCAGGGTCCGCTCGCTGTCCTCGCGCGCGGCGTCGATGAAGCCGCACGTGTTCAGCACCCAGATGTCCGCGTCGTCCGGCTCGCGCACGATGAGCGCGCCGCGCCGGGCGAAGTGGCCGAGCAGCGCTTCGGAATCGACGAGGTTCTTGTCGCAACCGAGGGTTGCACACCAGACACGGCGCATCAGGCCCGACCTTCCTTCGCGGACGGCAGTTCCTCGGGCTTGATGAGGACCTCGCGCGCCTTGCTGCCGGTGAACGGGCCGACGATGCCGGCCTCCTCGAGCATGTCCATCAGGCGGCCGGCCCGCGTGTAGCCGATGCGCAGCCGGCGCTGCAGCAGCGAAGTCGACCCGCTCTGGTGGCGCACGACGATGTCCCGCGCGTCGTCGAAGAGCTCGTCGTCGCCGGTGTGTTCGCCCGCCCCGCCGGATTCCTCGGCCAGGCTGATCTCTTCCGTCGTCCCTGCGTACTGCCGCCAGTGGGCGGCGATTGCATCGCATTCGTCGACGTCGATGAAGGCGCCGTGCACGCGCACGGGCAGCGCGCGGCCCGGCTGCAGGTACAGCATGTCGCCGTGCCCCAGCAGCTGCTCGGCGCCGTTCATGTCGAGGATGGTGCGCGAGTCGTTCTTCTGGATGACCTTGAACGCGATCCGGCACGGGATGTTGGCCTTGATGACGCCCGTCAGCACGTCGACGCTCGGCCGCTGCGTGGCCAGCACCAGGTGGATGCCCACCGCGCGGGCCTTCTGCGCCAGCCGCGTGATGGGTCCCTCGAAGTCGTTCCCCAGCTGCAGCATCAGGTCGGCAAGCTCGTCGACCACGCACAGGAAGTACGGCATGGGCTCGGTGAGCGGGTCGCCCTGCGCGTCGTTGACCTCGCCGCGCTCGATCTTGTCGTTGTACTGCTTGATGTTCCGGACCTGCCACTTCGCCAGCTGGCGGTAGCGGAGTTCCATCTGCGCCACCAGCCACTGCATGGCCTTCAGCGACTCGCGCGGGTCGGTGACCACCGGCAGCAGCAGGTGCGGGATCCCGTTGTAGACGTTCATCTCGAGCATCTTGGGATCGATGAGCACCATCCGCAGTTTTGACGGGTCGTTCCGCAGCAGCAGGTTGCAGATCAGCGCGTTCAGGCAGACCGACTTGCCGCTGCCGGTCGAGCCGGCGACCAGCAGGTGCGGCAGTGACGCGATGTCGATGCCGACGGGGCGCCCCACGACGTCCTTGCCCAGCATGACCGACAACGGCTCGCGCGGCTGGGTGCCCGTCAGTTCGAGCACCTCGCGCAGGCGCACCATGCGCGCGGTCGGGTTCGGGATCTCGATGCCGACGGCGGCCTTGCCGGGGATGGGCGCCTCCATGCGGATGGAGCGCGCGCGCATGGCCAGCGCTAGGTCGTCGGTGCGCTGCACGATCTGGTTGACGCGGATGCCGGGGCCCGGCTGGTATTCGTAGGTCGTGACCACCGGCCCGGGGCGCACGTCCTTGACCTCGCCTTCGACGCCGAACGAGCGCAGCGTGGCCTCCAGCAGGTCAGCGGCCGCGTCGAGTTCGGTCGCCGCCACCGGCTGGCCTTCCGGCCCGGCCGGCGTCAGCAATTCGAGGCCCGGCATCCGGACCGGGCCGCGCGCCACCTTGCGCGCCGGTTTCGCGGCGCGGATCGCGCGCGGCGCGGCCGCGGCTTCGGCCATCTCCTCACCGTCGGCGCCGGGCAGCACCAGCGCCGCAGGCACCTCGTCCTCGTCCCAGAGGTCGGACGATGCCGTCGGCGTCGGCAGCGGCGTCTCGTGGACGACGCGTTCGCGGGCCTTCGCCGCCGCCGCCATGGCGGCCGGTGTCTGGGGCTCCTGCGCCCCGGCATCGTCGTCTTCGTCGCGCGCGTGCGCCTCGCGCCGGCGCGCCATCATCCCGGCCAGGCGCCCCCACGCACCCGCCAACGCGGTGCCGAGAGCCGGAAACAGGGCGCGCAGGCCGTTACCCAGCGCACCGAACAGCCGCCCGAGCGGGCCGCCCAGCTTCGCGACCACGGCAAGGCGCCGGCCCGCGAGCAGGCCGGCGACGATCACCATCGCCGCCGTCAGGAAGATGTGGCTGCCGCCGGCCCCGACGAGGTTCTGGAACAGGCGCCCCAGCCCGTAGCCTGCGCCCCCGCCCCATTCCGCCGCCGCCGGCATGCCCAGGGGCCAGTCGGGCTGCCCCAGCCAGGTTGCGGTGACGAGCCAGATGGGGATCGCGCGCAGGATCACCCCGCGCGGCCGCTCGATCCGTTGCGCCAGCGAGCCGATGCCCAGCGCCAGCAGCGCGAGGGGCACGGCCCAGCACCACGCAGAGCCGAAGCCCAGCCGCCCGATCACGTTGAGCGCGGAGCCGACCATCCCCCCGGGATTGCCGTCGGGGAACATCTGGTCGAGTTGTTTTCCGGTGAGGATGCCCGTCCACGGACCGGGATTGCCGGTCAGCGACAACCCGCCGTAGAGCGCGCAGGCGATCATCACGACGCCCGCCAGCCACGGGGCACGGTACCACGGGGTCTCGCCGCCCTTAGCCTTCTTCCGATTTCGCCCGGCCACGCAGGCCCTCCTGGAGATGGGAAAGTTCCTCTTCCAGGAAGCGGGTCGTCGCCTTCCCTGACAGGAAGACAGGATTGTGCAGCACTTCGAGGTGGAACGGGGTGCTCGTCGGCAGCCCCTCGAACACACACTCGGCCAGGGCGCGGCGCATCCGTGCGATCGCTTCCTCGCGGTTCTTGCCGTGGGTCATGATCTTCGCCAGCAGCGAATCGTAATGCGGCGGGACGAGGTAGTCCGAGTAGATGTGCGTGTCCACACGCACTCCCGGCCCGCCCGGCGCATGGTAGTAGAAGACGCGGCCCGGGCACGGCATGAAGTCGCGTTCGGGGTTCTCCGCGTTGATGCGGCACTCGATGGCGTGCCCCTTGACGGCGATGTCCTTCTGCACGAAATCGAACGGCTCGCCAGCCGCGACGCGGATCATCCACTTCATCAGGTCGATGCCCGTCACCAGTTCGGTGACGCCGTGCTCGACCTGGATCCGGGTGTTCATCTCCATGAAATAGAACGAACCGTCGGTATCGAGCAGGAACTCGACGGTGCCGGCGCTGCGGTAGTTCACGCGCTCGGCCAGCCGCACCGCGGCCGCCCCCATCTCGCCCCGCAGTTTCGGGGTGACCGCCGGCGACGGCGCCTCCTCGATCAGCTTCTGGTGGCGGCGCTGCACCGAACAGTCACGCTCGCCGAAATGCAGGATGTGCCCGAAGTTGTCCCCCATCAACTGCACTTCGACATGGCGCGGCGTGACGAGGTACTTCTCGATGTACACGCCGTCGTTGCCGAAGGCCGCCCTGGCCTCGTTGCGGGCCGCGACGTAGTTCTTGCGCAGTTCGGCCTCGTCCCAGGCCACGCGCATGCCCTTGCCGCCGCCGCCGGCCGTCGCCTTGATGATGACCGGAAAGCCGAACTTCTCGCCCGCCAGGGCCGCCTCGTCCTCGGTGTCGACCAGGCCGGTGCCCGGCACGACCGGCACGCCGGCCTCGACCGCCATCGTCCTGGCGGTGGCCTTGTCGCCCATGCTGCGGATGATTTCCGGGCCGGGCCCGATCCAGGTGAACCCGTTGTCGACGCAGATCTCGGCGAAGTGGGCGTTCTCGGCCAGGAAGCCGTAACCGGGGTGGATGGCCTCGGCGCCGGTGATCTCGGCCGCGGCAATGATGTTGGGAATACGCAGGTAGCTCTCGGCGCTGGTCTTCTTGCCGACACAGACCGATTCGTCGGCATACTTGACGTGGAGGGAATCGGCGTCGGCGGTCGAGTGGATGGCCACGCTCTGCACGCCGAGCTCACGGCATGCGCGCATGATGCGCAGGGCGATTTCGCCCCGGTTGGCCACGAGAATCTTCTTGAACATCCGCGACTTCCTGCTTAGGGGACAAGCACCTGCGCGCCGACCCGTCCCCGGGCCAGCCGCAACTCCACACCGGCCCATTCTGGGGTGCGTCCTGCGCGATGGCAAGGGAAAACGGGACGCCGGGCGGCAGCGGCGCAACCGCCGGCGCAGAAGGAAGTTCCCCAAACGCGCGACCCGGCCGCGGGGCCGGGTCGCAGGCTCAAGGGGACGGCTCCGGACGCCGCTCAGATGCGCGTCATCGCGGGCTTGCCGTCGTCGGGCTGCCCCTCGAAGCGCTGCCAGGTCGTGTCCGAACTGGCCTGGATGCCCTTGACCCGAAGCATGAATTCATGCGGGTTGCTGCTGGCCTGCAGGGCCACGTCGAGGCTGATCCGGCCGTCCCGGTGCAACTGCATCAGCGACTGGTCGAAGGTCTGCATCTGGTACTGGACGTAGCCCTCCTGGATCGCCTGCCGGATCATGACGGTCTTCTCCGGTTCGCGGATGTACTCGCGGATGGTGCTCGTCGAGATCAGGATCTCGCACGCCGGCAGGCGCCTGAGCCCGTCCGTGTCGGTGACGAGGCGCTGCGAAATCACGGCCTGCAGCGTGGACGCCAGGAGGTAGCGGATCTCCTGGTGCTGGTGCGGCGGGAAGAACGAAATGATGCGACTGACGGTCTGCGTGGCGTCGATCGTGTGCATGGTGCTGAGCACGAGGTGGCCCGTGTCGGCGGCCGTGATGGCGATCTTCATGGACTCGGCATCGCGGATCTCGCCGATCAGGATGACGTCCGGATCCTGCCTCAGGACGTGCTTCAACGCGTCTGCATAACAATTGGTGTCGCAACCGATTTCGCGCTGGCTGATGATGCTCTTGCGGTCGCGGTGCAGGAACTCGATCGGGTCCTCGATGGTGATGACGTGCCGCGCCGACTCGCGGTTGATGATGTCGACGATCGAAGCCAGGGTGGTCGACTTGCCGCTGCCCACCGTACCGGTCACCAGCATCAGCCCGCGGGTCTTCTTCGCCAGTTCCTTGATCACCGGCGGCAGGTGCAGGTCGTCCGGCGTGTGGATCTCGACCGGCACATGCCGGAAGACCATCGCGACGCTGCCGCGTTGCACGTAGAAGTTCGCCCGGAACCGGGCAACCCCGGGCACGCCGAATGCGAAATCGATCTCCCGGGTGGACTCGAACAGTTCACGCTGGCTCGGGGTCAGGATCTGCTGGCAGACCGCCACCATGTCCTGGACCGTCGGCGGCTCGTAGTCGCCGAAGACCAGCGTGCCGTTGATCCGGAACACGGGGGGCGAGGCGACCTTCAGGTGCAGGTCACTGGCCCCGCGAGAGATCATCTCCTTGAGGATCCGCTTGATGTCCATGGAAAGGGCGCTCCCCGGCAAAGAAGGCCGCGGCGGCAGGCCGGCCGCGCGGCGGGATCAGGCTGCCCCTAGGATCGGCAGCCCGGGCGGCCGACTTGACGACGGATCCGCACCGGCCTGCGGGACGGAAAACGGCAGGGCCGGCGTCCCCGCGGGGAGCCGGCCCTGCCGTATGCCCGATACCGCCGCCGGTCAGGCGGGGTCGACCAGGAACAGCACCGCCTCGGCTTCGACCGGGCTGCCGTTCTCGACCAGGATCTCGCGGATCGTGCCGTCGATCTCGGCCTCGATCTCGTTCATGACCTTCATGGCTTCGATGATGCACAGGGGCTGGCCCTTGCTGACCCGGTCCCCCACGTTCACGAAATTCGGGTTGGTCGGGGAAGGGGCCCTGTAGAACGTCCCGACAATGGGCGAACGCAGTTCCTTCCAGCGCGCCCGGGCAGGATCAGCCGCCGGGGCTGCCGCCGGGGCCGCGTCGGCGGCGGGCGCCGGGGCGGCGGCGATCACGGCCGCAGGAACGGGCTGGGGCGGCGCCATCTGGGGCACGCCGACGGCGGCGGCGGGAGACTTCTGGATGCGGATCGTCGTGTCCTTGTCGACGATCTCCAGCTGCTCGATCCCGCTGTGCTCCACCAGTTTAACCAGCTCCCGGACTTTCTGGATATCCATGCATTCGCCTCCGTTGCGAGCTGATGGTCAGACGCGGCCCAGGTACTTCCCGGTCCTCGTGTCGATTTTGAGGACCTGTCCTTCTTCGATGAACAGGGGCACGGCCACCACGAGTCCCGTCTCCATGGTCGCCGGCTTCGAGCCGCCCTGCGCCGTGTCGCCGCGCAGGCCCGGGTCGGTCGTCTTGACGGCCAGCTCCACCGTGAACGGGGGCTCGACCGTCAGCGGCGTTTCTTCCTGCAGCAGGATGGTGCAGGTCTCGCTCTCCTTGATGTAAAGGAGGAGGTCGCCGAGGCCATCCCGGTGCAACTGAATCTGCTCGTAGGTCTCCTTGTTCATGAAGACCAGGTATTCGCCGTCGGGGTACAGGTACTGGAACTCTTTGCGCTCCAGTCGGACCTCGTCGACCTTCTCACCGGCGCGGAACGTCTCCTCGACGACCTTGCCGTTCTTGATGTTCTTCAGCTTGGTGCGCACGAAGGCGCCGCCCTTGCCCGGCTTCACGTGCTGGAAATCGACGATCGTCCAGAGCTGCTCCTTGAAGCGCAGCGTAAAGCCCGTGCGAAAATCACTCGTATCGGCCACTGTTGTCCTCGCTTCTCGACCTGGATTGGATGGGGCCCCTGAGGGCCAACCCGCCATTGATAACACGCGCCCAAGCCCAAGGCAACGTCCGTTGCACCGTCCCGGGAGCCTGGTCAGCCGCGCAGGCGGACCGCAATCCCCTCCAGCGCCAGACGATAGCTGTCCACGCCGAAACCGCGAATGCCCGCGTAAACGACGTCCTCTAAAAGGTTTTGGCGCCTGAAAGGTTCCCTCGCCGCGGGATTGCTCAGGTGGACTTCGATAACCGGAATCGAAATCGAGGTGACCGCGTCACGGACCGCCACCGAGGTATGGGTGTAGGCCGCGGCGTTGAGAATGAGGCCGTCAGCCTGGTCGCCCGCGCGGTGGATCAGTTCGACGAGTTCACCTTCGCCCTCGCGCTGGGCAAACGTCGCCTCGAGGCCCAGGCCTTGCGCCCAGCCGGCACACAGGGCCTCCAGTTCGGCCAGCGTGGTCGAACCGTAGACCGCCGGTTCCCGCGTGCCCAGGCGTGACAGGTTGGGCCCGTTGAGGATGTGCACCCGGCCGCTCACGGCGCCACCTCGCGATCAACCCGGATCCGCTCGATCCACATGGCAAACTGCTCGCGGGCCACCTCGCGCCGCTCCGCCCGCTCCTGGGCCAGCGGCCGGATCGCCCCTGCCGCCTGGCCGGGCGCGGTGCCCGTCGTGTCCCCGGCCGAGGCCAGGGCCGCCAGCCGGCGGCGGACCTCGGGGTCGTCGGGCCGCTCCGCCAGCAACCGCGTCAACAGCGCGCGGGCCTTCTCTTCGTAGCCCTGGGCCACGTACAGGTCGGCCAGCGTCACGGTGGCGAACCCGTCGACCAGCGCCGCGCCCTCGGCCGCCGTCGCCGCGGCGCGCCGCTCGCGCAGTTGCCGGAGGACGGCCGCCCAGTGCCGGTCGTCCGGGACGAGCTGCGCCAGCCGCTCGTAGTGGCCGATGGCCGCCACGAGGTCGCCGCGCCGCCGGTCCTCTTCCGCGACCAGTTCAAGGCCGGCCAGGTTGTCCGCGTCGTGCTCGAGGACCCGCAAGGCGGCCTCGGCCGCTTCCGCCGCGCGGCCGACCGCCGCCAGGGTGCGCGCCAGGGTCACGAGCGCCGCCACCGCCCGGGGATGCCGTTCGAGCCCGGACTCGAGCACCACCAGCGCCTGCTCGCCGCGGCCCGCCTGACGGAGCAGGTCGGCCAGCGGGATGAAGGCGCGCGACTCCGGCGCCGCCTCCCAGCGCCGCCGGCATTCGTCGATCCTCTGGTCCAGGTCCGCCACGCCGCCGTACCTCAATCGAGCGCCTTGAGGGCGGCGCCGACGATGTTCATGTCCTCCCACAGGCCGCGCGTGGCGTCCAGGGGCAGCAGTTTCTGCACGGTGTCCAGCAGCTCCGCGCCCGCGCGCGCGGCCTCTTCACCGGGCTCGGAAAGCAGGCAGCCGGCGCACAGTTCGGTGCCCTGACGCACGACGCGCGCCGCCTTCCGCGCGAAGGCGCGGCTCATCGCCAGCGTCGCCTCGGGCGACAGCCCGCCCTCGACCGGCCCGCGCACCGACTGCGCCACGAACGCAGCCCCGACCTCGGCGATCGTCATCATGTCGGCGAAGGTGAACATCACCATTTGGCTGCGCGTCATCTTGGCGGCGTGCATGCGCAGCACCGTCTCGTTGAGCGCGCGCACGGTCGACGCCATCAGCGCGGCCCCGGCGCGCGGCTTGTCCGCTGCCAGTTCGTCGAGCGCGCTGGCGAGCAGTGCGTAGAAGGCGCCCTTCGACCGCACGGTCTCCTTCCAGCGGAACATCGAGATGATGCTCTGCTGGATCTCGCTCGTGCCTTCGTAGATCGTGGTGATGCGCACGTCGCGGCGCATCTTCTCGACGACGTACTCGCGCGCGTAGCCGTAGCCGCCGTGCGCCTGAATGGCGGCGTCGGCGGCGCGGTTGCCGGCCTCGGTGCACCAGAGCTTGGCGATCGAGCCCTCGGTCGTCAGTTCGGTGTGGCCCTCGTCGATGCGCAGCGCCGTCTGCTCCATGTAGGCGCGGCCGGCCGCCAGGTCGATCCACGGCTCGACGATCAGCTTCAGCAGGTAGCCTTCCTTCTCGACCAGCGGCGCGCCGAACTGTTCGCGCGTCTTGCCGTACGCGAGCGCGCGCTTGAGCGGCGCCTGTCCGCCGCCGAGGCCGAACGCGCCCACCATCAGGCGCGTGTAGCCGAACACCGCGTTGGCCTGCTTGAGGCCCTGCCCCTCGACGCCGCCGATCAGGTTCTCGGCCGGCACCTCGACGTCCTCGAGCAGGACGCCGGTGGTGTTGGAGGCGCGGATGCCGTGCTTCTCCTCCTTCTTGCCGACCGACAGGCCGGGCGTGCCCTTCTCGACCGCGAAGAAGCTGGGACCGCCGGGCGTCTTGGCAAGGATCGTGTAGAGGTCGGCGACACCGCCGTTGGTGATGAACTGCTTGGCGCCGTTCAGGCGGTAGCCGGTGACGTTGCCGGCCGCATCGACGATCTGGTCGGCCGTCGTCTTGAGCGAGGCCACGTTGCTGCCGGCCTCGGGCTCGGTCACGCCGTAGGCGACGATCAGGCCCTCGTTCGCGATCCTGACCAGCCACTTCTGCTTCTGCGCGGGCGTGCCGCCGACGAGGATCGGGTCGGTGCCGAGGCAGATGGCCAGGAAGGCCGTCGCGACGCCGAGGTCCCAGGCTGCCATCTCCTCGCTGATGCGGCAGATGTCCCGCGCGCCGCCGGCGAGCCCGCCGCAGTCCTCCGGCAGGAAGATCAGGTGCAGCCCGACGTCCGGCGACACCAGCTTCTGGATGAGTTCCGTGGGGAACGTGTCCTGCTCGTCCATCTCCATGATGCGATGGTCCGTCAGTTCGCGGCCCACCACCTGGCGCAGCGTCTGCAGCACCATCGAGGACATTTCAGGGGGCAATCCGGCAGGGGCATTCATGTGCGTGGTCCACTTTCCGCGCGGATCGGCCGACCGCGCTCGCAATGGTCATGGCCGCCGTTGCGGCCGCCTGATGAACAAAACTTCAGGAAACGTCGAGCCGGCCGCGACCCACGAGGATGCAGCTGCCGCCGACCTTGATGTCCGTGGCCTGCCCGTTCCGCACCGTGGCCTCGGCGATGATGCGGCTGGGGCGGCCCATCTCGAGGCCCTGTTCGCTGACGATGCGGACGTGCTCGTCGCACCTGATCAGCCGGTGCTTGACGAGATAGGCGACCAGGGCGCCGGTGGCCGCGCCGCTCGCCGCATCCTCGGGGATCCCGAAATGGGGCGCGAACATGCGGCAGTGGACGGCGGAGTCGTGGCCCTCCACCTCGCAGGTGAAGACGAACAGGTCGCCGAAGCCGAGGTCGCGCGCGATGGCATCGGCCTCGCGCCGTCGCAGGTTGATCGCCGCCATCGCCTCGAGCGAGGCCAGCGGCACGATGTGGATCGGCAGGCCGGTCGAGATGATCTCGCAGGGCAGCCCGGTGATGGCGATCTCGTCCTCGTGCAGGCCGAGGGTCCGGGCCACCTTGCCGCGGTGGAAGTACTGCCCCATGAAGACGGGGGGCTCCTGCGTCAGGTAGTAGACCGCCTTCTCAGCCTCCAACCGCCGCTCCACCGTGAAGCGCCCCGCCTCGAGTTCCCACTGGAACGGGCTGCCGCTTCCGCCGTGCTGGCGCAGTTCGTCCAGCGCGAAGCTGGCCCCGAGCACGGAATGGCCGCCGAAGGGGATCTCACCTGTCGGCGTGAACACGCGCAGGCCGGCCGCACCGGAACCCGCGGTCCGGGACGGGACGATGAACGCCGTCTCACCCGCGCCCATCTCCATCGCCAGCTTCTGCATGAGCCCCTCGCCCACGCCCGCGCCGTCGGGAAACAGGTACAGCCGACTGCCGCCGAAGGGGCGGTCGGTGAAGACGTCGATCAGCAGGAATTCGAGTTCCATTGGGTGGCGTCCGTCCCGGCTTTCGATGGAGCGCCGGCGGCCACGGGCATGCCCGGGGCCGGCGCCAGGTCGCTGAATCTAGCACACACGCGCGAACCGGCCAAGTCCGCAGCCCGGCCGGTGGCCGGCCGCCCTGCGGGTTCAGTCCTCGATGACCACGAACCCGATGGCCAGGTCGCGCTCGTGGCTGAGGGAGGCCCAGATACGTCGTCCCCCGGCGGCGGCCAGCGCGGTCGCAGCACGCCCGTGCACGACCACTTCAGGGGCGCCGCCGGCCGTCCGGCGCACCTCGACATCCCGGTAGGGAATACCGCGGACATCCCCGCCGAGGGCCTTCAGGCAGGCCTCCTTGACGGCCCAGCGGCCCGCCACATGGGCCGCAAGATCGGCCCGGGCAGGGCCGGCGGCGCTGGTCGCGATCTCGCCCGGCCGGAAGCAACGCGCCAGGAATCGCGAGCCGTGCCGGCCGAGCAGCGCTTCCACGCGCCCGACCGCCACGAGGTCGGTTCCGATGCCGCGGAGGCTCAATACGCGCCCTTCCTCTGGATGACCGCCGGCAACGTGCGCCACAGGATGCGCAGGTCGAGCCCCGCGCCGGCCGCCGCCACGTACTGGCGGTCCAGTTCCATCCATTCGGTGAAGTCCAGGTGGCTGCGCCCCGAGACCTGCCACAGGCAGGTCAGGCCGGGCTTGACCGCCAGCCGTTGCGCCTGCGCGGGCGTGTAGTCGGCGACTTCGGTCGGGATCTGCGGACGCGGCCCGACCACCGACATGTCGCCGCGCAGCACGTTGAGCAACTGCGGAAACTCGTCCAGGCTGCTGCGCCTCAGGAATCGACCGACGCCGGTGATGCGCGGGTCGTCCTTGATCTTGAACGCGGCGCCGGTGGCCTCGTTGAGGTGGACTAGGTGGTCCTTCAGCGACTCCGCGTCCACCGCCATCGAGCGGAACTTGTAGCAGGCGAACATGCGCCCGAAGCGACCGACGCGCGCCTGCCGGAAGAGGACCGGCCCCGGCGTCTCGAGCTTGATCAGCAGCACGATGAACGGCAGCAGCGGCATCACCAGGAACAAACCGCACAGGCCGGCCGCCACGTCGAAGGCGCGTTTCGCGAAACGGTACGCGCCGCCGCCGCGCGAGGCGCCCGCCGTCGGCGCCACGAACGCGTCGTAGCCCGCGCGATCGCCGTAGAAGTACTCAACCCCCATGCGCCGCCCTGCCGGTACCGGCCCGCTCCCAGGCATAGATGCGCGTGCCTGCCGGCTGCGCCACCAGTCGCATGGTGCCGAGCCGCGCCAGCGCCGGTTCCAGTTCGCCCCGCGGGTCGAAGTACCAGTCGCGGGCCAGCACCACCCAGCAACGGTCGCGACCCGCCAGGGTCGCGGCGCACCAGGTATCCGCCTGCGTCGCCGACGCCAGCGGGGGCTTCGCGTAGCCGCCGACCAGGGGTTGGTGGCCGCGGTCGTAGAATTCGTAGACGTCGGTCACGACCGGCACCATGACGGCATCACCCGGGGCCGCCGCTGCGGCGACGACGCGCGCCGCCTCGCGGACATCCTCGCGCGCGTAGCGGGGGTCGGCGCGGCCCGCGCCCAGCGACCACACCGTCAGGGCCAGCAGGACCGTCGCGCCGAGCGCGCCCGCGGCGCGCGGCAGCCGCACCAGGCCCCGGGCCGCCAGCAGCAGCACCATCGGCAGCACGACCGACACGTAGCGCGGGTTCCACGGCTTCACGTTGCGCAGCGCGAGCGCCGCCAGCACGACCACCGGCACAAGGATCCAGATCAGCAGCCGGGCCCGCCCGCGGTCGGCCCGGCGCCCGATGCCACCCGCCAGCGCGAGGGCCACCGCGGCGCCGGCCACCGCCAGGAGCGGCAGCGCCGCCTGCAGCAGGTGCGCGCGGTCCGGGCGGTGCAGCTCCGTCAGCGACGGGCCGAGGCTGTAGCCGTAGAAGAACGTCAGCAGCGTGTACGGCAGGGCGGCGGGTGTGAACGTCGTCTCGCCCCGCAGGGCCTCTCCCACCCCGACGCCGGGCACCATGCGATGGACGGCCCAGATTCCCGACGCCTGCAGGAGCCACGGCATCGTCACCAGCAGCACGCCGCCGAAGGCGAGCGCCACGAGCAGGCGGTCGCGCCCGAGGCGGGGGCGGTCGACGAACATCATCGTCGCTGCCATCGCGCCCCACAGGAACACGCCCGACAGGTTGCTGAGGATGCAGGCGGACACGCTCGCAATGAACGCGATGATGTTGCGCCGGCGCAGGCGCCCGGCGGCCAGGTCCAGGTACGCGATCGCGGCCAGCACCGCGAAGAACATCAGGAACCCGTAGCCACGCCCCTCCTGGCTGTACCAGACATGGAACGGGTTGATGGCCAGCAGCAGCACGGCCAGCCGCGCCGAACGGCCGTCCACCAGCCGACCGGCGAGAACACCGAAGGCAGGGATCGTCAGGACGCCGGCGATCGCCAGCGGCAGGCGCATCATCAGTTCGGGATCGCCCAGCCTGACCAGCAGCCACGCGACGGCTGTGTACAGCGGGCCCTGGATGGTGTCGTGCAGCTGCTCCCAGAATGCCAGATTGTGCCCGGGCCGGACGGCGTGCCACGTCAGGATTTCGTCGACCCACAGCGATTGCGCCCGCAGCCCGATGAGCCGCGGCACTGCCGCCAGGAGGGTCATCGCGAGCAGGAAGCCCGCGCCGGGAGCGCCCTCGGACGGGGCGTCGACGTCCGCCAGCCAGTCGGCGGGCGGGACGAACGGCGATCGACGATGGTCAGGAGTCATGCCTCCGCCTCGGTCATGGGTCCCGGCCGCTCAGCGGCCGCCCGGGTGCAGCGGCGCCAGCGGCGTCCCTGCCCGGTATTCCTTCAATGCGACATCGATCGAGCCGACCGGCACCTTCGCCTTCATCAGCACCGGGATGCGCCGCTCGTCGGTGCTCAGGTAGAGCAGGATGCGGCCATCGCTCTTGAACAATCCCTCGCCCTCGAGCACCGGCTCGACCACGAAGCACTCGAACTTCCCGGCCGGCACCTCGACGGTCTCGCGCCCGTGCACGATGACCCGCATCGCGTACGTGCGCCGCGACGTGTGCGCCGGCAGCGTCAGGTCCGTACCCGCCTCGAGGTCCAGGTTCCGCACGAAGTAGAATGCGGACAACTCGTCCTGGATGCCGGGCGGCACCGCCAGCGGCGTGTCGTCGCCATAGACCGCCATGCCGGCTGCGCGGTCGAAGTTGATCTCCAGCGTCTTCTTGTAGTCGCCTTCGCGCAGGCGCTTGTAGAAGTAGGCGCTGCTCAGGTCGTTCACGTCGATGTAGGTGACGATCTTGTCGCGCACCTTGTAGATCGACGAGAAGAACCGGTTGCTGTTCGTCGTGCTCTCGACATGGTAGCACGTCCGGCCCAGATGATCGACCGTTCCGATGGTCTCGAGCGTGCCTTCCCCGGCGTTGACCGGGCCGTAGTTGATCTCGAAGACCATCCGCTCGCCGGGGCCGTAGACGGTGGGTGCGGGTCCCGACGGGGGCGCGGCAGCGGCAACCGGGGCGGCTTCCTCAGCCGGTACGACGGCCGACGCGGACACCAGGGCCAGGGCCGCGACCGCCAGGGCCATCGCGACGCGCCGCGGCCCGCGCCGGCGGGAGAGTCCGTTCAACACGTGTTCGCCTTCCGTTCGGCGCCGCGGCCGGTTGCCCCCAACAGGCGCAGCGCCGCCTCGGCTACGGGATCCGGCCCGAGAAGTTCGAGGCAGGGGTGTCCCCCCACCGGGCATTCGGTCAGGTCGCACGGCGAGCACGTCTCGCCGCGCCGCACACTAACGTGGCGCGGGCCGGGCGGGTTCCACCCTCCGGGGTCGGTCGGGCCGAACACCGTGACCGTGGGCACGCCGAGGGCCGCCGCGAGGTGCCGCAGCCCGTTGTCGGTGCCGACGAAGAGATCCGTGGCGCGCAGCAGGCGCGCCATGTCCCGCAACGAGGACGGTGGCGCGAAGGCTGATGCCGGCAGGTCGGCAGTCAGCGCGGCGACCAGCGCCTCGTCCCCCGGGCCCGGCGCCAGGACGACCCGCGCGCCGCTCTTGTGCAGGGCCTTCCACAGGCCGGCGACGTGGCGGGCGGGCCAGGCCTTCGCGCTCCAGGTCGCGCTCATCACGAGCACGACACGGGGCGCCTCCGCTCCCGCCTGCCACTGGTCGAGCCAGCCGTCGAACAAGGTCGGCGCCGCCCCGCCCGCCGTCGACCGCGGGGGAGACGGGGCCATGGCCGGTGACCACGGCGCCGGGTCCAGGCCCAGCGCCCGCAGGGGATCGAGGAACGCCTCACCGGCAAAACCCCGCAGTGCCTGCCCGCCCAGGCGGTTGCGCGGCACGCGGACGTTGTACGCCCAGCGCCGGCGCGGCAGGTCGTAGCCCACGCGCACGCGCGCCCCCGAGCATGCCGTCCAGAGAGCGGTCCGCGGGCTGCCCAGCCAATCGACGACCAGGTCGTAGCTCCGGGCGCGCAACCAGGCCAGCCACGATTGCCCTTCCGCGCCCGGATACGCGACGACCTCGAGGTTCGGCGCCAGGTCGCGAAACAGCGGCGCCAGCGCACGATCGACGACCAGGTCGACACGGGCGGCCGGCCAGGCGTCCGCGATCGCCACCGCGGCTGGAAGCGAAACGAGCGCATCGCCGAGCGCCTTGCGCCGGATCAGCAGGATGCGGCGGAAATCCTCGCGCGGCGCCTTCACGTCCGCTCCTTGCCGCGCTTGCCGGTGGCGCCCGCCAGTACGGCCATCAATTCGTCCGCGACGGTCGCCGGGGCCAGGTCGGGCAGGCAGATGAACGCGTCGCATTCGTGCCGATCGCAAGGGTGGCACCCCGGTCGCGTCGCCAGCACCCGGAACGGTCCGTTGCCTACGTACGGGAACCAGAGCGCGGGATCGGTGGGCCCGAACAAGGCGACCGTTGGTGTCCCGAGGCCGACGGCCGCGTGCATCACGCCGCCGTCCACGCTCACCAGCGCCGCGGCTGCGGCCAGCAGGTCCAGAACCTCGGGCAGCGGCAGCACGGGCAGCACCACCGCGCGGCCGGCCGCCGCCATGCCCGCCGACAGTCCAGCCCCGTCAGCCCCGTCTGCCCCAACCGTCCCCGGCGCGGTCAGCACGACAAGTGAGCCAGGCCAAGCCTCAAGCAACCGAGCGGCCAGCGCGGCCCAGTGCGGGGCGGGCCACCGCTTGGTGGCCCAGGTCGCGCCGGGCGCGAGCACCAGGTAGGGCGCCTCCACCGGAAGCCCGGCCTTGGCCAGCACGGCGGCAACGTTCGCCCGGGCGGCGGGGCGCTCGCCCAATTGCGGGAGGGCGCGCCCGCCCTGGGCCAGGAACCATTCGACGAAGCCGCAACCGCTCTCGGCGTGCACAAGCGGGGACAGGCGCGACAGGTGGTCTCCCAAACCCCCGGGAGCCAACTGTTCCCAGCCGCCGTGCCCGCGCGCCGCCCCGGCGGCGGACTGGTGCGTGTAGAGCCAGCCCCGCGAGCCGGCCGGCCCGGCCAACCGTCGGCCGATGCCCGACAGGCGCAGCAGCCAGGCGCTGCGGGGGTTGAAGAAGAGGTCGATCGCGACGTCGTAGCTTTGCGCGCGCAGGTCGCCGACCAGGCCCGCAGTCGGGCGGCCCACGGTGCGCGCGCGTGCGCTGCCGGCCTCACGCGCACGCGCATCGGCGCCGCGCCGGCCGGTCGCCAGCGCGTGCACGCGCGCCAGGTCGGGCTGGCCGTCAAGGACGGGCGCATGCGCCGCCTCGCACAGGTAGCCGATGTCCAGGTCCGGGTCGCCGCGTCGCAGGGCAGCGACCACGACGGTCGACATCACGACATCGCCCAGGTAGCGCAGCCGCGTGACCAGCGCCCGCTTGAGCGGACGGTCGTCCAGGAGCCAGGTCACGCCGTGCTCCCCCGGTCATTCGCGCCGCCCTCGTCAAGCGCCAGGATTGCCTCGATCGCCGCCGGCAGGTCGGCCGCGAAGAGCACGCGCGCGTCGTCAGGCCACGCCGCGCGGACAAGTTCCTCCTGCACGGCGCCCTGCCCGGTGGCGACCAGCACCGCGCCGAGGCCGTGTCGGCGTCCGAGTTCCACGTCGCTCGCCTTGTCGCCGATCATCCACGAGCGCGCCTGGTCCCACTCGAACGACGCCGACGCCTCCTCCAGGAGCCCCGGGCCTGGCTTTCGGCAGCGGCACCCCTGACCGGGCGCGTGCGGGCAATAGTACAGGCCGTCGAGCACCACGCCTTCGCGCGCAAGGTCGGCCTCGACCCGCGCCATCACGGCCGCCAGTTCGGCCTGCCCGAAAAATCCGCGCCCGAAACCGCTCTGGTTCGAAAGCCCGACCAGCAGGCGGCCGGCGGCGGCGGCCTGCACCAGCGCCGCGGCGGCGCCGGGCACCAGTTCGACACCCGCCGGATCACGCAGGTAGTCCTTGTCGACGATGAGCACGCCGTCACGGTCCAGGAACAGCGTCGGTCCAGAGCGGCGTTCGCCGCGGGCAGGGGCTTTCCAGATCATCCCGGGCTGCTCCCTTCCCTGCGCCCGGCTGCCGCAGCGAGCAACCGCTGCACGGCTTGCAGGACGCGCTCGCCCTCCACGGCCCCCAGGCAGAATACCGGATGGTTGCACGTGCGCCGGTAGCACGGACGACAGGCGAATCCATCGGCGGCGACGACCTCGACAAACGCGCCGGACGGTCGCGTCCAGTCGGGATTGGACGAACCGAACAGCCCGACCGTGGGTATCCCGAGCGCCGCCGCCACGTGCATCAAGCCGCTGTCGTTGCCGACATAGGCGCGGCAGCGCCCGAGCCAGGCCACCGCCTCCGGGAGCGTCGTGCAGCCGCTGAGGTCGATCACGTCCGCCTGCAGTGCCGATTCGCCGCCGTCCATGCCGCGGGTCCAACGCAGCGCCGGCAGCGCCAGGCGCAATTCGTCGATGATCGGCGCCGCGCCGGCGTCCCCGAGCAGCAGCACGCGCGCACCTTCGGTCGCGACCGCGGCCGAAACGAATGCCGCCATCGGCGCGGCGGGCCAGTTCTTCGCCGGCCCGAACGTCGTGCCCGGCCCCAGCGCCCACAGCGGACGTTCCGCCGACGGCGTCATCGCCGAGGCCATCGCCTGCAACCGGGCCTCGGCGGGTTCCGGCGCAGGCAGGGCCGCCCTCTCCCACCGCGCGATGCCTGCCAGCGCGGCCCCGAGGTCCAGCATTTCCAACGCGTAGTGCCGCGTACCGCGCGGCGCTCGCGGCAGGGCGCTCGTCAGCAGCAGTGATCTTCCGTCGCCGCGATGGCCGATTCGCAAGTCGACGCCCGCCAGCGCTGCGGTCAGCGCGGCGCGCAGCGATGGTGGCCCCAGAAGCGCCGCATCAAAACGACCCTGCCGCCACCGCGCCGCCTGCGCCGCGATTCCACGCAGCCCGTCATGGCGACCAGGTCGTTCGGCGACCAGGAGTTCGTCGACGCGCGGATCGCCGGCAAACAGCGGCGCCCACGCCGCACGGACCGCGAGCGCAAGCTCGAGCGATGGCCCACCGGGCGCGCGGCGCACGGCGTCCAGCCAGGTCAGCAGCGGCGTGAGCATGACGACATCGCCCAGCCAGTTGGGCGCCACGACGAGGATGCGGCGGGGTTGTTTCATGGCGCGGACCGCGCGGCCAGTGGACGCCGGAAGTGCGGGACGCAGATCACTGGAACGCAGATCACTGGAACGCAGATCACTGGGCGGCCGCATCGCTGGCGGACGCCGCGGGCTTCCCGGGGGCGGCGGTCGGCACATTCGCCGGAGCGGCGGGCGACGCGGATGGCGCCACGGCCGTGGACGCAGCCCGGCGCCGATCGCCGGCCACGGCGTCGACGGCAGCCAACAGGACGTCCGGGTCGATGCGGCCGGCGTCGTCGAGTTCCAGGAGCCGAACCTGCGCCCGCCCGGTTGGTCGCCAGCGGGGCTCGTCAGCGTCCGTGAACAGGCCGATCGCAGGCACGCCCATGGCCACGGCGAAGTGGAAGAGGTCGGTGTTGCCGCCGACGAACAGGTCGCACTGCGCAAGCAGGAGCACGACTTCCAGGAGCGTGTCCCGGCTGAGTCCGCTCGGGACATTCGCCAGCAGCACCTCCAGTCGGGCAAGCTGTTCCTGGTCCTGCGGATCGCCGAGCGGAATCACCCGGCACTCGAGCCGCGACCCCAGGGTGCGCGCCACCGCCTGGTACGACTCGATCGAGGCCGGCTCGCCGGTCAGGGTCCGCCCGGGCCCGATGCCGACGAGCATCTGCCGCGCATTGGGTTTGTGGAAGTGCACCTGCTGCGCCATCTGCCGCACCTTGTCCAGGGGCAGCGGCCATTTCGTCTTGAGGTCAGCGACGGCGAACCCGAAGAAAGGCGCCGCGTGTCGCAACCTGTCCCCGAGGTAGCTGTCCGCGTCGGGGCGGAGTTCGAAGTTGATGCTCGGCCAGGCGCCGCCGTGCGAAGGCCCGTAGCGCAGCGCGGCGCCGCTGGCCAGGGCCACCATCTCCAGCGCCGGCTGCGGCTCATGGGCCATCACGAACGCCACGTCGTAGTGGCCCGCGCCGACCTGCTTGAGAAGGGACGCGAACGACGGCCGCCAGGGATTCAACTGGCCCGGCTTGTAGATCAGGCACTGGCGCGCCAGGCCGCTCGGGACCACGAGCGCCGCGTGCTGCTCGGGCATCAGGAAGTCCATGCCGATGCCGGGATACCGCCGCCGCATGGCCGTCAGGAGCGGCATGTGGAAGAGCATGTCGCTAAGGCCGCCCGCGTCGATGCACAGGACGCGCGAGTCCTCACCCAGGCAGTCAGGCAGCGAGAACCGGGCGCTGTTCCCCTTGCGGAAGAACGGCCGCAGCATCGCGCTGAGCAGCTTGTGGTCGGACACCGGTCAACCTCTCTCTGAGCGGGCCGTGTCAGGCGTCGAAGCCCGGGAAGATCGCCTCCCAGACATCGTCGACGTGGCTCACCGGCACGAACTCGACGGCGTCGCGGACCTCGGCGGGAATCTCCGCGAGGTCGACTTCGTTGTCCGCCGGAATGATCACGCGCCGGATGCCGACGCGATGCGCCGCCAGCACCTTCTCGAGCAACCCGCCGATCGGCAATACCGCACCGGTCAGGGTGATCTCGCCGGTCATCGCCGTGCGGCGGTCGATGGCCCGCCCCAGCAGCAGCGAAAGCAGCACCGACGCCATCGCGATGCCCGCGCTCGGACCGTCCTTCGGCACCGCGCCGGCCGGCAGGTGGATGTGAACGTCCTTCTCGGAGAAGAAGGTCGTGTGCTCGCCGCGCGCGCCGAAACGGTTCCGCAGGTAGCTGTAGGCCGCAGCCGCCGATTCCTGCATCACCGAGCCGACCTGGCCGGTCAGCTTCAGGTTGCCGTGGCCGCCGGGCAGCGCCAGGCCCTCGATGTAGAGGATCTTGCCGCCCACCTGCGTCCACGCCAGACCGGTGCACACGCCGACCTTCAGGTGGCTGCGCAGGCGGTCGCCGGAGTAGTTGGCGGGCCCCAGGTAATCCTCGAGGTTCTTCGCGCCGATCGCCTGCAGCGCGTGCTTGCCCCGCCGCTTCCCCTTGGCCACCTCGGTCGCGACCTTGCGGCACACCGCGCCGATCTCGCGCTCGAGGTTGCGCACGCCGGCCTCGCGCGTGTGGTCCTCGATCACCTTCATCAGGCCCGCGTCCGTGAAGCGGATCTGCGCGGTCGTCAGGCCGTTCTCCTCGATCTGCCGCGGCAGCAGGTAGCGCTTGGCGATCTGCAGCTTCTCGAGGTTCGTGTAGCCCGCCAGCTGGATGATCTCCATGCGGTCGAGCAGCGGCCGCGGGATCGTGTCGAGCATGTTCGCCGTCGTGATGAACATCACCTTCGACAGGTCGAACGCCAGCGTCAGGTAGTGGTCGGTGAAGTCGGAATTCTGCTCCGGGTCGAGCACCTCGAGCAGCGCGCTCGCCGGGTCGCCCCGAAAGTCCTGCCCCAGCTTGTCGATTTCGTCGAGCATGAAGACGGGGTTGTTCGTCTCGCACTCCTTCAGCCCGGCGATGATGCGCCCCGGCATCGAGCCGACGTAGGTGCGCCGGTGGCCGCGGATCTCGGCCTCGTCCCGCATGCCGCCGAGCGAGAAGCGGAAGAACTTGCGACCGACGGCCTCGGCGATGCTGCGGCCCAGCGACGTCTTGCCGACGCCCGGCGGTCCCACCAGGCAGAGGATGGGCCCGCGGTGGTTGGCCTTCAGCTTGCGGACGGCCAGGTATTCGATGATGCGCTTCTTCACGTCGTCCAGGCCGAAGTGATCGCGCTCGAGGATCGCCTCGGCGCGCGCCAGGTCGAGCTTGTCCTCGGAACTGTTGTTCCACGGCAGGTCGAGCAGCCAGTCGACGTACGTCTTGCTGACGGTGTACTCGCTGGCGCCCGGCGACATGCGGGCCAGCCGGTCGAACTCGCGGTTCGCCGCGGTCAGCACCTTCTCGGGCAGCTCGGCCTTGTCGATGCGCTCGCGCAGCTCGTCCAGCTCGACCGAACTCTCGTCCGTCTCGCCCAGTTCGCGCTGGATGGCCTTCATCTGCTGGCGCAGGTAGTATTCGCGCTGGTCCTTGTCGATGGACTTGCGCACGCGCGACTGCAGCTTCTGCCCCAGTTCCAGCACGTCCAGCTCGCGCATGACGACCTTCGACAGCAGCTGCAGCCGCTTGCGCGGCGAGCGCTCCTCGAGCATGGCCTGCTTCTCGGCCACCTCGATGTCGAGGTTCGAGGCGATGAGGTCGGCCAGCCGGCCCGGGTCGTCGATGTTCATCACGACGACCTTCAGCTCGTCGCTGAGCGTCTCGGAGGCGTCGATGATCTTCAGGAAGTTGTTCGCCACGCCGCGCATGTAGGCCAGGGTGCGGGAATCGTCCTGCACGTCCTCCTTGATCAGCTCGACGCGCGCGATCATGTACGGTTCCTCGCGCACGAACTCCTTGATGCGGCAGCGCGCGATGCCCTGGCCGAGCATGCGCATGCTGCCGTCCGGAAAGCGCAGCATCTTCTGGATCTTGACGGCGGTTCCGACCTGGTAGATGAGGTCGCGGTCGGCGGTTTCCTCGTCGCCCTCGGCATCGGCATCGGTTTCGCGCTGCGCGAAGGTGCCGAGGATCTTGTCGCCGGCCAGGCAGTCGTCGGCCAACCGCACCAGGTTGGTGTCGGTCAGGACCAGGGGCACCATCATCGCCGGGAAGATGACCGCCTCGCTGATGGGCAGCACAGGCAGTTCCCTGGGAAGGATGACCTCGGATGCGTGGTCCTGGTCCTCGTGATCCCGGTGGTTGTCGGCCATGTCGTCGAGCTCCTTCCCGTTACTGCCGCCGGCACGGGTCCGTGTCGGGTCCCGCCAGGGGATGCTAGCGTTCGATGGAGATCTGCCGCCGGTCCCCGCGGCCACTGCCGCCCTTGGGGAACGTCACGAAGAGGAAACCGCCCCGGTACCGCGCCGTGGCCGCGCCCGGGTCGACGGGGACCCCGATCGGCACCCGGCGCGCGAACGGTCCCACGCTGATCTCCATCTTGTGGAAATGCTTCTTGCCCGGGCCGGAGGCATCGGGACGGATCCCGCGCACCAGCAGGCTCTTCTCGTCGGCGAGCACCTCGATCTGTCCCGGGTCCATCCCGGACAGGTCCATCTGCACGATGAAGGCGTCGTCGGTCTCGTAGGCGTCCGTGGCCGGCCGCCAGCACAGGTCGCTCTCGCCCGGGACCGACCCGCCCTTCTGGGCGTAGGCGGTCACGAGGATCTCGAAGATCTCCTCCAGTTCGCCCGGCCTGTCCTTGCTGCCCATGGCTGACCCGCCCTGCTCCTGGAATCCCGAAAGTTCATGCACGGCTTTCGGGTATGCTACCTGTCGGAAGCAAGGGCGTCAACCAGGTGGCGGCGGAAAGGGCCCGCGGGCGGCCGGGGACATGCCCGGTCGCCCGCTCGGCAGGACCGGGCAGGTCAGTTGTAGCGCCTGAGGACGCCGACCACGACGCCCTGGATCACCACACGCTCCTCCGGGAACCGCATGACCGGGACGGCGGGGTTGGCCGGCTGCAGGCGGATGACGGCGCCCTCGCGGAAGTACTGCTTGACGGTGACCGACTCGCCATCGACGAGCGCGATCACGGTTTCGCCGTTGCGGGCCGTCTCGCGCGCCTCGACGACAACCGTGTCGCCACTGCGGATCTGCTCGTCGATCATCGAGTCGCCGCGCACCTTCAGGGCATAGGTACGCCCCTTTCCCAGCCATTCCTCGGGCACGCGCAATTCCTCGTGCTCGGCCAGGGCCTCGATCGGGCGGCCGGCGGCAACCGTCCCGAGCAGGGGAATCGTGGCCAGCCCGCCGTGGTCACCCACGACCTCGATGTCGCGGCTCGCGTTGCGGCGTTCCCGCTTCAGGTAGCCCTTGTCCACCAGGTGCCGCACGTGCTTGTGCACGGTCGCCACCGAGGACAGGCCGAAGCGGTTGCCGATCTCCTGCAGGGTCGGCGCAAAGCCGCGCTCCTCGGCGTAGGCAGTCACGAAGGCCAGGATCTCAGCCTGGCGCGGGGTCAGTCCCATGGGGTTCCCTCCTGGATTGGCAGCGCTCCGTCCCGGCACCGCAGCCCGTGCGCGGGGATCGTTGGCGCGGCAGTTCCCGGCGCCACCTGAGCCAACGGCTCCCATGTTAGACGAAACAGAGGCGAAAGGCCAGCAAAGAAACAGAGAAAATCGCGGGGACCGGCGCGGGGCCGCTAACACGCCCGCCGCCTTGCCATCCGGCCGCCGCCGATGGTACCCTCAAGCTCCGCCGCAGCAACCCCGACCAGCGAGGGCCCGATGAGCAACTGCCTGTTCTGCGAGATCGCCGCCGGCCGCATCAAGGCCGAGATCGTCCACGAGGACGACGCTTTCATCGCCTTCCGGGACATCAGCCCCAAGGCGCCCAGCCACGTGCTGGTCATCCCCCGTCGCCATTTCGACGGCCTGAACGACCTCGTCGGGCCGGACAGCGGCGCGGTGGACGGGCTGCTGGCGGCCGGCGTCATGGCGGCGCACGCCGAAGGCCTGGCGCCGGGCGGCTATCGCTTCGTGATCAACTGCGGGGACGACGGCGGCCAGAGCGTGGGCCACCTTCACCTGCACGTCCTGGGTGGCCGCCCGTTGGCCTGGCCCCCGGGTTGACGCCACCAGCTCGCCGCTAGCGTTCGTAGCCAGCCATGTCGAGGCCCTCGTGCAGGCGGCTCACGAAGCGCACTGCGCGCACTTCGTCCGGGTGGATCGGCTCGGCCAGCGACAGGTTGCCCGAGGCCCCGTACACCATCAGGTGCCCCGCGGCCGAGCACGACGGGTCGTAGTGCTCGGCCAGCCCCAGGGCGTGCCCGAGTTCGTGCAGCACGACTTCCTGGAAGAACGTATCGGTCAACAGCCCCGTCTCCACCTCGATCCGCATCCGTTCGGGGAGCACGTTGCCCAGGATGCCCCCGGCCGGCAGTTCCAGCACGGCCTCGCCGTAGCCTGCCGCCGCATCGGTCACCCAGCGGAAATGCACGTCGGCCGTCGCCGCCGAGCCCGTTTCCACCAGCATGTCCTCTCCCACCGCGGCGTTCCACAGTGCCAGCATGGGGCGGGCCAGGTCGTCGAGGTGACGGCCGGACGCCAGCGTCGAGTCCGGCAGGAACACGGACACCGGGTACGTCGGCCACCTCCACAGGCGGGTCGCCGAGGTGTCGCCGGCCACCACCGCGGTCCGGGTCATGTCCCGCACATAGTCCAGGAAGCTGCCGCCGTACACGAGGCAATCGGGATCGACGGGATACCGGTACGGCAGCACCAGCGCGAGATCCATGTCGGCGGTGCTGGCCAGCGGGGCCGTGGTGAAGTCGCAGTAGTCGGTCGTGGTCGTGCGCACGGTCACCGTGTCGATGCTGCGGTACGGTCCCAGCCGGAAGATCCCGGCGCCGTCGGTGTTGTCGTTGCGCAGCGGCGCGACGGACCCGACGATCACCCCGAGCATCGCCTGACCCCTGTCGTCCACAACGTGGCCGTCGATCCACCACTCGGTGGTGATGAGCGCGCGGCTGTTGACCACGATGCCCGACAGTTGCCCATGGTCATCGCGGGCGCGGATCGCAAACCAGCCATCGGCGCCCGCCACCAGGCCCTCGGCGCGCCCGAACGTCGCCGTGTATCCCACGATGCCGGCCTGGTGCGGCACCACTCCGAGGATGGGAAGGGCGTCCCAGGACTGGACCGTCACGGGACCGGCGTAACTGACCTTGATGACGTAGTCGGTGATGGGCCAGGTCGAGGCCACGATCCGCGTCCAGTCCAGCACGACCTGCACCGGATCAGGGCCCGGCGACGTTTTGACGTTGGGCACGGCGGGCGGTGTCGTCGACGGCTCGGCCGCCACATTGATCACCCAGAACCAGTCCCGCGTCGTGCTCCCCGACTGCGCATGGGCCCGCAGGGTGTCGCGGCCGACGAACGACGCATCGTAGAGGTATTCATCCGTCGTCGCGACGACCGCGCCGCCGCGCCGCCAGGTGACCTCGAGCGCGCCAGTCGGGTCCACGCGCGCCGCGCAGGCCAGGATTTGGCCCACCACCAGCGACTGTCCCTGCGCCGCAGGCGTGAACGTGATGGTGGCCGTGCCGCCACCGCCGGGATCGGAAACGGCGCCGCCGCAGCCGCCCTGCAAAAGGGCGCCCGCGATGCCCAGGGCCAGCGCCAGGGGTCCAGCGGTTCGTCGGAAGTTCCTGTCCATGGCCTCAATGTACGGGATGCGCGGACGCCCGCCAATCATCGAACGGCAGGCCCGACGCGACGGTCGGCGGGCGCGATCCACCATTCATCAAGGTTATTGACCGGCGACAGCATGTGCGGACGGACGTCGCGCAGGCGACGGTTCACTGCGACCAGGTTGTCGGGATAGAAGAGGTAGGCTGCGGGCGGGTCGGCGGCCAGCACGGCCTGCAGCGCCTTCCAGGTGGGGAGCGCGCGGGCGCGATCGCGCTCGCCCAGCGCGACATCCAGCAGCGAGTCGACGGCGGCGTTCGCATAATGCCCGAAGTTGAACTCGCCGGTGGCGGTCGAGCGGACGGACGGCGCCGGGTTGCCGTAGAGGTTCAGCGTGAACAGTCCGAAATAGGCGTCGAAATCGCCGGCGCGCACGCGCGCCAGGCCGGCCACCTGCTCCATGGCGCGCATTTCGACCGCGGCGCCGACGGCGGCGAGGTTCTCGCGCAGGATCACGCCGCCCTGCTCGCGCACCGGATCGCCGCCCTTCGTCAGGATCTCGAAGCGGAGTTTGCGGCCGGCCCTCTCGAGCACGCCGTCGCCGTCATCGTCGCGCCAGCCGGCGCCGGCCAGCAGTCGACGGGCAGCGGCCGCATCGCAGGCGTCGGGCAGAAGCTCACGGTCATGGTTCCAGAGCGCCGGCGCGATCGGACTGGCGGCCGGCTTCCCGTAGCCGTCGGCGAGCGCCGACACCAGCCGCTCCCGGTCGATCGCCAGCGACAGGGCGCGCCGCGTGGCGGCATCAGCAAAGACGGGATCCAGGCAGTTCCACTGCAGGTAGTACAGGCGCCGTCCGCCGCAATCGACCAATCGCAGGTCGCCGCGCGCCTCGAGGCGCTTCGCGGCCGACGACGAGATGCCGTCCGCAACGTCGACTTCCCCCGTCTCGAGCGCCAGCAGGCGCACGGATTCGTCGGGAAGGATACGGAACACGACGCGGTCGAGCCACGCCGGCGTTCCCGGATAGGCGGGGTTGCGAACGAGCGTCAGGTCGCGGTTGTGCTCCCACGATTCCAGCTCGAAAGCGCCGGACGAAAGAGGCGACCGGTTGATCGGCCACGTGCCGGCCGTGGACGGGTCCAGCCCCTGCAGGATGTGCCAGGGCAGGACCTGGTGCCAGGTGGCCTGCACGGGGTCGGGCACCACGCGGGCCAGCGTGTAGCGCACGGTGCTGTCGTCGACGGCCTCGGCACCCACCACATTGTCGTAGAGGCTGCGCCGCGGGCTGCCGGTCCGCTCATCCTTGAACAGGCCGAACGACATGACAACGTCGCGCGCGGTCAGCGCCGCACCGTCGGACCAGGACCACGGCTTCAGGTGGTAGGTGATCGACAGGCCGTCGGGGCCCACGTCCCAGCCCCGCGCCAGGCGCGGCTGGTAGGTCAGGTCCTCGCCCATGTCGGCCAAGCCGTCGTAGAGTTCGGCGTTGACCAGGCCGGCGATGGCGGAATCCGACAGCAGCGGGTTCAGCACATCCGGGTCGGCCGCCAGGGCCACGACCGCCGTACCGCCGCTCACCGGGGGACCGTCGCGATCAGCGCCGGCAGCCGGCTTGCGGTCGCGCCCGCCGCAGCCGCCCAGAGCGGCACACGCCAGCGCGGACGCGGTCAGCAACCGCCAACGATAGGGTGAACGAAACGCCATCCGGCCCCTCCCTGCCCGTTCTTCCAGCCCGTCATCCGGGAACGTTAGGGCCCGCGCGCGCCGTTCGTCAACGGCCGTCCTGCCGGCAGGCACGAAGCGGCCGCCGGGGCCCCACCGGGCGCCGACGGCCGCCTCTGTCCCGTCCCGGGGAATCGGCTATTTCACGAGCGTCATTTTCTGGACGCCTTCCTCGCCCGCCGTGCGCGCGCGGACGAGGTACACCCCGCTCGCCTGCGAGCGGCCCAGGTCATCGCGGCCGTCCCACACCATCGCATGCCAACCGGCCTCGATCACGCCCTGGTGCAACGCGCGCACGCGCTGCCCCTGCACGTCGTAGATGTCGACGGTCAGTTCGCCGCTCTTCTCGACGTAGAGGTTGAACTTCGCGGACGGGTTGAACGGGTTCGGGTACGGCCGGTCCAGCTGCAGGCCGGCCTTCGGCACGGCGGGGCCGTCCGGGGTCCCGACCAGCTGCACCGGGAAGTAGACACCCGTGCGCTGCATGTTCGCCTTGAACGTCGGCCAGGGCACGTCGGCGCGGTTGTACGCGAACGGCATGTCCCAGACGTGGCAGAGGAAGTCCCAGCCCGCGTAGACGATGTCGACGCCGCCATCCTTGTCGAAGTCCGTGATCGTCACACCGGGCATCAGCGGTCCCTCGAGCGTGATCGGGAAGCCGGAGACCGGCAGCCCGTTCGCGTGGTACGCGTACAGGTTGTAGGGCGCCGCCGCATCGCCGCCGCCGATGCCGTGCAGGATCTCGGGCGAACCGTCTCCGTCGATGTCGCCGATCACGGGGCTGCCTTCCGAGCTGCCGGGCAGGCTGACAGGCCAGCCGGCCAGGAACTGCCCGCTTGTGCCGCCGGGGACGTTCGTGTCGATGACCACGAGCTTGCTGTGCAGGCCATCCTGGTTCGGCGTGTAGACGATCTCGAGCTGCCCGTCGCCATCGACGTCGCCGAGCGCCGGCGAGCCGACCCACCCGTCGCTCGCGACGAGCCCCGTGTACTTCGGAAAGCCCGGGTAGTTCGTGCCGTTCTGGCGCACCGCATAGACGTACCCCGCCTTGCAGTAGAACACCAGTTCCTTCAACCCGTCGCCATCGAGGTCGCCGACGGCGACGTCGTCGCTGATGGCCCCGTTGGCGATGTACGGGAACCCGGTCACGGAAGTGCCGTCGTACTTCAGCGCCATCAACCGCCGCAGGCCCGTGCTGTCGTTCTTCGTGCCGAAGATGATGTCCAGGGCGCCGTCACCGTCGAGGTCGCACAGACTCGGCCCACTGCGAGACCATTCCCAGGTCGCACCAGCGCGCACGTAGAACACGCCGGTCGTCGACGGGTCGGCATCGCCGTTCCGCACCTCGGTGCCGTCTGCGTTCCAGGCCCAGACCACGCCGTTCAGGGTATTGACCACGATCTCGGGCTGGTGGTCGCCGTCGATGTCGCCCACCGCCGGGGCGGCCCAGTTCCACGCGCTTCCGCTGGCCAGGTCGAGGCTGCGCGGCCAACCGGCAAGCTCGGCGCCGGTCCTCGTGTAGACATGGACCCTCAGCAAGGGCGCGCGTTCGCAGACGATCATTTCCATGCCCGGCACATTGTCCAGGTCCGCGAGGGTGACCGCAGCCGGTTGCAACACCGCGCCTGCGGCGAAATTGGTGAAATTCCCGAGTGTCTGCGAATCGCTGTCCCCGTCGATCAGTTCCTCGCCATTGGCGTGCCACACGTACACCTGGTTGCTCGCCACGACGACCTCGAGCTTCCCGTCCCCGTCCACGTCGCCGACCGCCAGCGGTCCACTGGTCTCACCCGCGAAGGGACGTGGGAAGTTCACCGCTTCGGCCGGCGCCGTGCTGCGGTTCACCGTCGTCGACAGGAGGCTGGGCACGCCGGACTGGTCGACCGTGCCGACCTTGTAGTAGTACGTCGTCAACTGCGCCAGGCCGGTGTCGGCGAAATACGAGGTTCCGACCACCACGTCCTTGTTGGCGCGCGTGAACGGCCCCAGCGGCGACAGGCTCCGGTACACGTTATAGCCCTTGGTATCGACTGCTGTCGCCGGGTACCACGACAACGCGATCACGTCGGCACCGAGGGTCGTGTTCGTCGTGATGTTCAACGGCGTGTCGGGCCGCTCGAGCGTGAAATCGTGCCGCGTCTTGCGTCCGTACGAATCGGTGATCACGATCCGGGCGTTGTTGTTGCGGATCGGGTCGATCGACATCGAGAACACCGGCGCCGACGTCCCCTCGGCGAGAAGCGCGAGAGACGGGAAGGTCGCCACGGAATCGTACCGGGCCACGTAGGCGCTGTCCGTCCGCAGGCGACCGCTCAGGGCGCCACTCGAACCGGAACCGTAATTCTTGACGATGACAGTCACCCCGAGCCGCTCACCCGCAGTGATGGCGCCGTCGCCGTTGCCCCAGGTGGCGTCCTCCCAGTCCAGCGAGACAACTTCAAGTTGCGGCGCATGGACCATCGCCGTCCATTCGGAGGCGTAGTGGGAGCCGCCGGCGACGGAGTCGAACGAGAACACGACCGGCGTCGCGTCGGCGACGGCGGGGTCGACATGAACCAGCATGGGAGTCAGGGCCGCTGTCGCGCCGCCCGCCGCAACGGCTGCGAACGAGGCCGTGGCGGTCGTCACCACCGCCAGGGGCACGTTGCTCGTCACCGTGGCGGTCGCGCCCGCAGCGGCGCCGCCCCCCGTCTCGCGCAGGACGGGCCGCAGGGCGATCGTCTCGCCGGCGTCGATGACGCCGTTGCCGTTGCCTGAACTTCCGTCGGTGCCGTCATCGTGGATCGTCACCGATTCGACCGCCAGATAGGCGCCGCTGCTCGTCACGGGCAAAGTCCGCGTGGTCAGCGCGAGGTCACGACCCGACACCTTCAGCGTGGCCGTCCCCGGCGATGTCGGCAGCACCGGCAGGCTGACGTGGCCCAGCGCATCGGTCACGCCGTAGGCCAGTTCTTCGGCGCCCTTCTGCAGGCAGACGGTCGCGCCGGCGAAGGCCACGCCGCCCACCGTCACCGTCGCATTGAGCGTCTGCGGCCCGACCGTCAGCGACGTCGGCGCGGACACCGCCACGGCGCGCGGGGAACTGGTCCAGATCGGCAGGGACGGGTCGCCGAGCAGCGTGTAGTTCTCGAACGTCCAACGGTCGGTGTAGTTGTTCGACGTCAAGCCCAGGTACGGCAGCCGGCTGAGGGCCATCAGGCGGCCGACGCGGGTCTCGCCCGAGCAGTAGAGTTGGCTGAAGAACTCCTGCTGGTAGTTGTTGGCGTTGTTCGGGAACGCCGCGCGAACGGAACCCAGGGAGCAGATGGCGCCGCCGTGCGGATTCTGGACGAAGCGCTCGAGCAGGCAACTGTTGTCGAACGCCGCCGACGCGCAATTGAGCGCGTACATGACGAAGTAGTGACCGTTGTTCGTCAGGTTGTCGGCGTCGGTCGTCATGAAATTGGCGTCGGCGACGGACATGTTGAAGTAGTAGCCGTGGCCGATCTGGTTGAACACCCCGTAGTGGCCGGTGTTCAGCGAATCGATCAGCGCGGCCCTCGACAGCTGCGCGTCCCACGGATACCCGACGTTCGTCTCGTACATCCGCTTGTATTCCATGCCGGTGCACGGGACGATGCTGGTGGTGACCTGCTCGTGCGCGAACTTGGCGCCGTCGAGCGTGATGAAGTCCGATCCGTGGCCGTAGTCCTCGGGGAACAGGACCTCGGCGGCGAACAGCGTCCGGTTCGTCCAGCCAGAGCCGGCCGCCGTGCTCTCGTAGGCGATCACCTTGTTGGCGAATGTCGTCGCCGCGGCAAGCGTGCTCACGGCAGCGCGGCCGAGGTAGACTTCCTCGGTGAAGTCGGCGAGGTCGCCCGTCGTCGTCGCTGTCACCGGCTCGCCGAACTCGTCGTCGCCGTCCGCGTTCCAGTTGCCGTCCAGGCAGGCGTAGTAGAGGTCGCACGGGATCGCGGTCGAGCCGTTCACCGGGTAGAAGTTGCTGATCACGTAGCGCGGCGGCAGGATGTCCGAGTCGCCGCCGAGCAGCACGTAGTCGACGCCCCATTTCTGGTACGCGTCGCGGATGAACATCCGCAGCGTCTCCTGGAAATCGGCGCCGCGTCGGTAGTTCGCCTCGATGTATTCGCGCGTGGCGACGACCGTCGGGATCCCCTGCGCGGTCTTGTGCGCTGCGAGAACCTGGAAGGCCGGCCGCATCGCCTCGTTCGTGATGATCAGGTAGTTGACGGCGCTCCCGCTCAGGCTGGGCGTCTTGTCAGGGTTGAAACCATTGACCGTCACCGCCGCGACCACGCCGTCCTGCCGGGAATATCCGCGCAGTGCTTCCGGGTTGGCGACGAGATTCGCCAGGACCGACTCGTTGGCCTCGCGCTCGCCGGGAACCAGGCGCTCGCGCACGGCGATGTCTTCCCCGCCGCCGCCCCGCTTGTACGACACACGCACAGCATAGCTGTCGAGGAATTCGAGCTGTCCGGCCGTGCCCGTGCTGCGCAGCGGGTACACCTCGACCGACAGCAGGCGATAGCCGCGCCACGAGTGGGTGCCGTCGTAGCGGCCCCACGCTGCAGGATAGGCGCCGGCGGCGGGCGCCAGCCTCGTCTTCGTCAACAGGTCGCCCGTGTCGGTGATCAGCGGCTCGGACACCGCCAGCGTGCCGGCCACCTTCTCGAGGTGCGTGGCCAGCGGCTCGATCCACGCGTCCGACACGACGGCGTCGACCGGGATCAACAGCAGCAGGGTCTGCAGCGGGAGGCGCGGTTGCCCGGGATCGTCGATGCCGCGCAGCTTGCCGAGTACGGGATAGGCATTGCCCGTCGCGTCACTGGACCACGACAGATCTCCGGCCTGGAAGCGGCCTTCATGGAGCACGGTCCCGGCACTGTCGGTGGCAGCAGCGGCTGCAAGCGGGATAGCCAGGGCGAGCAGGAACAACAGGGCTACGCGGCGAATGCCGAACACTTTCATGCAATGGCCTCCGGTCGGGCGTCCACGGGGCGGACGGTGACGTCACCAACTGTGCCGAGGCGCGGGCCTCATGTTTTCCCACGTTGTCGAATCGTCCCGCGGCAGGGAGCCACGGGAATGCTGCGCGATAGCGGTGTGTCCGGGACGACCTCCAGGAGATGGCATAGCCAACACCGTTGATGCCAGGCTCCAGGCGAACGGAAACCGGGTCACGGCGCACGCAAGACTATATCAAAGTTGGCAAAACGGGTCAATGGTACAAATGATGGTGCGGAAATGGCTTAGTTTGTTCGTTATTGATAGATGCTTGCTGCCGCTCGAGTTGGCGGCGTTGCTTTACCTGACGGCTGAAGGCCGGATCCAGGAATCATTCCGGGCATCCAGGAGCAACAAGGTCATCTTTTGCCCGCCCGCCGGGTCCGGGATCGCCACCGCCATTCGCCGCGCATGTGTGCCGTTGCGGACCACGAGGCCGCCGCCCGAGGCCCGGGCGCTCACCCCGCGCTCGACAAGGCCCGCGATCTCGACATCCGTCAGGTAGACGGGAGCGCCGCCGCGCAACGCCTCCACGCCGTCGAGGTAATCCCGCAACCCCTGCCGCCCGGCCGCCGCCACCGCCGCCTCGGCGTGCGCGAAGTTGACGCGGTGCGTCTCGACGATCGCCGGCTCCCCTCGCCGCCACGCCCGCTCCGTGTCGCGCAGGCAGGCCTTGACGATGGCGCGCGCGTCCGGACTCTGCACCGGTTCGAGCCGGCAATTGCGTTCGAGGTAGGTTCGCTGCGGGCGCGTCGCCCGCGACCACTGCCGGTCGACGACCTTGAGCACGCGGCCGGGGATCCCGGCCAGCCAGCGCGGGTGCCGCTGCTCCCGCTTCGCCTGGATCACCGTCAGCGAGCGCGAACTCCACACGCGCTCGGCCCGCGCGTCCCAGGTGTAGTCCGGGGCGATAATCGAACCCGGTGCGCGCCCGAAAGCGACCGCGAACACGGCCAACGCGCTGTCCAGTTCCGCCGCCAAGGCAGCCGCCGGGCGCCAGGGCCCCAGCTCGCGCGCCGCTTCGCTGCCGGGGAACAGCATGATGCCGCGCGCAGCAGCCGTCGCCGCCGCGGGACTGGCTGCCGTCTCCCGGCGCCGCAGGTCCGGGTCGTAGTGCCAGGCCCCATGGAACTCGGGGTACCACACGCCCTGCGCCGTCGCCGCGGTCACTGCCGACCACAACCCCGGCCGCCGGTACGCGACCGGCAGGTCGGGCAGGTCGTGGCGCCGCCACTGCCCGCCCTCCCACGCCAGCGCCGAGACGATGTAGTTGGGCTGCAACACGGCGGGCAACCCGTCGCGGCCGCGGTGCGACGCCAGGACCGCGGCCAGGTCCGCCACCGCGGCGCTATCCTCGAGCGTGGAGTTCCAGTACACGGGCGGGAAGTTTCCGGGCGTCAGGTCCTCGCGGCGCAGGCCGTCCCAGGCCGCCGCGTCGGGCACGAACCCCGACAGCCCCCAGTCGTCGCTTTCGAAGGCGATCGCCCGCTCGGCGCGCCAGTCGACCATGCCGCGCGGCCCGGCAGTCAACAGGGCGAGCGCCGCCAGCAGCACCGGCAGCGCCCACGCGAGTGATCGACGGAGCAGCATCATCGGGAACATCCCGTCAGTTGGGAGCCACGGGGACCGTGAACCGGCACCACCACTGCCGGCCGCACGAAAGACCCTGCGCGCCGATCGCGGCAGCCAGTCCCGCCGCCGCGTCACCCGCCGCCGGGCTTCCGCTCTCGAGCATCGCCACCGCCGCGCGCGCATCCTGCGGCCAGCGATTGACAGCCACGCCGCCATCAGCCACCAGCGGCAGCAATTGCGGCGGCACCCGCAGCAGGAACGCCGACCGCGCCAGCAGCGGGCCCCGCCCCATGGGCCAGAGCCGCGCCAGGAACGCCTGCAGGTCGCGGTAGTTCGCCGCCGCCGCGGGACGCGCCGTGGGCTCGTCCTCGAGGATGACCAGCGAACCTCCCGGCTTCAGCAGGCCGAGCCACGCCTCCAGGAACTCGAGCCCGGGACGGGACGGGACGAGGTGCCGCACGAGGTTGGCCGCCAGCAGCACGTCGAGCGATCGGTCGCGGACCGGCGGCCGGCAGGCATCCCCCACGATGTCCGCTACGGAACCCGCCGCCCGCGGCAACCTGTCCAGGCCCAGGCACACCACACCGGGACGACGAACGAGCGCCAGCAGGCGCCCGTCCCCGCAGCCGAGCTCGACCGCCGTCAGCGGCGCGCGGGCGCCGCCGTCCAGGAGGTCAGTAAGGGTCTTTGGAAGGGGGTCGAACGGCATCCGGGCTCTCCTGGTCCACCGCCAGCGAGCCGGTGGTCGCCTCGCGCGCGCCGGCCTTGACCCGCGCCATGCGCTGCCGCTCTGCCTGCAGGTCGATGATGTCGGCCACGTCCTGCTCGATCCGGCCGGTCAGCTTGTCCAGGCGGTCGTCCAGGCCCAGCGCGTACGACACCTCGCTGAACAGGTCGAGCCCCTGCCGCCGGTTCTGCACGTGACGCTGCGCACCCAATTGCGCGGCCAGCATCCACAGGCCCATCGCGGGCAGGCCCAGCCAGGCTACACCGAGGAAATCGCTCAGCGCGAAGACCGTCGTGCCCATGGTCACCAGCAGCAGGCAGAGCGTCGCGCCGGCCGGCGAGAAGCCGAGGCGCAGCAGCCGGTGGTGCAGGTGGAAGTCGTCGGCCTGGAAGATGGAGGTGCGCCGGCGATAGCGCCGCAGGATGGTCGTGCCCGTGTCCCAGATCGGCACGATCATCGGCGCCAGCAGCATCGGCAGCTGGATCGGCGTCGTCTGGCTCAGGTTCAGCATCAGGCTGGCCAGCACCAGGCCCATCCACATGCTGCCCGAGTCGCCGAGGAAGATCTTCCGCTTGCTGACGTTCCAGTAGAAAAAGGCCACGGTGCCGCCGCAGAGCGTGGCGGCGAACAGGGTCGAATACATCTCGTGCACGGCCATCGACAGGATCACCAGCGTCGCGGACGCCAGGATGCTGATGCCGCTGGCCAACCCGTCGAGCCCGTCGATCAGGTTCATCGAGTTGATGAAGCCCAGGTACCACATCAGCGTGAACGGCCAGGCCCAGCCCCCCAGCGCGATGGTGCCGACCAGCGGCAGCGTGACGGTGTCCATGCGCTGCCCGAAGAGCATGAGGCCGACGATGACCACGAGCTGGCCGTACAGCTTCTTCTCGGCGTGGATGCCGAAGCGGTCGTCCCCGACGCCGAGGGCGAGGATCGCCAGGCCGGCGCCGCTGAGGATGCCCAGCCACGACCAGGGCAGCCGCGTGTCGAGGATGACGTGCTCGAGGAAGAAAAGCGCGCAGAAGAACGAAATGAAAATAGCCATGCCGCCGGTGCGCGGCACAGGTTCGCGGTGCGCCCGCCGGTAGCCCGGGTGGTCGACGATTTCGGTCAGGAAGCCCAGGTTGCGAAAATGCGGCTGGACGAGCCAGGACATCAGGAATGCCGCCGCAAATCCAAGCAGGGCGATGACTTCGAGCTTCACGAAACCTCCCTGTAACCCCGGATGGCCCTGGTTCCCTCCGGAACCGGCCGGAGCCGAAAGTTACGGCAACCCACCCGGAGCGGCAATCATTATCTCCCGGCCCCACCACGCATGATTTCGGCGTAAGCTGCTGTGGTCAGGTCAGCTGTGCGCGCCCAGGTCCACATCGCGGCCCGAGCGGGACCGGCGGCCGCCAGGCGTGCGCGGAACGGACCGTCGGCAGCCAGCCTTTGCATGGCGCGGGCCAGCCCGTCCACATCCAGGGGATCGACCAGTAACGCGTCGACTCCGGCCACCTCCGCCATCGCCCCGCGGTCGGACGTCAGCACCGGCAGCCCGCAGGCCATCGCCTCGAGGATCGGCAGGCCGAAACCCTCGTCCAGCGAGGGAAAGACCAGGGCCAGCGCATCGCGGTACAGGCGCGCCAGCTCTTCCGTCGGCACCCAGCCCGAGACCGTCACCCGCCCCTGCAGCGCCGGCCGCGCAAGACGCTCCTTCAACGGGTCCATCGCCCAGCCGCCCGGCCCGACGAGCCTCAGGTCGGGCGCCTGCCCGCCGGCCTGCCCGAGAAGGCGTTCGTAGGCGTCGAGCAGGCGCGGCAGGTTCTTGCGCGGCTCCAGCGTGCCGACGAACAGGAAAAAAGGACGGGCCGGCGCCTCGCACGGCGCGACCGGTGTCATGGCCAGCGCCCATGTCGGCGTCCCGTGCGGCACCTCGCGCACCTTGGCTGCGTAAGCCGGAAAGTGCGTCGCCAGCGCTGCAGCCGTCGCCCGGCTGTTGGCCAGCAGGAGCCGTGCACTGGCCAATGACGGCGGCACCACCGCGCCGAGCCAGGCGCGGCGCGGCTGGGCGATCACGCCCGGCAACGCGCGCCAGGCCAGGTCGTGCACCGTCAGCACCAGCGGGCACGGCGCGCGCCACGGCGACACCGGTTGCAGTGCATGCAGCAGCGCGGCGCCGCTTTCCCGGCACACGCGCGGCACGGTCGCCAGCCGGGCCCATTCCCGCGCCGCGCTGCCGGAGCCGCCGGCGCCGAGCACGCGCCAGCCGGCCACGTCCTCGAGCCACGCGAACGGCCGCACATCGCCGGCGATCACCACGAAATCACAGTCGCGTTCCCGGGCCGCCAGCGCCCGCACCAACTCGAGGCTGCCCCCGCCGACGCCTGTCGGCTGCGCGCGCACGGCCAGCGCCTCCAGGACCACGACCGGCCGCGCCATCACAAGTCCCCTCTTGCCGCCGAACCGGGCAGGCCGTCCAGCAACGCGGCGCCGAGCAGGCCGAGGGCCACCCAGGCGTGCGGCAGGTTGTACTGCGAAAACGTCAGCGACTGGATCGCGATCGCCACACCCGCTGCGCCCGTCAGCACGACAGGCAGGGACGCCCCGGCAGCGCGGCAACGCGCGAGGCGGCGCCAGAGCCCGCCGACGGCGCACGCCATCGTCCCGAAGCCGAGCACGCCGGTTTCACACAGCACCAGCAGCGGGAAGTTGGCGACCACGGGCCAGGTGAACATCGCCTGCAACCCCGCCGGATCGACGAGCGCCGGGAAGTGCCAGCCGAACTGCCCCCAGCCGATGCCGCACACGGGACTCAGCCGGAAGGCGCGCCACGCCGCCTGCAGCGAGTAGAGTCGCGTGAGGTTGGACCAGTCGTGCGCGCTGAACGTCTGCGCCAGGCGGCGCAGCGGCAGCAGCAGCGGTTCCCAGCCGGCGAACGCCGCCGCCACGGCGATCCCCAGCCCCAGCGCGGCCGCCACTGCGGCCCGCCATGCCCAACGCCGGGCCACCGCCGCATCAACGGCCGGCCAGCCCAGCCACGCGCCGACCAAGGCGCCTCCCATCGCGCCCAGCCACGCCCCGCGCGACCAGGTCAGGAGCAGCAGCAGGCCCAGCGCCGCACCGGCCGTGGCCAGCCTGCGGCGCCCCCGCCACGCGAGCGGCACAAGTGCCAGCGCGAGCAGGAGGTAGTTGCCCAGGTACAGCGGCTCGCACGCGGTGCCGCGCAGGCGCGGGACGCGCAGGAAATGGTCGCCCACGTAGAGCTGCCCCGAGCCGCTGAAGATCGACGGGTTGGACGTGAACACCTTCTCAAGGGACGCCAGCAGCGGCAGCGGGTGGAAGAAGCCGACTTGCTGCAGCAGGCCGTAGGCGGCCTGGAACAGCGCCCCGACGACGAGCCACCGTGCCGTGAACCGCCACGCCGCGGCCCCGCGCACGTGCAGCAACGGCCAAAGCGCAAACGCGGCCATGATCCCCAGTTGCACCGCCTGCCGGCCGAAACGCGCCAGCGCTGTTGCCGTCCCGACCCCCGCCGGTGCGAGCCCGAGGCCGAACCCCGAGGCGAGCACGGCGAAGACGCCCGCTGCCAGGCACCAGCGCCAGCGCACCGGCAGCGCCCGCCACGGCGTCACCCGCAGTGAACATACCCACGTCGCGGCCATCAGCAGCCACGCCGGTTGCAGGCCCGCGCCGGCATCGCGGCCGGTGGTGAGCACGATCACGTCGACGCCGACCCAGGGCAGCGTTACCAGTGTCGCGGCCCACAGCCACGCCACCGCGCCCCCGGTCGCGAGGCCACCTGGTGCGCGGTCGGGGTGCTCGAGGGCGGAGGCGTTTGCGCTTGTGGCGGGCTCGGGCAAGGCATCATCCCGGGTCGTGTGCCGAAGGTGCCGGTTCGCCGCCGGGGCGACCGCGTGGCGTTCGACCGTAGGGCACCGGAAGCGGGCGGGTCCACCGAAATCGGACGGGCCCTGCCGGCCACTCAGCCGTCGGCGCCCGTGGTGGCAGCGACGACCTGCGCGAGAAGCGCCGTGCCGGCGCCGGCGGGGTGGTCGGCATCGTCCGGGTAGATGCGCACCGCCACGTCGGCCGGCCAGGCCGCGCTGCGCGCGATATCCTGCAGGTGGGCGACGTTCCGCCAGCCGGGGTCCGCGCGCCTCGGCGCCGGCCGCCAACCGCCGGGCCGGGCCCCCCACGCGTCCGGCACGACCAGGAACTCGACGCGGCCCGGCGCCAGGAGCGCCGACAGGCGCGCCAGGCACGATGCCGCCGACGGCGTCGCCGCTTCCCCGCTGGTCACGCACCACACGAGCGTCGACCAGCGCAGCGGCGCCGGCCGCGCGCTCGCCGGCAGCCCAGCGGCGACTTCCCATGCCGCGAGCGTGGACTCGGAGGCCTCGCCGAGCAGGCGCCAGCGGATCCACTCGCCGGGCGCCTCGTCGGCGCCCCGCTTCCCGGTCAGCCAGCGCGCGCGCAAACCGACCGGCAGGTCCAGCCCCGCCCTGGCCGGGACGTCCGCCACATCGGGGCCGGCCAGGTAGCTGAACGCCGACCAGGCCACGCCCTCATCCTCGAGCAGGCAACTGCCGCGCCTTCCGGCGTCGGCGGCCACGGCGGCCAGGCCCGCCGCGGCGCAGGCGGCCGCGCGCGCCGAGCCCGGCGCCGCCACGGCCACTTCCAGGCACGCGGGTGCACAGGCCAGGTCGGTCGGCTCGCCGGGGGTCGACAGGAAATGATGCGCGATGGCGTCGATGTGATGCGCGCGTGCGGCGTCAACGCCGGCGGGACGCGGTTGTCGGCTCATGATGCGGGCTCCGGTCGGCGACGACGGGGGCGGCCGGCGCGCTGCCGCCGCCCCCCGTTCGCGATCAGGACACGGTCACCAGGCTGTTGGCCCCGCCGAATTCGTTCGGCGCGGTCGCTCCGTTGTGGGGGTCGGGCAACCAGGCCCCATCGACGATGAACCGGTACTGGTACTTGCCGCGTTCGAGCATCAGGTACGATTCCCAGATGCCGTCTTCCCGTTTTGTCAGGGGAAGGCCCTTGGCCGACCAGTCGCAGAAGGTGCCCGTCATGCGCACCGACCGCGCGCGCGGGAAATCGGCCTCGAAGTGCACGCCGGCCTTGGTCACCTGCGGCCCGTGCAGCAGCGCCGTCCAGTGGTCCAGCGCCGCCACCACCACGGTCGCCTCCTTGCCGGCCACCTCGCGGGCCAACAACCGGAAATCGTGGGCGCCGCGCGAATCCGCATCGAGCTTCGCCACGGGCTGCCCCGCGCCGGCCGCCTCGCGGAACCGCACCGTGTGGTGGATGATCGTCTCCATCAACTCGTCCGGGTACAGCTCGGCGAGCTCCTCCATGATCTTGCGGACGAAGAGCGGGCGCGTGTCGAAGTCCGACATCAGGACGCGCGGCACCACATCGTGGCCCTTCTTCTGCCTGAGCATCGAGAGCGTCTCGCGCATCTTCCGGACAGCCTGCAGGCTGTAGCAGCTCGGATCAACCGGGATGATGACCTCGCCCGAGGCCAGCAGCGCGTTGAACGTGAGCAGGCCCACGCTGGGCGGGCAGTCGATGAGGATGAAATCGTACGGCAGCGAGCTGCGTCGCAGTGTATTGCGCAGGCGCAGTTCCTTCTCGGGCTCGCGCGCGAGCGCCATCTCGACCGCGCTCAACTCGACGCCCGCCGGCACCAGGTGCAGGTTCGGGTCGATCTCGAGGAACGCGTCCTCGACGAGGATGTCCGTGGTCAGGAAGAGGTCGTACGTGCTGAGCGTGAAGTCGCGTTCGCGGTAACCGAAGGACAGGGTCGCGTGACCCTGGGGATCGTTGTCGATGAGGAGGACCTTGTGGCCGAGTTGGGCGAGAGCAGCGGCGAGGTTGGTTGCCGTGGTTGTCTTTCCGCAGCCGCCCTTCTGGTTAGCCAGGGCTACGACGCGCATGCCGAATCCTTTCGATCATGATCGCGGGTCAGTCCACCCCGCCCGGGCGGGTGAGCCCCGGCGGCGCATCTATGTCGAAAGGGGCCGCAACCCTCCGGGCGCCAGCTCCTGTGGGGGACAGTAAGACACCGAACGCGGGTGTCAACCTCCAAATTTAATGATTCCCGTATCAGCGGCCACCACCGGTTGCGGTGGCATGGACCAGGCCCCCCAACCACAGGTACGCCAGCACCCCCACCACGATGCCGCCGGCGACCTCACCCCAGGTGTGGCCGATGATCTCGCGGAGCCGTCCCCCGGGCCACGGCCCGCCCGCCTCGAGCGCCTCGCGCAAGTCGTTGAGCAGGCGGGCCTGCTTCCCGATCTCCTGCCTCAGCCCGGTCGCCTCGAACAGGACGAAAACGCCGAAAACCAGGGTCAGGCTGAACAACGGCGACGCGGCGCCCGCATCCCGCCGCACCAGCAGCGCCAGCGCCGTGACCGTCGCCGCGTGGGAACTGGGCATCCCCCCGTTCGCGAAGAACAGCAGCGGCCGCCACTGCCGGGCCGCCACCAGCTCCCAGACGACCTTGGCCGCCTGCGCCACCAGGCCGCTCAACAGCGCCACCATACCTGCGTTCCAGCCCACAATGCCTCCTCGGGGCGCCCGGTCCATCCGGGTGCCGCCGGGGCCACTCTACGCCATCGCCCGGCCGGGGCAACGCGCAACTTGAGATTTCCCCGCGGTTCTGCCATTATTTAGGGTCGATCCGGAGTGCGGCGCGCCGATAAGCAGGCGACGCCGTGTGTCTTGTTGTGCCGTTCCATTCCGCTCCGGCTGTTCGGCCTCGGGCCGAACCTGCCGAAACGCCATCACCACCGGCAAGGGGTTCGATCGATGTTCCAGTTCATGCGTTCACGGGCCAAGGTCTTCTACTGGGTGATCGCGGCCTCCTTCCTCCTGTTCCTGGCGCTCGGCGGCCTCACCGGCCGGGGCTGCACGGCTCCCGGTGGCAAGCGCGCGGATGCGGGCATCGTCGGCACGGTCAACGGTACGCAGATCACTGCCCAGCAGTACGACGACGCCTACCGGCAGCAGGTCGCGATGATGAAGCAGCAGGCTCCCGACCGCGACCTGAACTCCAACCAGATGGCCGCCGCGCAGGAAGGCGCCTGGGACTTCTCGGTGCAGACCGCGCTGATCGACCAGGCCATCGCCAAGCGCAAGATCAAGGTCACGGACAAGGAAGTGCTGGACGCCTTCCGCAACAATCCGCCGGCCGAGTTGCTCGCGCAGTACCGGGGCCAGGACGGCCAGATCGACATGCAGCGGTACTACGCCGACCTGCAGAACCCCGCGATCGACTGGAAGCCGGTCGAGAACTACGTCCGCCAGCTGCTGCCGCGCCAGAAGCTCTCCGAGCAGATCGGCGCCGGCGCCGTGGTCGGCGACGAGGCCGTGCGCACCGAGTACCTGCGGCAGACGGGCCGCGCGATGGCGGAGTACGTCGGTGTCGCGTTCACCGACATCAATGACGGCTACGCCCCCAGCGACCAGGAGATCAACGACTGGTACGCGAAGCACCCGGACGACTACAAGCACGACGGCCTGGCCACGTGCAAGGTCGTCCGCTTCGCCAAGAAGGCCAGCACCGCCGACGAGAAGGATGTCGTCGACACCCTGAACGGCATCCGGCAGGAGATCCTGGCCGGCACGACCGACTTCGCCACCGCGGCCAAGCAGTACAGCGACGACACCGGCAGCGGCGAGCGGGGCGGCGACATCGGTTCCTTCGACCGTTCGCGCATGGTGCCCGAGTTCGCCAACGCAGCATTCGCCCTGCCGATCGGCCAGGTCAGCGAGGCCGTGAAGACGCAATTCGGCTATCACCTGATCCTCGTGACGGCCCAGCAGAAGGACGCCGCCGGCCAGGTCAGCCAGGTCACGGCCAGCCACATCCTGATGAAGGTCACGCCGGGCCCGCAGACGCTCGACGCGATCAACGAGGTCGCCACGGGCTTCCGGGGCCGCGTCACCGCAGCCAACTTCGTCAGCACGGCCGAGGGCGAGAAGCTCGACCTGCTCAAGCCCGCGCCCGTGGCCCGCGGCCGCGACATCCCGGGCCTGGCGCTGTCGTTGGCCGGGACCAACTGGCTGTTCACCGCCAAGACAGGCACGATCAGCCCGGTCATGGAGAACGACGAGTGCTACTACCTGCTGCTGGCCGAGCGGGTCGAGCCCGCCGGCACGCGCTCGCTGGACGACGTCCGCAGCCAGGTGATGCTCGCGCTCCGCAAGCAGCACAACTCGCAGGTCGCGCGCCAGCGACTGGCGCCGGCGATCGCCGCCGCGCAGGCCGGCACGCCCCTGCGCCAGGTCGCGACGACGTACAACCTGAAGTACGCCGTGGCCGACACGTTCTCGTACAACAGCAACGTGGCCGACGTGGGCTACGGCACCGACTTCAACAAGACGGTGATCGAGGGGCAAGTCCGTCGCGTCACTGATCCCGTCGAGACGATGCGGGGCGTGTACGTCGCCGTGCCGACCTGGATCAAGCCCGTCGACGAGACCGATTTCGCGGCCCGCCGCGTCAGCCTCCAGCAGGCGCTCATGTCGCGCGCGCAGAACGAGGCGATCGACAAGTGGCTGAAGGAAGAGAAGGCCAAGGCCAAGATCGTCGACCACCGCGGTGAACTGCGCACCAAGGGTTGATCGCCGGCGGCATGCCGCATGAACCAGGGGCCCGGGACTGCTGTCCCGGGCCCCTTTCCTATCCTCGCGCCTTTCGGGCGGACCCGCGTCAGCCGTCGCCGAACGGGTTGCGCGGCTTGCGCCGCTTGAACTCCTGCAGGTCCTCGTCCATCCGCCTCAATTGATCCTGGCGCTGTTTCTCGTGCTCGCCGGTGTCGAACAGGTGAGCCATCTTCTCGGCCTCGTCGCGCTTGCGCTCGTCGAAGGCGCGCAGGTCGTCGCCGATGGCGGGGCCGCTCGCCTCCTCCAGCTGCTCCACCGCCAGGTGGTCGCGGATCTCCAGATGGGTCTCGAAAGCGCTGCTGACCAGGGCCATCGCCCCCAGTTCCTGCAAGGCCGCCGCCTGCAGGCGGACCTGGCTCTCGCTGCTGGTCAGCAGTTCGGCCAGTTCCTCGGGGGTCGGGCCGCGCCCGAGCCGGTGGGCCAACACACGTACGCCGGCCAGCATCAGGTGGGCTTCCGCCCGGGGCACTCGGATCATGGTGCGTCCTCTTCCTTGCCTGGGCCGCCGCGCGCGAGGCGTCGGAGCAGGCGTTCCTCGCGGCCGGGATCGCCGGCCAGGCGGGCGTGCGCGAGCGCCGCCTCCAGGCACGGCACGCGGTGTTCGTACAGGATGGCGGCCTCGCGGTGGGCCCAGTTGCCGCCGTCACCGGCCAGGACGACGCGCAGCACCGATTCGACTTCGCCCCACCGTCGCGTACGCTTGAGGATCCTGACGGCATCGACGGCCAGCGCGTTGGCCTGCGGCCCGGCCACGCCGAGCCCGCCTGCCTCGAGCGCGATCGCCATCCAGCCGGCGGCCGCTTCGTCGTGCCGCCGCCGTTCGGCGATCCTGGCCAGCGCCCAGGCGCGCCGCCAGTCGCCACCGGCCTCCGGGGACGGCGCCGAGACAACCTCGCCTTCACGGCACACCTTCCCGAGGATGCGCGCCATGCCGGCGAGATCGCGCCGGTTGTGCCGCAGGACACACAGGAGGTCGCCCGAGCCCTCGCCCGCGAGCCAACCCCGCCAGACCTCGGGGATGCGCGCGCCCTCGATATCGCCCTCGCCGCGGACGATCCCGCACACGGAGCCTTCCACCGTCTGCTGCCGACAGTCGGGAAGCGCGCGCCCCCAGAGCCGCCGGCACGCCGGCAGGAGGTCCCACGACAGCAGGTGGCCAAGGGGATCGGGCCGCCGGTTCATCAGCGCCCGCGTGCGCAGCAGCGGCAGGTCGAAGGAAGCCCCGTTGTAGGTCACGACGACCGCGAACGCGGCGGCCCATTCCGACAGCGCACAGAGCATCCCGGACTCGCGGCCGGGCCCGGGCAGGAACAACTGCCGGACCACCAGTTCGCTGCCCTCCCACCAGGCCACGCCGACCAGGAACGCCAGCGTGCCGGTGCCGCCGGCCAGGCCGGTCGTCTCCGTGTCGACGAACAGGACCTCGCCGCGCGCCGGTCGGCGGTCGGCATGGCGCGAGAGCAGGCCGCTCAGGTCGGGAAGTTCAGGGTCGACGGCCGGGAGATCCTCGCGCCACTCGCGGACCCAGCACGGCCCGGCGCCCGTGGATTCCTCGCGCAGGCCGAGATCCGCCGGCGGCGCCGGGGCCGCGTCGTTCGCCGGCACGTCAGGCGGCAAGGGCTGCCGGCTGGTCAGCCGGTCCAGCCGGGCCAGTCGCTGCCGCAGGTCCATGTCACGCCCCGCCGGCCGCGGCCGCCGCGGGCCCGGCCAGCAGCCAGGCGGCC
>CAIOLW010000160.1 GCA_903859215.1 uncultured bacterium | reverse complement strand
ACCTCCCCGCCGGCCGGAGCCGACGGGGAGGTTTTGCGCTCAGGAGTCCGGACCCGGGCAAGGGCCCGGAATCGTTAGATCCCTTACTTCACCAGCTGCATCTGGCGGACCTGCATGACATCCTTGCCGATACGCAGACGAGCGAAGTAACTGCCGCTCGCCACGCTCTTGCCGGAGTCATCGGTGCCGTTCCAGACCACGTTGTACTCGTTCGCGGGCAGGCGGTCCTGGATCAGGGTCCGGACCTTCTCGCCGCGGATGTTGTACACGTTGACCTGCACCAGGTTGTCCTTGTTGACGACGAACTTGATGTTGGTCTGCGGATTGAACGGGTTCGGGCTGATCGACTTGAAGCCGCCCAGCTTGTCAATGGTCGGGACGTCGTTGCCGACGGCGGCCGTGCCATTGAGCGTGATGTACGAATCGTCCATCGGCCGCAGCTTGTACCGGCCAAACTCGTAGTCGACGAACGACGTGACCGTGACCAGGTCGCCCGGCTTCGGCGAATAGGCCAGCACAGGGTACGGATCGACCATCACCGTGTCGGCGACGGCGCGCGTGTTGGCGATGTAATACTCGTGATACTGGGCCAGGCCCGTGGTGTCCATGACCGCCGACACGGGGGTCCTGACCCAGACGCTTTCCCAGGCTTCGCCCAGGGCGCCGATGCCATCGGTGCCGACGAAGTCATCGTTCAGCACGCGCGTGGCAACGACCGCCGGCACGGGCAGGGCATGACCGAAGTCGATCAGGTTCACGGCCTCGGCGTTGGCCGGCAGCATCTCGGTCAGACCGAAGTACTCGCCGCCCGTGCCGCCGACCTCGACGACGTCACCCTGGTAGTACGGATACTTGCCCGAGCCCTCGTACACCAGCACGCCGCCGAAGGCGTAGCTGCTGGTGGCCGGGTTCACGGCGAGTTCCTGGATGACGAACTTGCTGGCCGCATTGGTCGCGGCGCCGGAGCCCGCCGTGACGACACCCTTCACGTTCACGGGCTTGCCGTTGAAGTTGTTCGACTGCGACGCGGCGTTCGGGTCCACCGTCTGCATCGCGTAGATCGACGTGAAGCCGACGGCGAACGTGAAGAACGACGTGGGCGCGTTGCCCGGGTTCTTCACGGTCTGGGCGGCGGTGTCGGTCGTCTGGATGTAGAAGTTGACCTGGCTCTGCGAGTGGCCGGCCGGGATGGAGGCCGAGTACGAGGCGCCCGAACCGTGGGTCATGGCGACCTGGTTCCAGCCGCCCGGCGTCACGCCATCGCTGTCACGGTAGAACAGGTAGGCCGAGGTGACGCCATGGTCGTCGTTGATGTCGGCCGACACCGTGACGGGGGTCGACGCCAGCGGCGCCCAGTTGCTGCAGTTGATGTTCGTGATCACGGGCAACAGGTCGCCGCCCGGGTTCTTCACGATGTCGGTCTGCAGGACGGGCTTCAGCTCGATCTGGGCGTTGAACACCACGATCGGGCCGGAGAACTGCCACAGGTCGCCGACGACGATGCCGCTGACGTCGATCTGGCAATCCTTGTCGAAGTAGACCAGCAGGGAGTCGGTGATCGACGTGGGTGTCCCCGTCTTGATCCAGACGTTCGCCGTCACCAGGGGCGGCGTGCCCGACGTGGTCTTGCGGGCGACCGTACCGGTCGTGACGCCGTAGTGGCCCACGTTCTCGTAGGTCGACAGCAACTGAGGGATGGTCTTGGCCTCGGGGGTCAGCGCGTTCGGGCCCGCCGTGATCAACGTGTAGTTGGTGACGTTGATCTGGATCTCGCCGCTGAAGGTCGCGACGGTACCCGTCACCGAAACGATGTCGCCGATCGCGACGACGTCGCCGGTCCCGCCGAACAGCGAGATGCCGGGGCCGCCCGGGCCGATCAGGTAACCGGAGCCGGTGCTGTACTTGTGGAACTCGAGCATGGTGCCGGTGACCGTGACGGTCTGGCCGGCGTACGGGCTGGCCGGGACGCCGGCAGCCGTGTAGGTCTGGATCTCATCGATGGTCACGGCAAAAGCGAGGCTACCCGCCAGTACCATGCTCATCAGGATTGCCACGCCAAAAAGATGCTTTTTCATCCTTCCGGCCTCCTTCGCGCAATGAAGGTGAACGTCTCTTCAGTCGTTGCTGAATAGTCTAGTCAAGCGCATGGACCAGAAGTGGAAAGGGATTCTT
>CAIOLW010000159.1 GCA_903859215.1 uncultured bacterium | reverse complement strand
TACCTCTACTTCCACAAGGCGCCCGACGCGCGCGAACTGCACCTGGAACTGCTGCGCAAGCTGGAGAACCTGCACCTGTACGACTGCCTGCGCGCCAACAAGGCGATGGCCGCCTGGGGCGTCGAGGCGCGCGTGCCTTTTTTGGACAAGCAGTTCATGGACGTGGCGATGACGATGGCGCCGGCCGACAAGATGTGCGGCGGCGGGGTCATCGAGAAGAAGGTGCTTCGCGAGTGCTTCGCCGACCTGCTGCCGGCGCGCATCGCCTGGCGCCAGAAGGAACAGTTCTCCGACGGCGTCGGCTACGGCTGGATCGACGCGCTGAAGGCCACCGCCGAACAGGTGGTCAGCGACGAGGTCTACGCCGAGCGCACCGCGGCCTTCCCGCTGAACACGCCGGTCTCGAAGGAAGCCTACTTCTACCGCGCCGTGTTCGAGCAGCACTTCGGCGGCCGCGAGTCGGTGCTGCTGACGGTGCCGTACGGGAAGTCGGTGGCGTGTTCGACCGAGGCCGCGCTGGCGTGGGACGCCAGCCTGCGGTTGCGCGATGATCCTTCGGGGCGCGCGGTGGGCGTGCACGAGGATGCGTACGACGGCGGGCCGTCTGGCGTGTAGGAGTTGCGCCGGCGCAAGTGGGCGGGCGGGTACTTGCGCCGGCGCAAGTGCGCCGCGCCGGTCAGGCCTTCTGCAGCCGTTCGATCGCGGCGTTCTGCTCGGCCAGCATCCGGACGACATCCTCGCGCAGCGCGCGCATCTCGGCCAGCGCGGTGGACTCGCCGATGCGCTGCGCCACGGCGCTGACCAGGAACGTGTTGAGCGATGTCTCGTCGACCTGCGCGCACTCGATGGCGCGGTCGTGCACCGTGCGGGGGAGGCGCAGGCGGATCTGGCCGCTGGAGACGGGTTCGGGGATGACGGGGGGGAGGGCCCTTCCCTCTTCCCGGCTGGTCTCGATGATCTCCTCGAGGAGATCGTCCATCTCACGCGCGGCTTCGGCTCGGGTGGCCCCCATGGCAGAGATGAACGGGAACGCGGGGCAGACCGCAACCCACTCCCGGTCTTCTTCCCACCAGAAGATGCGGACGGGGTATCTCAGCATGAATGGACCTACTCCCTGTCGATGGTGAGGTTGAGCGACGCGACGGTCTTCAAGAGCTGCCTGACCTGATATGTCTTCGCCTCGCCACCCCGCCGGATCTGATAGCTCAGAAAGCCATTCCAGCCGGGGTACGTGTACTTGAAATGGTGTGAGCCTCGTCTGGGGGCCGTCGAGCGGACGAACCCGAACGCTTCCGTAAGGACGATCAGGTCTGAGAACCTCGTCAGTCGCCCTTCCTGGGCGGCGAGGAGCAGCTTCTCGATCCGGGACACAGGGGCCTCCGAACGCAATGATGGTATCACAGGCGATACCGCACGGCAAGTGGGGAAAATTGCTCAGTTTGTGTTGGTGGCCCGTTGGCACCTCTACGCGCACCAAGGCGGCATACATGAACCGCACCGGGAACCTGAAATGGGACCCATGATCGGTAAGATGTTTATTGGAAAAGGTTTACGATGTTGATCCCGCGAAACCCCGCGCTCCGAACCATCCACCCCCGGCACCCATTCCCCCACTGGCGTCCCCGCCCAGAATCCCTCATCATCACCCCGCCCCGGCCGCCACTTGCGCCGGCGCAAGTCCCTCTCCGCCTGCTTCCTGGGGAAAGGCCCGCCATGCCCCTCGTCATCCGCCCCGCCACCGAAGCCGACGCGCCCGCGCTGCTGGCCATCTACCGCCCGTACGTCGAGCGCACTGCGGTGTCGTTCGAGACCGAGCCGCCGACCGTCGAGCAGTTCGCCGCGCGCATCGCCAAGTCGCTCGAGCGGTGGACGTGGCTGGTGGCCGAAGTGGATGGCGTGTGCGCCGGCTATGCGTACGGCACCTCGCACCGCGAGCGTGCGGCGTACCGGCTGACGGTCGAGACGTCGGCGTACCTCGATGAAAGGTTCCAGCGCCAGGGCCTCGGGCGCGCGCTGTACGAAGAGCTGCTGCGCCGACTGACCGCGATGGGCTTCCACCGCGCGGTGGCGGGGATCACGCTGCCGAACGCGGGGAGCGTGGCGCTGCACGAGGCGCTGGGGTTCGAGCGCATCGGCGTGTACAAGGAGGTCGGGTTCAAGTTCGGGGCGTGGCACGATTCGGTGTGGTACCAGCGTGGGTTGGCGTAGCGAAGGTGCGCACTTGCGCCGGCGCAAGTCATATGGTCATCATCGCGGCGCAGCGCGAGCCGCCCATCGCGAAACCGAATGATCCATGGGGGGAATCATGAGCGATTGGCATGACCAGGTGGATGGGCTCGTGCCGGCGGCGACCGGCGACGACGACCGGGAACTGCCCCACTACCTGTACATCAGCGGCCTGCGCCTCATCCTGATGGACCTGCTGACCGCCAGCCTCTTCGAGCAGTACTGGTTCTACCGGAACTGGCGCTACCTGCGCGATCGGGACAAGCTGGACATCAGCCCGTTCTGGCGCACCTGGTTCAACATCTTCTTCATCCACGAGCTGTTTCGCCGGATGAGGGAAGATCCGCAGCTCGAGCCTGCGGGGCGCGGGCCGTCGCCGGCAAGCTGGCACGCAACGTTGTGGATCGTGATGACGTTGGCGTCGGGGGTCTTGTCGCGCATCCCCAACCACAACGCGCCCCTGTTCGGCGGCATTCTGGGACTGTCATCGTTCTTCTGCCTGGTGCCGGCGCAGCGGTTCGTGAACCGGGCCAACGCGGCGCAGGTTCCGCGACCGAAGACGTCGCCATGGACGGGTTGGCAGTACGCCCTCCTGGTGGTCGGAATCATCATCAATGTCGTGTTCATCATGGCGCCCTAGAACACCCGCCACTTGCGCCGGCGCAAGTCCACGACCGCACAAAGCGGCGCCGGCCGCCTCCCTCGCGGGATGACGGCCGGCGTCCATGATCATCCATGATGCATCACCCTAGCGGATCAACACCATCCTCTTCATGTCCCGCGCCGCGCCGGCCTCGAACCGCGCCACATAGACGCCGCTCGCGACGCCCTGGCCCGACTGGTCACAGCCGTCCCAGGCGGCGGTGTGGCGGCCGGCCGTCAGCGTCTCGTCGACCAGGCGGCGCACCAGGGCGCCGCGCAGGTCGTAGACCGAGAGCACGGTGCGCGACGTCGCCGCGAGGTCGAAGGTGACCGTCGTCTGCGGGTTGAACGGGTTGGGGCTCACGCCCACCAGGGCGCTGGTCGTCGGCACGAACGGCATGTCGTCGGGCACCGGCGAGACCGCGCGCGTGACGTAGAGGCGGTAGGCGCCGGACTTCGGGATGTCCGCAGTGCCTGCCTTCCACACGGCGATGCCGTACGATCCGGTCACCGGCACGTTCACCGTGAAGGACTCGTCCATGCCGTTGCCGTTCAGGAAGGCCAGGCCGCCCGGGACGATGTTCGACTTGCCCATGTAGGCCACGTCGGACGGGTAGAGCGACAGGCCCCAGTCGACAATATTCTCCAGCGACATCAGGCGGATGGTCCAGGTGCCGGCCTCGAGGGTGATGGTGCGCAGGTCCAGCAGGTGGTTGACGGCAAACGTGAAGGTGCCGTAGATGCCGGACGGGGTGGTCGTGATCGGGGCGCTGTACACGGCCTCCGCCAGGTAGTCCTGGGTGTTGAGGTCGCGGATCACGCCGACGTCGACGATGGCGCCACCGGCGACGGCGCCGTTGACCAGCACGAAGTCGCAGGCCTCCGGACCCCAGCCCGAGATGGCCAACGGTGCGGTGAAGGCCGACACCGGGTCGTCCATCGGCGCATGCATGCGCAGGTCGATGTCGCTCTCGGCCCCGGGCATGACGACGATACCCCGGAAACGTCCGCTGCGCGACGGCAGGCGCAGGCCGTCGCTGTTGTAGTAGAGCGGCAGTCCGCTGCCCACGTCGGTCCAGCCGCCGGTGCGGGTGGGCGGTGCGACGCGACCGCGCGGCTCGAACCATGTCAGCGTGGTCGGCGACCAGCAGTACTGGACACCCCACGCGTTGTTCGTCTCGTCGGCTTCGGCGGCCACGGCGCCGGCGTCGGCGCGCAGGACCAGCGTGTGGCGGCCGCCCCGGACGGAGTGTGCGGTCGGGTCGTTGTGGATGGCGTTGCTGCCGGACGGGATCGCGCCGTACGGATACGTCCAGGCGGACAGGCCGTCGAGTTCGACGCTCACCGTCTGCGGCACGGCTTCGACGCCGCCCTGGTTCGTCACGATGAAGTTCACGTACGTGGATGCGGACTCGCCGACCAGCGTGTCGGGCGCCGCCACCGTCCACACGGTGCCGTCGGCCGCCGGGCGCGGCACCAGCGGGGCGGCCCAGCCCGAGAGCGTGATCGGCGCCAGGTCGGGCTTGCTGCGGCCCACCTCGACGGTCACGGTGACGGCGCCGGTGCCGTCGCGCGGGTCGCGGTAGACCATCAGCGCGTGGTAGCCGTCGTTCGGGATGGTCAGGTCCAGGCGGGCCTTGCCGTCGTCGACGTTGGTCCGGAGCGTCGCGCCGGCGTTGGTGATGCCGCCGGCGGTGAACGTGGCGTTGAGCCAGCCGACGAACACCGGTTGCTCGGGGTTGGCGGTGGTCGCCGACAGCGTGACCGGGCCGACCTGCCCCGGCAGCAGGTAGAATTCCCACAGCCGCATCATCTCGCCCGCGGCCAGTGTCACCGTCACCGGCGCGCCGTCGAATGCGATCGAGGTGCTGGTGTGCTGGGTGATGGTGTAGTTGCTGGCGCCGCCGCTGTAGTTGACAACGCCGACATCCCAGTTCTGGGCGCCGATGATGTTGCGGTTGACGATCACTGCATCCAGGAAGCCGGCCACGCGCGCCGAGGTGCCGCCGTCGAACGCCGTGAAGCCGGTGAACGCGCTCGAACTGGCCGTGTGTCCGTACAAGTCGTAGTCGTCGGTGTTGCTGCCCGGCACGATGGCCACGGCGTTCCACCAGCCGCTGGAGTTGTAGCGGACACCGTCGCAGTTGTTGGAGTACGTGCCTTCGCCGATGGACGACCAGCCGCCCTGTTTTTCGGGCGGCGCCGTGCGGGTGTACTGGGTGGCGGCGGTCAGCATGGCCGGCGTCCAGGACCACTGGCGACCCCAGCGATTGTCGTTCTCGTTCAGTTCGGCGATGGCGTCGCTGCCGTCGAGGCGCACCTCGAAGACGTGGCGGCCGCCCTTCACCGTCACGGTGCCCAGGTTCAGCGCCGACAT
>CAIOLW010000158.1 GCA_903859215.1 uncultured bacterium | reverse complement strand
GAGACTGCGGCCCTGGCCGTCGGCGGCGCTCAGCGACTGGGAGTGCTCCCCGCCGTCGGACGAACCGCCCCCGGCAGCCGCGCCCTCGAACGCGAGCGTCTGGAGAGCCTTCATGACCTCCGGCCAGATGGACATCGTCGCTGTGCTCGTGACGTGCGACCGGTTCTGGTTCTCGTCACCCCCGGACGAGCCGGAGCCGCTCTTCTGGGCCGCGGAGACCTGGAGTTCGCCGCGGCCCTGGCGTTCGGTCACGGGGTAGTCGAACGTGAACCAGCGCGTGACCATCCCGCGGCGATGGATCACCAGGGCCCCATCCACGACTTCCCAGCCCAGGTCCACCGGATCGCAGAGCGCGGTCAGGGCCCGGCCGACGGCGACGTTTTCCAGATGGACGTTGACCAGTCCGGTGACGTCGGGCGCCATCTGCAGCCCCAGGCCGGCGTTGGTCGCCACGCCGCGCAGGATCTCGCGAACGTCAGCCCAGCCGTTGGTGATGATGGTCACCGGGGTCATGCCTGTATCCCAGGCCGCAGCGGGGACGGTGGCGTCAGCCGGCTGCGCCATGGCGGGCGCGACGCCGAGCGCCGCCACCAGCGCCACCAGGACCGGAATGGGGGCGATGGCGCCATGGCGACCACCGCGAGCGAAGATCCGTCTGCTCATGCTCATTTCCTTTCACTCTCCGCATGTTCGACCAGGCTGGTCCGACCCAGCCGTTCTCCGGATCCGGTACCGGTGACGACGACGTTGGAGCCTTCACCCTTGGGCGCGATGCCCACCGGAAGAAACAGGCCCCCACCCCCGCCAAGCGTGACGCCGCGGGCATCGATGCGCTCCACGCGGAAGGCGCCCACCGGATCGCCGACGTGGTAGAGTCGATTGTCGATCAGCGCCGTCGGTGCACGCGCGCCCAGCATGACGGCGGTGCAGACCGGTTGGCCGGCCCGCCGGGGAGCCGGCGCCGCGGCACGCGGCAGCGGATCCGAAATGCCGCCGACGGACGCTGCCGTGGCCACGCGATTTCCCGAGAACGGATCGCGCGCGATATCCGGCCTGAGCCCGTCCACCCCGCGTCCCAGGCCTTCGGTCCGCTGTCCGGAGTGGCGCACGACGTCCTGAAGGTCCGGCGGCAGCGGCATGCCGGCCTGCGCACCGGCGACCTGACGGGGGCGCCAGTGCGTGCTACGCGGCGCAAAGGTGCGCACGTTGATCGCGATGACGATCGCCAGGACGATCAGCACGCCGGCGACTGCCGGGCGGCTGCTAAGAGTCTTGCGACGATGCGACATAGACATCCAACTCCAGTTCGGTTTCCACTCCGGTCTTCGTCGGCCGGATCTCCAGTTGGTGAATGACCGTTGCCCGATCGAGGCGGCCTAATCCGCCCAGGAACCCGGCGACACCGGCGAAATCGCTCTCGAAGTGGGCGCGCACGCGATACGTGGAGAGCGCGACCGCGGAGTCCGCAACGGCCGTCGGGGCGACCGCGTCCGTCGACGACGCCGACACGGCCGGGACCGTGGCCATCTCGTCGCCCTTCAGTTCGTGCAGTTCGAACCGGTCGACGCCGCTCTCGTCGGCGACCCGAGCCAGGTCCAGG
>CAIOLW010000157.1 GCA_903859215.1 uncultured bacterium | reverse complement strand
GACGAAGCCTGATTGTCCCGTAAACTCCACCACGTCATCTGGCCACCACGTCATCTGGCCACCACGTAACCTGATTGGCAACGCCTCCCGGAGGGGACCGATGAGCAACGCCCGCCCGAGCCTGACGCGCCGCATGGCCGAGTACACCGTCAACCTGCGCTACGAGGACCTGCCCGCCGCCGACGTCAAGGAAGCCAAGCGCTTCCTTCTGGATTCGGTCGGCTGCGCGCTGGCGGCCGTGCGCAACCCGGACATGGGGGCGATGTACCGCTTCATCCGCCGGCAGGGCGGCACGCCCGAGGCCACGTTGATCGGCACCGGCGAGAAGACGAACGCGGCGAACGCGTCGCTGATGAACAGCCTGCTGATCCGCGCCCTGGACTACAACGACATCTTCTGGGAGCAGGACCCGAGCCATCCGTCGGACATCATCTTCGGCGCGCTGTCGCCGGCCGAGGCCTGCGGGCGTGACGGCCGCGAGGCCATCGTCGGCATCATGATCGCGTATGAGCTTGAACTCCGGTGGTGCCTGGCCTGCTTCCCCGGCGTGCGCGAGGTGGGCTGGCACCACGCGACGTTGACGCAGTTCGTCAGCCCGTTCGTCGCCGGCCGCATGTACGGCCTGGGCGTCGACCAGCTGGTGGCCGCCGCCGGCATCAGCGGCAGCAGCCACTTCACCCTCGGCGGCGTCGTGGCCGGGCACCTGACGAACATGAAGAACACCGCCGACCCGCTGGCCACGCAGGGCGGCGTGCTGGCCGCGCAGATGGCAGCCGAAGGCTACGAGGGCCCCGTCGAGGTCATCGAGGGCAAGGAAGGGTTCCAGCACGTCATCCACAACGTGCAGCTGAAGCCGGAGATCCTGCTCGACGGGCTTGGCACGTTGCCGCCGATGATCCGCCGCTGCGGCTACAAGGCGTTCCCGACCGAGGCGCTGACCCACCAGCCGATGTCGGCGGTGCTCGGCGCGATGCAGGAGAACGGGCTCAAGGCCGAGGATCTGGCCTCCATCCACATCCAGACCACGACGCGCGGCGCCGACATCCTGAGCGACGCGAGCAAGTACGACCCGCAGACGAAGGAGACGGCCGACCACAGCCTGCCCTACTGCCTGGCGGCGGTGGCGGCCGACGGCGGCGTCTACCCCAGCAGCTTCGAGAAGGAGAAGCTCTTCGACCCTCGCATCCGCGCGCTGCTGCCGAAGATCAAGGTCGTGGCCAACGCGGAGATCGACGCGATGTTCCCCGGCACCAAGCGCGCCATCGCCACGCTGACGACCGGCGACGGCCGCACGTTCACCAAGACGGTGGACCACGCCAAGGGCAGCCCGCTCAATCCGCTGAGCGACGACGAGCTGGTGGCGAAGTTCCGGGCCAACGCGGGCGCCGTGCTGGACAAGGCCGCGCAGGACCGGGTCATCGAGGCGACCTGGGACTTCGAGAACTGCCGCGACCTGGGGGCGTACCTGCGCCTGCTGAAGGTCGACTGAGCTTCGGCGCACGGGACGATGGACGGGGGCCGTTCGGCGATGGCCGGGCGGCCCTTCGCGTGTTATATTGAACAAGCCGTGCCGCCTTGGGGTACGGACAACGGCTGATGACTCGTGGGGGCGAAATGGTCTCGACGTGGTCGGAGGACCGTTGGCTGCATGCCGAGATCCCATCCATCTCGTTAAACGGTGGAACAAAAACAAGTGACGAAGCTAACTTCGCACTGGCTGCCTAAATAACGCAGCCCGTTCCCGGGTCGGGGGGTCACCGGACTGGCCCAATGGGAGCGCCGTTTTCTGGTGTCTGGTCCTGAAGCGTGTCCCTGGCGGACGGACGAGACTAAACATGGGGCTAGCCTTGCGATTGGCACGTTCCCTGGCCAGTCGTCGGGTTAAATTAACAGGGAGCTAAGCATGTAGACGCCGGCGGAGCGCCGGTTACGGACGCGGGTTCGATTCCCGCCGCCTCCACCAGTAGTAAATGGGGCCCGCCGGTCGCAATACCGCGGGCCCCATCCTCGTCCAGCCCCATCCGCGGGGCAGGCGGCGTGGCAGCAGGCCGCCTCGTGACCGCGAGTCCAGTCGCCTTCGCGCCCGCAGCCGGCGGGCTAGCGGCCTTACGCGGGCGCCCCGAACCGCCGGAAGCCGTAGTAGGCCACGCAGCCGACCAGCAGGCCGACGACGAACCCCTGCGGCACTGCCAGCGCGATGACACCGACCAGAAGGGCGATCGCCAGGTGGCGGGCATTGCCGGCCTGGTCGCGCACGAACCCGAGCAGCGTCAGCGCCTCGCACAGCAGCACGACGCCCAGGATCGGCTCGGGAAACACCTTCAGGACCTCGTGCAGCGGCCCGCCGAGGAACAGGCCCAGGAAGAGGTAGAAGGTGCCGTAGAGGATGACCGAACCTCCCGTGCGGGCCCCGAACGCGTAGTGCCCGGCCAGCCCGCCGCAGCCGTGGCAGACCGGGACCCCTCCCAGCAGGGGCGCGACGAGGTTCATCGCCGCGTACGTGAACCCGATCCGGCGCGCCTTCACCTTCCGGGCGGGGAACAGGTCGGCGATGGTCTGCTCGGTGGCGATCACGGAGTTGGAGATGGACAGCGGCAGCTGGGGCAGGGCCAGGACGATGAAGCCGGTGAGGATGTCCGCGGGCACGGGTCGGTGGAATGCCGGCAGCGAGAAGCCAAAGCCGTCCGTGATGACTCCCAGGCGCAGGCCGTTCGCCAGGGCGTACGCGGCGCCGAGGCCGATGACGATCAGGCCCGGGGGCAGTCGCCGATGGCCCCAGAGGCCGAACATCACCATGAGGGCGACGGCGGCCAGCACGTAGCCGGAAGGGCCGCCGGCGGGCACGTAGGTCCGCAGGGCAAGGGACGCCATCGACAACCCCAGCCCGAACTGGATCCCCCGCACCACGCAGCGCGGGATCCGGCGCGCGAGGAACCCCAGGGCGCCTGAGACCGACAGCACGAACATGATCGCGCCGATCGCGAGGCCCGCGCCCAGCAGGATGTTCCCGGCGATGCGCTGGGTGATGACCAGGACCGCCATGACCTTGAGGGGCTGCACCGGCATCGGCAGGCGATAGACCAGTCCGCTGGCGATCTGCAACAGCCCGAAGACAGCAAAGACGCCGCCCGCGTCGAGGCCGGTAGCCATGACGATGCCGACCATGAGCGGCAGGTCGGTGCCGATGTCGCCGAAGCTGCCCGCCCATTCATTGCGGTCGAACCGGATGTTCGCCAACACCGTCGATGCCATCCCTTGGTTCGGCCCGCTGCGCCGAAAGGCGCTGCCGGGCGCCGGATCCCCTCAGCGCTTCTTGAACAGGGCGGTGGCGAAGTAGAGGGCGCCCGTCAGCAGGATGGTCACGGCGCCCGCCGGCAGGTCCGGCCCGTAGCTCAGGGCGAGCCCCGCCGCGGTCAGCCCGGCGCACAGCAGCGCCGCGACGATCATCATGTGCGACAGCCGCCGGGTCAGGTGGTTGGCCGTCGCGGCCGGCAGCGTCAGCAGCGCGATGACCATGATGATGCCGACGACGGACACCAGCACGACGACGGTCAGGGCCGTCAGCCCCAGCAGCAGGAAGTAGTACCGCGACGTGCGCACGCCGCGCAGCGAGGCGAACTCGTCGTCGAAGCACACGGCCAAGAGCTGCTTGTGGAACAGCGTGACAACGGTCACCACCGCCACGCCGAGGGCCCCGATCAGGATCAGGTCGCGCGGCGTCAGCATCAGGATGTTGCCGAACAGGTAGCTCATCAGGTCGGCGGCGTAGCCGGGCGTCAGGCTGATCAGCACGATGCCCGCGGCCATGCCGACGGCCCAGACGGCGCCGATCACCGTGTCTTCCCGCTGTCGCAGCTTCAGGCTGACCCAGCCGATGACCGACGCCGAGAGCAGCGCCGCGACAGCCGCGCCGGCCAGCGGCGACAGCCATGTCACGCCGTGCACGACGCGCAGGTACTGCACCAGGCCGAGCCCGGCCAGCACGCTGTGCGAGATGGCGCCGGCGATGTAGCTGATGCGGCGGATCACGACGTAGCTGCCGACCAGCCCGCACGGGATCGCCACCAGCACGCCGCCCAGCAGCGCGTACTGCAGGAAGGCGTGCGTGGCCAAAGGGCCGAGGAAGGCCGGCGTCAGCACTCGTGGCCCTCCTCGCTGCAGCGGTGGTCGTGGCGGATCAGGCGCATGTCGGCGCCGTAGAGGTCGGCGATGACCTGCCCGGTGATGGCGCTGGTCGGGTGCACGACCACCTTCTGGCCCACGCAGATGACGCTGCGCACGAGCGCGGTGACGAAGCCCAGGTCGTGCGAGACCATGATGATGGTCAGGCGGCGGTTCAGCTCCTCGAGCAGGCGGAAGAACCCTTCCTCGACGTGCGCGTCCAGCCCGGCGGTGGGCTCGTCCAGCAGCAGCAACTCCGGCTCGCCGGCCAGCGACCGCGCGATCAGCGTGCGCTGTTTCTGGCCGCCGCTGAGCGCGGCGAAGTGGCGGTCGGCCTGGTCGCCGAGGCCCACCTCGGCCAGCGCCGCCCGCGCCGCGTCGCGGTCGCGCCCGCGCCAGGGACCCAGCCGCGGGCCCAGCCCGAGCCGGCCCATCAGCACCACGTCCAGCGCCGAGACCGGGAACAGGGGATCGAGGTGCGCATGCTGCGGCACGTAGCCGATGCGGTGGCGCGCGCGCTCGGGCTTCTCGCCGAAGACCGTCACCTCGCCGGCGGTCGGTTTGAGCAGGCCGAGGGCCAGCTTCAGCAGCGTCGTCTTGCCGCTGCCGTTCGGGCCGACCACGCTGACGAAGTCGCCGGCGGGGATCGCGAGGTTGACGCCGCTGAGCACGCGGCGGCCGTCGTAGCCGAAGTCGAGGTCATGGAAGGCCAGGACGGGATTCGGGACGGACGTCATCGCGCCGCCTTCCCGTCGCCGCACCCGAGCGCATCCTGCAGCACGTCCGCCAGGTGCCGCAGGCCGGCGGGATAGTCCGCCTCGAGCGGGTCGGCCATCACCACGCGCGCGCCGATGGCGGCGGCGACGGCATCCGCCGACCGCTGCGGGAACTGCGGCTGCACCAGGATGACGTGCGCGCCGGCGGCCTTCGCGCGGTCGATCGTCTCGGCCAGGTGGCGGGCGCCGGGCTCGTGGCCGTGGTCCTCGACGGCGACCTGCGTCAGCCCGTAGCGCGCCGCGAAGTGGCCGTAGGCGGGATGGAACACGTAGAATTCGCGGCCGCGGCAGCCCTCCAGGCGCGCGGCGAGTTCGCGGTCGAGGCCGGCCAGTTGCGCCTTGAGCGCATCGCGCCCCTGCGCGAACGCAGCGGCCTCGGCCGGGCGCAGTTCCGAGAGCACGCGGCACACCGTGTCGGCGAAGGCGGAGGCCTCGCGCGGGTCCAGCCAGGCGTGGGGGTCCTGGTCGTCGCCGTCGGTGCCGTGGCGCTCGGACACGGGCCGCCGTCCGGCCAGCCGCAGGGACCCCGGCATCGCCCGCAGGCGGGGCAGCAGGCCGAGTTCGAAGGCCACGCCCGCGCTGAAGTACACATCGGCCGCCTGCAGGTCGGCCACCTGGCGGGGCGTCGGGGCGAAGTTCTCGGGCGAACGGCCCGGCTCGACCAGGATGGAAACCTGCGCCGCAGGGCCGGCCACCTGCGCGACCAGCCACTTCTGCGGGGGGATGCTGACGGCCACGCGCAGCGGCGTCCCGGCACGGGCTGCGGCAGGCAGGCCGCAGGCCAGCGCGAGCGCCATAAGGCACAGCAACGGACGGGGGGATCTGGGCACGGGGCAACCACCTGGTTGGGACCGCCCCATGATAGCGGGCGGCCGGGGCGGCGCAACCGCGAAAACCGGCCCAGCGCCTCGCGATTGCCTTGTCCCGCCGCTTGTTATAGGTTGGAGCGGTGAGTTCGGCCCTGCCTTTTTCCCGCCTTCGCGAGGAGACGATCATGCCACTGGTCCCGATGCGTGCCCTGCTCGACCACGCCGCCGAACACGATTACGGCGTGGGCGCCTTCAACGTGAACAGCATGGAGCAGATCCAGGCCATCATGATGGCCGCGACCGAGACCAACAGCCCGGTCATCGTGCAGGCCAGCCGCGGCGCCCGCTCGTTCACCAACGACGCCTACCTGCGTCACCTGATGCTGGCGGCCGCCGAACTGAATCCGAAGATCCCCATCGCCATGCACCAGGACCACGGCAACAGCCCGGCCACGTGCTTCAGCGCCATCGACCAGGGTTTCACCTCGGTGATGATGGACGGTTCGCTGGCGGAGGACGGCAAGTCGCCGGCCACCTACGAGTACAACGTCGACGTGACGCGGCAGGTCGTGCAGCGCGCCCATGCGCTGGGCGTGACGGTGGAAGCGGAGATCGGCTGCCTCGGCGGCATCGAGGACGGGCACGGCGCCGGCCTGACCGGTGACGAGGCCCTGGCGCACCTGACCGACCCGGCCGAGGCCGAGCGTTTCGTCGCCGACACCGGCTGCGACGCGCTGGCCGTCGCCATCGGCACCAGCCACGGCGCCTACAAGTTCACGGTCAAGCCCACGGGCGATGTCCTGAAGATGGACGTCATCGAGGACATCCACCGCCGCCTGCCCAACACGCACCTGGTGATGCACGGCAGCAGCAGCGTGCCGCGCGAGCTGATCGACATCATCAACAAGTACGGCGGCAAGCTCAAGGAGAGCTACGGCGTGCCGGTCGAGGCCATCCAGAAGGGCATCAAGCACGGCGTGCGCAAGATCAATGTCGACACCGACAACCGCCTGGCCATCACCGGCGCCATCCGCCAGGTGTTCGCCGAGACGCCCGAGAAGTTCGATCCCCGCGACTACATGAAGCCGGCGCGCGAAGCGATGGCGCAGGTCGTCAAGGCGCGCATGATCGCCTTCGGCCAGGCCGGCTGGGCGGACAAGATTCCCATCGTCACGCTCGAGGACATGGCGCGGCGCTACCGTTAGGAAACCTTGGGGGAGGCCGGGATGTACGGGAAGCTGGGTGAGGTCCTGCGGGGCGAGCTCGACGCGCTGCGCACGCAGGGCCTCTACAAGGAAGAGCGGGTGCTGGAAGGGCCGCAGGGCGCCGAGGTCACCGTCGGCGGCCGCAAGGTGCTGAACTTCTGCGCGAACAACTACCTGGGCCTGGCCTCGGACCCGCGGGTGACCGAGGCGGCGCGGCGGACGCTCAGCGAGTGGGGCTACGGGCTCAGCTCGGTGCGCTTCATCTGCGGCACCACGGCGCTGCACAAGCAGCTCGAGCGCGAACTCAGCGCGTTCCTCGGCACCGAGGACACCATCCTGTACGCGGCGTGCTTCGACGCCAACGGCGGCGTCTTCGAGCCGCTGCTGGACAAGGACAGCACGATCATCACCGACCAGCTGAACCACGCCTCGATCATCGACGGCGTCCGGCTGGCCAAGGCGCAGCGCCTGATCTACCGGCACGCCGACATGGACAGCCTCGAGGAGCAGCTCAGGGCCTCGCAGGCGTCGCCGTTCCGGATGATCGTCACCGACGGCGTGTTCTCGATGGACGGCGACCTGGTGAAACTGCCCGGGATCTGCGACCTGGCCGACAGGTACGGCGCCCTGGTGATGGTCGACGACAGCCACGCCACGGGCTTCGTGGGGGCCACCGGCCGCGGCACCTGCGAGCGCTTCGATTGTCTCGGCCGGGTGGACATCGTCACGACCACGCTCGGCAAGGCGCTCGGCGGCGCGCTCGGCGGCTGCACCAGCGGCCGCGCCGAGATCATCGAGTGGCTCAGGCAGAAGAGCCGCCCGTACCTGTTCAGCAACTCGCTGCCGATGATGATCTGCGGCGCGGCGCTCGAGGTGTTGCGCATCCTGCGCGAGGATCCCGAGCCGCTGCGCCGGTTGGCCCACAACCAGGCGCGCCTGCGCTCGGGCCTGCGCGAACTCGGCTTCGACGTCGACGAGGGCGAGCACGCCATCATCCCCGTGCACTTCCGCGGCCACGAGGAAGATGCGCGGCTGTCGCAGGCGATCGCGAGCGACCTGCTGGGCGAGGGGATCTATTGCGTCGGCTTCGGATTCCCCGTCGTGCCGAAGGGGAAGGCCCGCATCCGCCTGCAGGCTTCGGCGGCCCACACCGATGCGCACATTTCGCAGTGCCTGGAAGCCTTTGCGCGCGTCGGCCGCCGGCACGGCGTGATCGGTGGCGTCGTCCAGCACGGGTAGGCACGGCAATCGCGTGGACGGGGGCGCATCCTTGATCCTGGGAACGGGCATCGACATCTGCGACGCGGCGCGCCTGCAGGATTGGCTGGCGAGCCCGGACCCGGGGCTCGTCGCCTCGGTGTTCACGCCGGCTGAAGTCGCCTATTGCAGCGGCAAGCGTTCGCCCGCGCTCCACCTGGCCGCGAGGTATGCGGCCAAGGAAGCTGTCGTCAAGGCGCTGTCGGCTTCGTCGGCGGCCGGTTCGTTCTGGCTGGACATCGAGATCGTGAACGCCCCGGGCGGGCAACCGGAGGTCCGGCTCCGCGGGCGCGCGGCAGAAGCAGCGGCCGGTCTCGGCGTGTCGCGTGTCTGGGTTTCCCTGACGCACGTGGAGGACACGGCCGTGGCCAGTGTCATCCTGGAGGGGGGCGGCGACCACGCTGCGCTGACCTGAAGCCCGGCCGGATGCCGGCCATTCAACTGAATCGGGAGGTCTGCAATGGAAGAATTGAAGAAGGCGATCCTCGACTATGTCGTGCACGAGTACCTGGACGAGGACGGGGACGAGACGATCACGGCAGACACGCAACTGATCAGCGGCGGGATCGTCGATTCGTTCTCGATGGTTTCGCTCAAGCGGTTCCTGGAGAAGAAGTACGCCATCAGCATCCCGGACCGGGACGCGAGCCCCGAGGCGTTCGACACCGTCACCAGGATCGCTGCGCTCGTTCAGCGGCTGCAACAGGGCTAGTGCGCCCGCGGGAGTTGGGTCATGGCGTATTCCGATGAGGCAAGGTCCGGTTACCGGCGCGACCTGGAGGCGATCCGCGAGGCGGGTCTCTTCAAGGAGGAGCGGTACATCCGCAGCCCGCAGGCGGCGAACATCGAGGTGGAATACCCCGCGGGCGCGCCGGGGCGAACCGTCATCAACTTCTGCGCGAACAACTACCTCGGGCTGTCCAACCATCCGGAAGTGGTGGCCGCGGCCCGGGCCGGCCTGGATCGGCGCGGCTACGGCATGTCCTCCGTGCGTTTCATCTGCGGCACGCAGGACATCCACCGCGAACTCGAGGAGCGCCTGACGGCGTTCCTGGGCACGGAAGACACGCTGCTGTTCCCGTCGTGCCTCGACGCGAACGCCGGTGTTTTCGAGGCGATCCTCGGCGAGCAGGACGTCATGATCGCCGATCGGCTCGTGCATGCCTCGATCGTCGACGGGATGCGCCTGTGCTCCGCGGTGCGCGACACCTACAAGCACGGCAGCCTGTCCCACCTCGAGGAGAAGCTGCAGGAGCACCAGGACAAGCGGTACCGGCTGGTCATCACGGACGGCGTGTTCTCGATGGACGGCGATCTCGCGCCGCTGGGCGGCATCGTCGACCTGGCCGAGAAGTACAACGCGATGGTGTTCGTGGACGAGTCCCATGCCTCCGGCTTCATCGGCCGGACCGGCCGCGGCACGCCCGAGCACTGCGGGGTCCTGGGCCGCGTCGACATCATCACGACGACGCTGGGCAAGGCGCTTGGCGGGGCCTCCGGGGGCTGCGTGAGCGGTCGCCGCGAGATCGTCGAATTGTGCCGGCAGCGGGCGCGCCCGTACCTGTTCTCCAATACGGTGGCGCCGGTCATCGTTTCGGGCGCCCTGAAGGTGATGGACCTCGTCGAGGCCTCCACCGAGCGGCGCGACAAGCTGGAAGCGAACACGCGCTTCTGGCGCGAGGGACTGACGCGGATCGGCCTCGACATCAAGGACGGCGACAGCCCGATCGTCCCGGTGATGCTGTACAACGCGAAGCTGGCCCAGGATGTGGCGCGCGACCTGTACGGCGAGGGGATCTACGCGGTCGGGTTCTTCTTCCCCGTGGTGGCCAAGGGACAGGCGAGGATCCGCACCCAGCTGTCGGCCGCGCACGAGATGGAGCACCTCGAACGCGGGCTGGCGGCCTTCGAAGCGGTGGGGCGCAAGTACGGGATCCTCGGCAGGAACAAGGACGAGATCAAGGACATGTACGGGCTGTAGCCCGGGTGCGGGCGCGTCCGACGCGACAGGTGAGGGTGGCTCATGGATCGACGGTCGCCGTTCGTTCGCAAGCGCGTCCTGCTGCCCCTGGCGGCCGTCGCCGCCGTGGTCCTCGCAGGAGTCCTCCTGTCGCCCGGCAACCTGGTGCGCGACGAGCTCGTGCGCCGGCTCAGCCGGTCTCTGGGCCGACCCGTTTCGGTGGAGTCGGTGAAATCGTCGTTCCTGCCTTCGCCGACCGTCGAGTTGCGGGGCCTGAAGGTCGGTCCCGGCGGCGCGGGACCGCTCGTCTCGTTGACGATCGACCGCGCATCCCTGTCGCTGTCCCTGGGGCCCCTGCTGCGTCGGCAGATCGAGATCACCAGCCTCGTCGTGGCCGGTCCGCGCGTGGTCGTGCAGGTGCCCGCTGTCGCAGCCGCGAAGCCCGCCGCGGCGGCAGGGCCGGCGGCCACGCCGATGCGGGTGAACCTCCGCAGCTTTGAAGTGACCGGTGGCGCGGTCGCGGTGCGGCGCGCGGACGGGGCGCCCCTGCTCGAGATCGCGGGCCTTGGCGAGAAGCTGTCCGCGACCCTTGCCCCGGGCGGAGACCTCTCGCTGGCCGGGCGCACCACCATCGACTCGCTCTCCTTCCACACGCCGCAGGGGGTGCTCGGCCAGGGCCTGAAGATCGCGCTCGAGAAGGACCTGAAGTGGCAGGCCGCAGCGCATCGCCTGACCGTGGGTTCGGCGACGCTGGCCCTGGGCGACCTGCCCGTCGCCCTCAGCGGCACGATCGACCTGCCGGCGACCGGCGACCCGGTCGTGGACCTTGCGTTCAAGGGCGGCCCCGTGCAGGTCGCCTCGCTGCTCGGTTTCCTGCCGCCGTTCCTGGTGCCGCAACTGGCCGGCGTGCAGTCTTCCGGCACCGTTGCGCTCGCCGGCACCGTCACGGGCCGGATGGCGCCGCCGGCGGCCGTCGGGCAGCCGCTCCCGTTCGCCTACGACGTGACGTTCGACCTGGCCGACGGCCGCGTCGCGGCGCCCGCGCTGCCGACGCCGCTGTCGGGCCTCGAACTGCACCTGCGCGCGCACGACGATGTGGTGGAACTGGCGCGCTTCGCCGCCGCCACCCCGCGCAGCAGGCTCGCGGCGTCCGGCACGATGTCGCGCCTGCTGACGACGCCCGCGGTCGCGCTGAAGGTCGAGGCCGACGTCGACCTGGCCGAGGTGATGGCGCTGCAGCCGCCGGTGCCGAACCGGCCCGCACCGCCGCAGATGTCCGGCCGCCTGGCCGGCGCCTTCACGGTCACCGGCCCGGTCAACCCGCCGTCGGCCCTGGCGCTCGAGGGCGCCGGCCGGCTCAGCGACGTGCGCATGTCCGGCCCCGACGTGGTGCCGGCCATCGACCGCATCGACGGCCCGTTCCGCCTGCACGGCCAGCAGTTGCAGGCCGACGGCGTCACCTACAAGCAGGGCACGACCGACCTGACCGTGTTCGGCACGGTCGACAACTACCTGGCGCTGGTGCCCGAGGCGAAGGTGGCGCCGCCCGCGGTGCTCGCCGCGCGCATCGAGGGCCGCCTGATCGACGCCGACCAGTACGCCCCGCCGCCCGGCGCGAAGGCGGAGTCCGCGGCCGCGAACCAGGGGCTCGCGCAGCTGGCGCTCATCACCGGCCACGCCGACGTGACGATCAGGCGCGTGCTGACGCGCGGCCAGGAACTGCAGGACGTCACCGGCGCTGTGCGCCTCGATCGCGGCCGGCTCGACCTGCAGGGCGTGCGCGGCGCGCTCTACGGCGGCAAGGTCGACCTGGACGGCATCGTCGACCTCAGCGACCCGTCGCACGGGAAGATGGACCTGAAGGTCAAGCTGGCCGGCGTGCAGGCGGCCGAGCTCAGCCGCCGCGCCGTCGCGATGAGCAAGTTCGCGCGCCTCGGCGGCCTGGTGACCGGGTTCATCGACGGGCAGGCCACGCTCAAGGGCGCGCTCGACGACACGTTCGGCCTGGACCTGCCGACGCTCTCGACGAACGGCCAGGTCGAGATCCGCCAGGCGCGCCTGGCCGGGTCGCCGCTGCAGAAGGAACTGGCGACGCTGCTGGCGCGCCCCGAGCTGGAATCGGTCGCGATCACCGAGTGGCTGCAGCCGTTCCGCATCGAGGACGGCAAGCTCCACATCGACGGCCTGAAGCTGACGGCCGCGGGCATCGGCGTGAAGGCCGGGGGCTGGCAGTCGCTGGCCGGCGACGTCGCCCTCGGGGTCGAGCTGACGGTACCCCAGGCGATGGCCGAGGGGCTGCGCGCCAAGCTGCCGCCGCTGGTGGCCGCCGCGCTGTTCGACGGCTCGGGCGCCCCGCTGGTCGTCCCGGTCGGGATGACCGGCCGCTGGGACCACCCGCAGGTGCAGTTGGACCTGGCCGGCCTGGCCGATGCGGCGAAGGACCGGGCGAAAGCCCGCGCCGGCCGGCAGGTGCAGCAGGTGCAGAAGCAGGTGCAGGACAAAGTCACCGAACAGGTTACGAGTGCGGCGACCAGGGTGCTCGGGCGCCTGACGGGCCAGCCGGCCGACACTGCCGCCGCGAAGGCCGACACGGTGAAGACGGGCCTCGACGCCGGCATCAAATCGATCCTGAAGGGCCTCCGGGGCGGTAAGGGCAAGTAGGGCGGCCCCCGGGGCCGGCCGAAATCGGGGATGGGATCGGGGCGGATTTGCGTTTCGGGCCGGTGGGAGCTATTTTCCCGCCCGAGCCACGTCTGCCTGACCTGCATCCCGGCCAGCGCGGACGTGTTTTTTTGGGTGCCAGAAGCGGTCCGAAGGCGGACGATCAGGCACGAGGGTGACCACCCGGTGGGCAGGCGGCAGGCCGCTGCCGCGCAAAGGACGCACAGGCATGATCGCAGATCTGGGACGGATCAGGAACATCGGCATCAGCGCCCATATCGATTCGGGCAAGACGACGCTGACCGAGCGGATCCTCTTCTATACGGGCCGCATCCGCGCCATCCACGAAGTGAAGGGCAAGGACGGCGTCGGCGCCACCATGGACTCCATGGATCTCGAGCGCGAGCGCGGCATCACGATCCAGAGCGCCGCCACGCACACCGAGTGGCTGGACCATCAGATCAACATCATCGACACGCCGGGGCACGTCGACTTCACCATCGAGGTGGAGCGCGCCCTGAAGGTGCTCGACGGCGCCATCCTGGTGCTCTGCTCGGTGGCCGGCGTGCAGAGCCAGTCGATCACGGTCGATCGCCAGATGCGCCGCTACAGCGTGCCGCGCATCGCGTTCGTCAACAAGTGCGACCGCTCCGGCGCCAATCCCGCGCGCGTGACCGAACAGCTGCGCGAGAAGCTCAAGCACAACGCGGTCATGATGCAGATCCCCATCGGGCTCGAGGACAAGCTCGAGGGCGTCGTCGACCTCGTGAAGATGCGGGCCTTCCGCTTCGAGGGCGAGAGCGGCGAGAAGATCGTCGAGGGCGACATCCCCGCCTCGCTGCTGGTCGAGGCCGAGCTGCGCCGCGAGGTCATGCTCGACGCCGCCAGCATGTTCAGCGACGAGCTGATGGAGGCGCTGCTTGAGGGCAACGCCACCGAGGAGATGATCCACGACGGCATCCGCAAGGGCGTGCTGACGACCAAGCTGACGCCGGTCTTCATGGGCAGCGCCTACAAGAACAAGGGCGTGCAGCTGCTGCTCGACGCGGTCACGCGCTACCTGCCCGCGCCGACCGACATCGACAACACCGCCATCGAGGTCATGCGCACCGGCGAGGAGCGCGAGTTCACGCTCAGCCACAGCCCCGAGCTGGGCCTGGTCGCCAACGCGTTCAAGCTGGAGGAAGGTCCCTACGGCCAGCTGACCTACGTGCGCATCTACCAGGGCACGATCCGGCGCAGCGACGACATCTTCAACAGCCGCACCGGCAAGAAGGTCAAGGTGGGCCGTCTCGGCCGCATGCACGCGAGCCAGATGGAGGAGATCACCGAGGCCTGCTCCGGCGACATCATCGCCCTGTTCGGCATCGACTGCGCCAGCGGCGACACCTTCACGCACGGCGACCGCATCTCGCTGTCGAGCATGCACGTGCCCGAGCCGGTGGTCAGCCTGGCCGTCGTGCCGACGGACAACAAGGCCGCCAACGCCCTGAGCAAGGCGCTGCACCGCTTCACCCGCGAGGATCCGACGTTCCGCGCCCACGTGGACGACGAGACGGGCGACACGATCATCAGCGGCATGGGCGAGCTGCACCTCGAGGTCTACATCGAGCGCATCAAGCGCGAGTTCGGCGCCGGCGTCACGTCGGGCGCGCCGCAGGTGAAGTACCGCGAGACCATCACCTGCCGGGTCGACTTCGACTACACGCACAAGAAACAGACGGGCGGCTCGGGCCAGTACGCCAAGATCCAGGGCTCGCTCGAGCCCTCGGACGACGGGCAGTTCCACTTCGACAACAAGGTGATCGGCGGCAACATCCCGTCCGAGTACATCAGCGCCTGCGAAAAGGGCTTCGCCGGCTCGGTCGACCACGGCCAGTACATCGGCGCGCCGGTGCAGGGCCTGCGGGTCACGCTGCGGGACGGCGCTTCGCACGCGGTCGACTCCAGCGACATGGCCTTCCAGACCGCCTGCCGCGCCGCGGTCCGCAAGTACTACAACACGGGCAAGCCGGTGGCGCTCGAGCCGCTGATGCTGGTCTCGCTCGAGGGTCCCACCGAGTACCAGGGCGAGATGATCAAGACCCTGATGCAGCGCCGCGGCGTGATCGTCGGCACCACCGAGGACGAAGGCTTCGTCCGCGTGGACGCCAACGTGCCGCTGGCCGAGATGTTCGGCTACGCGTCGGTGCTGCGTTCGGCCACCGCCGGCAAGGCCGAGTTCACGATGGAGTTCGCGCGGTACGCCCCGGCCCCGGCCGAGGTGACCGAGCAGCTGGTCAAGAAGTTCCAGGACAAGAGGGCCGAGGGCCACTAGAGCACAGGCCGACGGCCGGCACGGCCGCGGCCACATCCGTCAGCGAGTGAGGATGACGATGCCCGAGAAGACCATGATCGAACGCAGCCCGGTCCGCGTGTTCGACCGCGCCATCGGCGGCGGCCTCGGTGCCGGCAACATCGGCGTCGTGCTGTCGCGCAACGGCGGCGGCAAGACCGGCTTCATGATCGGCCTGGCTGTCGACAAGCTGCTGCAGGGCAAGCGCGTGCTCTACATCTCCACCAAGGAATCGGTGGAGCACGTGAACGATTTCTTCGACCAGATCTTCCACGCCATGGCCGAGTCGCTGGCGATGGACGAGGTGCCGCAGAGGCAGTTGCAGATGGAGCGCAACCGGCACATCCTGGTCTACAATCGCAAGCTCTTCAGCGTCGAGAAGCTCCAGAATTCGGCGACGTTCCTGGCCGAGACGACCGGATTTACGCCCGACATGGTGATCATGGACGGCACGCCGCGTTTCGAGAGCACCGAGCAGTGGGAGCTCGACGCCATCCGCAAGCTGGCGCGCCAGTGGAACGCCGAGGTGTGGACCAGCGGCCTGCTGCACCGCGAGGCGCAGGAGCTGGACGCGCGCGGCATCCCGACCGAGATCGCCCGCTACGACGCGGACCTGGCCGTGGTGGTGCGCCTGGCGGCCGAGAACGGGCGCATCAACCTGAAGGTCCTCAAGGAGCACGCCAGCACCGAGCCGGCCCAGGTCGGGATGGAACTGGACCCGACGACCCTGCTGCTGCGCTGGCAGTGATGGAACCCCGGCCTGTGGCCGGGCGGCTCCATGCGATCCAGGAGCGGATCGCTGGCGCCTGCGCGCGTGCCGGGCGCGGTGCGGACGAAGTGCGGCTGGTGGCCGTCACGAAGTACGTGCCGCTGCCCCTGGTGGTCGAGGCGTGCGCGGCCGGCGCCCGTGACCTCGGCGAAAACCGCGTCGGCGAAGCGCTCGCTCGCCAGGCCGAACTCGCCCGCCTCCTCGCCGGCACCGGCGTCGATCCCGCCGACCTCCGCTGGCACTTCATCGGACACCTGCAACGCAACAAGGCCGTCCGTGCCGCCGGGCGCTTTGCGCTGCTGCACGGCGTCGACTCGGCCGAACTGGCCGGGATGCTGGCGTCGCAAGCGACCGGCGAAAGCCGCCGCGAGGCCGTCCTTCTGGAGGTCAACCTGACCGGCCAGGCGCAGAAGCACGGCGTCGCCCCAGCCGACCTGCCGCGACTGCTCGACGAGGTGGGCGGCCTGCCCGGCCTCGACGTGCGCGGCCTGATGGGCATGGCCGCCTACGGCGACGACGAACCGACCGCCCGCCGCGTGTTCGCGGGACTACGCGCCCTTGCCGAACGCGAACGGGAGCGGACGGGACTCGCGCTCCCGGAACTGAGCATGGGGATGAGCGGCGACTTCGAGGCGGCGATCCTCGAGGGCGCCACGATCGTGCGCATCGGCGGGGCGATCTTCGAACCGTCCGACGATTGATCAACGGCGGCCGCCGGCGCGCCGGGGGGAAGGAATGCCATGGACCTCGTCAAACTTGCCCTGGCGATCCTGAGGGTCTATTCGTGGGTCATCACCGCCCGCGTCATCATCAGCTGGATCAACCCGTATCCCCGTAACGAATTGCTGCTGTGGGTGATACGCCTGACCGAGCCGGTCATGGCGCCGCTGCGCAAGCTGCTCCCGATCCCAGGGATCGACCTCTCGCCCCTGCTGGCATGGCTCTTGATACAGCTCCTCATGAGATGGATCATGCAGGCCGGCGCCTGACCAGTTGCTGCCGCCCGGCGGTGTCGTTTGCGACCCGCCCGGCCCCTGGTCCCGAGGCTTCCGGCGGTACCCTGCCGGAGGATCGAAACATGAGGATCACCCCCCTTGACGTGCGGAAGCAGGACTTCTCCCGGTCGATGCGCGGCTTCGACTGTGACGAGGTGCGCGCCTTCCTCAACACGCTCGCGGACGAATACGAAGCCGTGCTCATGGACAGCAAGCAGATCCGCGAGCGCACGCTCGAACTCGAGGACAAGCTGGGCGAGTACCACCACCTCGAGAAGAACCTGCGCGATACGCTGCTGACGGCCGAGCGCCTGACGCAGGAGTCGCGCGAGGCGTCGGCACGCGAGGGCGAGCTCGTCATCCGCGAGGCCGAGCAGAAGGCGCGCGGCGTGATGGAGGAGTGCCGGATGCGCACCGACGAGCTCCGCCGCGAACTCATCGGCCTGCGCCGCGAGAAGGAGACCTACCTGGCCCGCTTCCGTTCGCTGGCCGAGTCGCAGGTCCAGTTCATCGATGCGCACCGCAGCGATTTCGAGGACCTCGATCGTCGCCTGGGCGACATCGCCGACTCGGTCGTGTCGCACGCCACGCCTGCCGCGTCCCCGGGGTACGCGATGCCGGCGCCGCAGGGCTGGCAGCAGCCGGCTGCGTACGGTCCGCCGCCGGCCGCTCCCTACGCGGCGACGGCCCCGGCCAACCCGTGGGCTCCGGCCGCGCCGGTCTACCAGGCTTCGCCCGCGCCCTACGCCGCGCCGACGGTGAACACGGCCCCCGTGCACCACACGCCGTCCGTTGCGCCGATCGCGCCGGCGGCTTCCGTGGCCAAGGCACCCGCGGCGCCGGCCGGCGACATCTGGCGCGACTACGTCCCGGGCCGTGCAGCCCAGGCGCAGGCGCCGGCCCAGCCGGTGGCCCCGACTGCCTCGTCGATTTCGTCGATCCCGACAACCCCTGCGCGGGTGCTGGACGAGGACGTCAACGGCCTGATCGCGCACAGCCTGGTCGAGTCCCCGGCGTCTGGGAACGGCCCCGAAGCACCGGCCGGCGAGCAGGAGAGCTGGCGTCCGGAGCCGGTCGTCACCGAAGTGGCCAACCTCTGACGAGGCGCCCGGCGATCGCCGGACGACGATTTGGACGAGGGACCCGGTGGCCTGCGCTGCCGGGTCCTTCCGCTCGTCCGGGGGCCGGGAACGGGCGGGAACCTTTCCCTTGGTCGCCCCGCGCCGGCATGCTAGTTTACCTCGCCCGGCGGGCCACCCGGCCATTTCCGGCCCCTCCCGCCGCAAGGAGCACCGTGAGCGACTACTGGACCCAAATCCAGGAAGCAGCGGCCTTTATCCGGTCGCGCACCTCGTTCCAGCCCGAGATCGGCCTCGTGCTGGGCACCGGCCTGGGCGAGCTCGGCCACCGCATCGAGACCGACTGCGCGATCCCGTACGGCGACGTGCCGCACTTCAGGGAATCGACCGCGGAGAGCCACGCCGGCCAGCTCGTGCTGGGCACCCTGGGCGGCCGCCGCGTCATCGCGATGCAGGGGCGCCACCATTTCTACGAGGGCTACTCGATGCGCGACGTGGCCCTGCCGGTCCGCGTGATGAAGGCGCTCGGTTGCGGCGCGCTGCTGATGAGCAATGCCGTCGGCGGGATGAACCCGCAGTTCGCGCCGGGCGACATCACGGTGATGACCGACCACATCAACCTGATGGGCGACAACCCGCTCATCGGGGACAACGACGACCGGCTCGGGCCGCGCTTCCCCGACATGTCGGCGCCGTACGACCGCCGGTTCCTCGCATGCATCGAAGAGGTCGCGCTGAAGGCGGGCCTGTCGCTCAAGCGCGCCGTCTACGTGGCGGTCGCGGGGCCGAACCTCGAGACCGCGGCGGAGTACCGGTTCCTGCGCGCCATCGGCGCCGACACCGTCGGCATGTCGAGCGTGCCCGAGTGCCTGGCCGCCGTGCACGGCGGGATGCGCGTGATCGGGCTGTCCGTCGTGACGGACGCCTGTTTCCCCGATGCGCTGAAGCCGGCCGACGTCAGCGAGATCATCCGCGTGGCCAACGAGGCCCAGCCCCGCCTCGAGGCGCTGGTGACCGGCTTCCTGGCCGCGGCCGAGTTCTGAGCATGGCCAACCCGAACCACACGCCCGGAATGCCACTGTATCCGGCCCTGGCCCGCAAGTTCCACGACGCCCAGTCCGAAGAGCTCGTCAGCGCCTTCTGGAAGCGGAACGACACGTTCCGTCGCAGCATCGCCGCGCGCACCGGCTGCCCCGACTGGGTGTTCTTCGAGGGACCGCCGACGGCCAACGGCCTGCCGGGCGTGCACCACGTGATGGCGCGCCTGTGCAAGGACATCATGTGCCGGTACAAGACCATGACCGGCCACCGCGTCGTCCGCAAGGCGGGCTGGGACACCCACGGGCTGCCGGTCGAGCGCAGCGTGGAGAAGCAGCTGGGCATCCAGGGCGCGCAGGCGATCATCGACTTCGGGCTCGAGCCCTTCAACGACAAGTGCCGCGAGAGCGTCTGGTCGTGCAAGGGCGTGTGGGACGAGTTCACCGAGCGCGTCGGCTACTGGGTCGACCTCGAGAACCCGTACATCACCTACGACAACAACTACATCGAGTCGGTGTGGTGGATCCTCGGGCAGTTCCACGCCAAGGGCATGCTCTACCAGGGCCACAAGGTGGTGCCGTACTGCCCGGTCTGCGCGACGCCGCTGAGCAGCCACGAGATGGCCAACAGCTACCGCACGGTCAACGACCCGAGCGTGTACGTGAAGCTGAAGGCCAAAGACGTCGAGGGAGGCGCCGACGAGTACTTCGTCACCTGGACGACCACGCCCTGGACGCTGCCCTCGAACGTGGCGCTCGCGATCGGCCGCGAGTTCACCTACGCCCGCGTGCGGTTCAATGACCAGGTGCTGATCCTGGCCGAGGCGCGCGTGTCGGTGCTCGAGGCGCTGGGCCCCGTCGAGGTGCTGTCGACGTGCAAGGGCGCCGACCTCCTGGGCCGCCGCTACGAGCAGTTGCTGCCGTTCGTCTCGCCCGAGGGCAAGCGCGCGTTCGTGGTGGTGGCCGCCGATTTCGTGACGCTCGATTCGGGCTCCGGCATCGTGCACATGGCGCCCGCCTTCGGCGAGGACGACTACCAGGTGGGACAGCGCGAGGACCTCGCGTTCATGCGCCCGGTCGATGCCAACGGCCAGTTCACCGCCGAGGTGACGCCGTGGGCCGGCCTGCACGTGAAGGCCGCCGACCGGAAGATCATCCGCCACCTGGCCGAGCAGGGCCTGCTGGTGGCTGAAGAGACGTACACGCACGAGTACCCGTACCACGACCGCTGCGACAATCCGCTCATCTACCTGGCCACGCCCAGCTGGTTCATCCGCACCAGCGCGATGCGCGACCAGCTCGTCGAGGCCAACCAGGACATCACGTGGGCGCCGCCCGAGGTGGGCTCGGGCCGCTTCGGGAACTGGCTGGCGGGCGCGATCGACTGGAGCCTCAGCCGGAATCGGTTCTGGGGCACGCCGCTGAACGTGTGGCTCTGCGACACGTGCGGCCACGAGCATGTACCCTGCTCGCGCGCCGAACTGGGCGAGCTGACCGGGACCGACCAGTCGCAGCTGGACCTGCACCGGCCGCACGTGGACAAGCTGGAGTTCGCCTGCCGCGCCGGGGGCTGCGGCGGCACGATGCGGCGCACGCCCGAGGTCATCGACTGCTGGTTCGATTCGGGCAGCATGCCGTTCGCGCAGTACCACTACCCGTTCGAGAACAAGGAACTGTTCGAGAACCAGTACCCCGCCGACTTCATCAGCGAGGGCATCGACCAGACCCGCGGCTGGTTCTACACGCTTCTTGTCATCAGCACGTTCCTGACCGGGCGCAGCAGCTACAAGAGCTGCCTGGTCAACGAGCTGATCCTGGACAAGAAGGGCAAGAAGATGTCCAAGAGCATCGGCAACACCGTCGACCCCATGGCCATCATGCGGGAAGAGGGCGCCGACCCGCTGCGCTGGTACATGGTCAGCTGCAGCCCGGTGTGGATGCCGACGCGCTTCGACCGCGAGGGCGTCAAGGAGGCGCAGCGCAAGCTGCTGGCCACGCTCGAGAACACGTATGCGTTCTTCTCGATGTACGCGAACCTCGACGGCTTCGTGCCCGACGCCGGCCCGGTCGCGACCGACGACCAGCTCGACCGCTGGATCCTCAGCCGCCTGCAGAGCGTGACCGCGAGCGTGCGCGAGGACATCGAGGCGCTGCACCTGAGCCGCGCCGCCAAGACGGTCGGCACGTTCGTGCTCGACGACGTCAGCAACTGGTACGTGCGCCTGAGCCGCCGCCGGTTCTGGAAGGGCGACGGCACCGGCACCGCCGACGCCGCCGACAAGCGCGCGGCCTTCAACACGCTCTACACGGTGCTCGACGCCTCGCTGCGCCTGTTGGCGCCGTTCGTCCCGTTCACGGCCGAGGAGATCTGGCGCGGGCTCGTCGCCCACCGCGACGCCGACGCCTCGGTGCACCTGGCCGAGTTCCCGGCCGTCGACCCGGCGCAGGTCGACCGCGCCCTCGAGGACGCGATGGCCACCGCGCAGGCCGTGGTCGGCCTCGGCCGCAGCGTGCGCCAGGAGGCGTCGCTCAAGACGCGCCAGCCGCTGGGCCGCCTGCTCCTGCACAGCGACGACGGTCGCGCCACGGCCCTGGTGGCCGATCCCCTGCTGGGCGGCTACGTCCGCGAGGAACTGAACGTCAAGGAACTGGCCCTGGTCGAAGATCCGAGAAGTGTGGTGCTGCTGTCGGCGAAGGCCAACTTCCGGGCGCTCGGGCCCCGGTTCGGCAAGCAGGCCCCGGCCGCCGCGGCCGCCATCGCGGCGATGACGCCGGCCGCCATCATGGGGCTCAGGGCCGAGGGCCGGGTGACCCTGGACGTGGCCGGGGAGCCGGCCGAGTTCACCTTCGAGGAGGTCCTGGTCGCGGAGGAGGGCGTGCCGCCCTATGCCGCGACGGCCGGGTCGGGCCTGACCGTGGCCCTGGACACCACCCTGACGGACGACCTGCGGGCCGAGGGCCTGTGCCGGGAGATCATCAACAAGGTGCAGAACCTGCGGAAGACCAGCGGGCTGGCTGTTTCCGACCGGATCGAACTGGCCGTCAGCGGCCCGGAGGCGGTCATGGCCGCCGTCGGCCGGCATGCGGCCCGGATCATGGCCGAGACCCTCGCCGTGACCGTTGCTTCGACGCGCGAATTGCCTTATAAAGAAACGCTGAAACTGGACGAGAACGAGGTCGACATCGCCCTGGACCGGGCGTAGGGCCAGGTCGGGTGACAGGCGACTCGGGAGGAAGCCCATGCGAAAGACTGATCTCCAGCGATTCCGAAAGCTGCTCCTGGACGAGAAGGAGCGCGTGATGCAGTCGCTGGCCCAGCACGAGAAGGTCATCAAGCATAACGAGCTGTCGGGTCTCGAGACGGGCAAGGCCCACTCGAACCACATGGCCGACCAGGGCTCCGACGAGTTCCTCTACGAGACGACCATCAAGTTCGCGAACGCCGAGGGGCGTTACCTGTACAGCATCGAAGAGGCGCTGCGCCGCATCGAGGACGGCACCTACGGCAAGTGCCTCGAGTGCAACAAGGCGATCGCGCCCGAGCGCCTCAAGCGCCTGCCGTACACCCGCCTGTGCATCGAGTGCAAGGAGAAGGAAGAGGCGGAGGAAGCCTGATGCCTTCCCGCCTGTGGCGGCCCTGGTTCTGGGCGCCGCTCGTCCTTGTCGTCGATCTCGTCACCAAGCGGCTGGTGCTGGCGAACATTGCCGCGCTGCAGGGACGCATCGATTTCATCGGCGACTTCGCCCGCTTCATCTACGTGCGCAATCCCGGTTCGGCGATGGGCCTGTTCCCGGTGGGACGCTGGGCCCTGGTCGTGATCAGCGCCGCCGCGTCCGTGTTCCTGGCCTGGCTCTACGTGACCAGCAAGCCGCGGAATCCGCTCCGGCTCGGCGCGATGGCCGCCATCTTCGGCGGCGCCCTCGGCAACCTGGTCGACCGTGTCTTCTACGGCGGCCTGGTCGTCGACTTCATCGACGTGGGCATCGGGACGCATCGCTTCTACACGTTCAACGTGGCGGATATCGGAGTCAGCCTGGGCGGCGTCGTGCTGTTCCTGAGCCTGATGCGCGAGGGCAAGCCCGCCACCGCCGCCACCGCCGCCGCACCCAGCGCGGACCCGCCCGCAGATCGGCCTGATGATGCCTGAAAAGAATACCGGGCCGCGCGTCTTCGTCGTGGGGCCCGTCGACGACGGGGCGCGCCTGGACGTGTTCCTGGCCGCGGCGTGCCCCGACCTGTCGCGCAGCCGCGTGCGCGCGGACCTCGACACGCCCGGCGCGGTGCTCGTGGACGATCGCGTGCGTCCCGCCTCGTTCCGCCTGAAGTCCGGGCAGCAGGTGGCCTTCACGCCGTCGGTGCGCACGGCGCTCAGCGCCGTGCCGCAGGACATCAGCCTGGACATCATCTACGAGGACGAGCACCTGATCGTGGTCAACAAGCCGGTCGGCCTGGTCGTGCACCCGGCGGTGGGCCACCCCGACGGCACGCTGGTCAACGCGCTCCTGCACCGGCAGGGGCCGATCACGGCGGGCGGCGACCCGCTGCGGCCGGGCATCGTGCACCGGCTCGACCGCGACACCAGCGGCCTCCTGGTGGCCGCGCTGGACGACGTCTCGCATCGCCGGCTGGCCGCGCAGCTGGCCGACCGCAGCCTTGGCCGTGTCTACCTGGCGCTCAGCTGGGGGCGCTGGGCCGAGGACGAGGGTGAACTCGAGGGGCCGATCGCCCGCGACCCGAAGCGGCGCCAGCGCATGGCCGTCGTGCCCGGGGGCCGTGCCGCCCTGACGCGCTACCGTGTCCTGGAGGACTACGACTTCGCCCAGTACTGCCGGGTCGAACTGGCCTCGGGCCGCACCCACCAGATCCGCGTCCATTTCGCCCACCGCGGCCATCCGGTCGTGGGGGATCCCCTGTACGGGGACGATGGCCGCGCGCGCGGCGTCCACGGTCCCGACCGGCGGCTGGCCGAGAAGATGGTCCGTCTGGCCCGCCGGCAGATGCTGCACGCGGCGGAGCTGCACCTCCGCCACCCGATAACCGGCGAAGCCATGTCCTTCTCGGCGCCCCTGCCGCGTGATTTCGAGACCGTCCTGGCCGCCCTGCGGGCCCCCGGCGCCGCGGCGCCCGCCGCGGGCTGATTTCTGGACAGGGGTCCGCGGGTGTCCTATCCTGTGCCCGTCGACGGCGGGATCACGGCGGCCCGCCGTTTCGCGCAATTTCCAGCAAGGTGGTCGCTGCCGTTGAAGATCAGGGAACGCAAGCGGGACGGGGTGGCCATCCTGGAGATGAGCGGCAAGCTCATGGGTGGCCCTGACGCAGAAGCCTTTGACGAGACGCTCAAGACCCTCATCCACGAGGACTGTCGCAACGTCATCGTCGACATGGAGCGGGTCAGCTGGGTCAACAGCACCGGCCTGGGCATCCTGATCTCGGGCTACACCACCCTGAAGAAGAGTGGCGGCGAGTTGAAACTGTTGAACGTGTCAGACCGTATCGAGAACATCTTCGTCGTGTCCAAGCTCTACACCGTCTTCGCTTCCTTCCACGACGAGGACGAAGCCGTCAGGAGTTTCTCGTGAAGTGCGGGACGGGAGGTGCGGCATGAGCACGCGTGTCGAACTGCGGCTGCCCAGCCGCATGGAGTACCTCGGCGTGCCTGACGTGGTGCTGCTCGAGATCGGCGGCGAGCGGGGCTTCAGCCGGCGGGGGCTCGAGGAACTCGGCACCGCGATCATCGAAGCCTGCACCAATGCCATGGAGCACGGCAACCACCTCGCGGCGGGCCTCTGCATCGAGATCTGGTTCGACCTGGACGACGACCGCATCACGGTCACGGTCCTGGACCAGGGCCCCGGTTTCGACCACGTGGCCTGGATGCCGAGCGAGGACCTGATGCGCCAGCGCGGCCGCGGCATCCTGATCATGCGCGAGTTCACCGACGAACTGGAATTCAGCCGCTACGCCGATGGCCGTTTCCTTATCCGCCTCGTCAAGCTGCTCGGCCCCGAAGCCGACCCTGAGTGACCCGGTGCCCGTGTTCCTGGGCATCGACCACGGCACGCGCCGCGTCGGGATCGCCGTCAGCGATCCCGACGCGGCGTTTGCGTTCGCGCTGGAAACCCATGTCGAAGGACGTGACGGCTCGCTGCTCGATCTGCTGGCGCGGCTGGTCGCCGAGCGCGGAGCCGAGGCCGTGATCGTCGGCCTGCCCCTGACCGCCGACGGGCGGGAGGGCGAGTCCGCGGTGCGGGCGCGCCGTTTCGCCGACCGCCTGGCCGAGGTGCTGCCGGTACCGGTGCAGATGTGGGACGAGCGCTACACGAGCCAGGAGGCCGACCGCTTCCTGGCGCCGCGCAGCGGCCGGGGCAAGGTCGATCGCGCGAAGGGCGAGCGGGATGCGGTCGCCGCCGAGTTGATCCTGCAGGGGTGGCTCGATCGCCGGAAGGCCGACCTGGTCCGCGCGGCCGATGCGGCCCGCGAGGCCGGTCCCGGGGACGACGGGGGCGCCGCGTGAAGCGCTTCCTGGTGGCCGGCGGCTGCGCGCTGCTGTTGCTCTCGGCAGCCCTCGGCTGGTCGTGGCAGCAGTGGAACCAGCGCTGGCCGGTGGGCCCGCGCTATGTTTCCCAGCGGGTGCGGGTGCACTCGGGCATGTCGATGGTGGCGCTGGCGGACACGTTGTCGGCGCGCGGGCTCCTCCGGCACCCGTCGGTGCTGGTGGTCGGCGCCCGCCTGGGCGGCCAGAGCGGCCGGCTGCAGGTGGGGCTGTTCAACGTGGCGCCGGGCCTGCCGGTGCGCGACCTGCTGTCACTGTTCACGAAGCCGGGCCTGCCGCCGGTGCGCGTGACGATCCCCGAAGGACTGGACGCCGGCCAGACGGCGCGGCTGCTGGCCGGGGCCCTGCACGTCGACGAGGTGGCGTTCCTGGACGCAGCCAACCGCGCGGTGGGCCAGGTGTGGCGCGACCGCGGCGACCGCGCCGGCGCGGCTGCCTTTGCCCGCCTCGAAAGCGGTCTGGTGTCCGAGGCCGTGCTGGCCGGCCACACGATCCCAAGTTGCGAGGGTTACCTGGCTCCCGACACGTATTTCTTCGACGAGGACACCGAGCCCGCTCAGGCGGCTCGTCGCCTGGTCGACGCCCAGTTCGAACGACTGGACTCGGTGCTGAAGGGCCCGCGCTCGCCGGCGGCGGCGGGCTTGTCGGCGCACGAACTGCTGACCCTCGCGTCGATCATCGAGGCGGAAACCGGCCGGCAGGACGAGCGCGCGCGTGTCTCGGCGGTCTACCTGAACCGGCTGCGCCTGGGCTGGAGCCTGGCGGCCGATCCGACCGTGGCCTACGCGCTGGGTAAGAAGGGGCAGCGGTTGCTGTTCCGGGACCTGGAATGCCCCTCGGCGTGGAACACCTACCGCACAACAGGGTTGCCGCCCGGACCGATCGGCAGCCCCGGCCTGGCGTCGTTGCAGGCGGCGGCGCGCCCGGATCCCGCCTGCCGTGCGATGTTCTTCGTCGCCGACGGGACCGGTGGCCACGTGTTCAGCCTGACGGCGGCCGAGCATGACGCTGCGGTGCAGCGTTATCACGCACGGCGGGAGGCGACGGCCATTTCGCGCCGCTGACCCCTGCCGGGGTGCGCGGCGGCCGGGGGCCGCTTCGCAGGTTATTTGACGATGCCGGGTCGGCCGCGCTATCTTGCGTCCCGGTGCGGCGCGTGAAGCGCCGTCACGGCTGCCGCCGGTGGAAAGGAACGCTGATGGACATCCTGCGCAGGTTCTGGTTGCTGTGGGCGGCGCTGGCCGCGATCGCGCTGGGTTTCGTGCTGCTGTATTTCCGCAGCCTGTCGCTGGGGCCGATCCTGCTGGTGACCGGCTACTGCGTCCTGCTGCCGTTCTTTCTCTGGCGTTCCTTCCGTCGAAACGTGGGCGAATAGTTCAGTTGGTTAGAACGCCTGCTTTACACGCAGGAAGTCACAGGTTCGAGTCCTGTTTCGCCCACCAAACCCTCCTGGCGGGTCCGATCTCGGGTTAAAATAGACTTCTTTTTTATGGATCCCCAGTGGACCGGGGGTGGAACCCCTGCCGGCGCCAGAGTGTCGTTGGGCATATCTTTTATTATTTCAACATGTTACATCGTGCATGATCCACGGCCCCCCGCCGGCGGTTTTCCAGTGATTGGTCAATTTTCCATAGTAGAGCAGAAAATAATCGCTTGCGCGCTTTCAGCCCCCGTGGTAATCTCATCGGGTCAAGTGATGGACACGCAAGTGGGAAGGAGAGTTCAACGCAGTTGTCAAAGTGTGCGCCTGGGCTAGCCACCCTCGCAGGAACTTGCCTTATTTGGAGGTGTCCTAATGGTTCTTAGGAAACTCACGGGAGTCTTCTCGATCGCTCTGGTCATCGGCGCGGCTACGTTTGCTGTCGCTGGTGTCCCGGATCTGCAGCTCTCGACCGCGAGCACCGCGGCCGGCGCTGGTGTGAGTCCGGTCATGTACAACCTGCCGAACGGCCTTGGCGCGACCTTTGCCCAGGCTCGTGCGACCAGCGGTGTCGTGAACGCGACGATCACCCTGACCGTCCTCGATGGCGGCGGCGTTGCTGTGGCGAACTTCTCGGCTGCTGACATGTGGCTGCAGAAGGCCGTCGTTGCCGGCACGGGCAATTTCATTGCCTGCACCGGTGGCACGACTGCCGACGTGAACACCAGCAACGCGGGCGTGACCAGCTGGGCCGCCCCGCTGCGCGCTGGTGGCTGGTCGACGTCCAACACCCTGGTTGTCATCAACGGTGCGGCCCTGACCAGCAATGCCGGTCTGAATCTGCGCCACAACAGCGCCGACATCAACGGTGACGGCGTTGCCAATCTGTCGGACATTCCGCTGTTCGCCGCCGATTACGGCTCGACGACCTTCCGGTCGGACCTGCTGTTCGATGGCGTCGTGAACGTGTCCGATATCCCCCGCCTGGCCTCGGGCGTGGGCGCGGTTTGCCCGTAGCCGACTGTTAGCAACGGCACCGCTGGCCTGGTGAAGTGGACCAACCGGTCCCGGACCGGAACAGGAAACCGAAAGGCGACCTGCGGACAACTGAACCAAATGGCCCTGCTGATGCAGGCGGCAGGGCCATGTGTTAAGATCGCCCGATTTTGATGCACAGCGGTCTGACGTGACACAACTCCTGCGGTTTGAGGAGACAACCACAATGAAGAAGTTGGTAGCACTGCTGATCGTCAGCCTCATGGCTACGGCGGCGTTTGCTGTTCACGATTCGGATACCGACTCGTTCGGTGTCTACTTCGATGCTGGCAACAGCAACAATTGTTTCACCGGCGGCCTGTACCAGCCGTTCAACGTCTACCTGGTTCTGATGAACCCGGCCGGCCCCACGAACGGTTTCGAGTGCACGGTTGTCGCGTCGGGTACCGCTCCGAACTTCGCTCTGTCGACGACCCTGGCGGGCACGGGCGCGCTGGACGTCGACGCGTCGCCGAACGGCTTTGCCGTGGGCGCCGCTGCGAACTACCCGGTTGCCAACGGTGGCCTCACCCTGGTGACCTGGAGCTACATGATGACGGGCCCCGGCGACATGGCGTTCAGGATCGACAAGGCTTCCATCCCCTCGATGACCGGTGGTCTGCCGGTTGTCACGGGCGACGGCACCCTGCGTCGTTGCGGCGTTGCTTCCGGTAGCGTCCTGCTGCCGGTGGCGACCGTCAACAATGCCAACTGCGTCGTGGCTGACGAGGCTACCTCGTTCGGCAACGTCAAGAGCCTGTTCCGTTAGGACTGGTTCAGATTCGGCGGCCTTGGCCGCTGAGGGAGCCCGGCCGGTTATCCGGCCGGGCTTTTTTTTGCCGGTTGCTCAGTTCCGGCGCGGCAGATCCTGCCCCGTGGTTCGGGCGCCGTCGCGGCGAACGCTTGACACGCCCGTTTGAGGTATCGATATTCACCCCCCGACACCTCCCGGCCCCACCGGACCGGTGTCGGCGGCAGCGGGCCCCAAGTGGCAATTGAGGTCAAAATCTTCACTTGTCGCTTCGGAAATCGCTTGATATGTTGCGCCCGTGCGAGGTCGCCCGGGCTTGGCCTGCGGCCCGTAGGAACAGGATCGGTCCTGAACGGCACGGTACGTGCTTGGCGGAGCCGCAACCTGGGTGCGGACGGATGCCCGCAACACCCAGAGGCCCTGCAGGGTTGGGTGAGATTTCCGAGAAAGGGGAATCCTAAGATGAAGAAACTGCTCTTTGCTGTGTGCGCGCTCGCTGCGATCTCTCTGCTGGCTCCGAGTGCCGGCTTCGCCAACACGCCTGATCCGGCGGTGTGGAACAATCGTATCGGCTTCTACACCACCGCGACGGCCGACGGCGTGAGCCTGCCGTCCATGGTCCCGTTTACGGGTTTCAACGTGTACATGGTGCTCTGCAATCCGACGGCAGAGGACGGGTCGTCCGCCGCGGTCGATGCTTACGAATGCACGGTCACGGTCACCGGTCCTGCCTGGTTTCGCCTGACCGAGACGCTGAACGGTTCCGGCGCCTTGGACGTCGATGCTGCCGCGAACGGCTATGCAGTCGGACTGGCGTCCCCGATGCCCCCCACGAACGGACTCTGCCTCCTCGCAACTTGGAATTGCATGCTGTCGGCGCCGGCCTCCTCCGGTAGCCCGTGGAACATGTACATGGGCCCCGGCACGATCCCGTCGGTGCCCGGCGGCTTCATGGCGATCGACATCCCGACCAGCACCCCGTTGTTGCAGTCGTGCCTGCCGACGTCCGGCAATTTTGCGCTGCCGGTGTTTTCGATCGGCGGAACGGTCACTGCGGACGAGGATGTGTCGTTCGGCGCCGTTAAGGCCCTGTTCCGCTGATTTGTAAAGTGACGACGCGGTGAACGCAAATCGCCGCGGAATCCTGGCCGCCCCCGGCAACGGGGGCGGCCGCTTTCATGGCCCCGGCCACGCGCTATTGACCGCCCCGCCGAACGTCTCTATACTCTGGGCATGCCTGCCGGGCCAAGCCCGCCCCTGATCGACAGTTCTGTCACAACCCCGGGAGTCCTTCATGGGCCGTGTTGCGCGATGCATCCTGTCAGGGCGCACCTTTGGCGCGTCGTTCGTGTGCCTGGCCCTGGGAATCCTGGTCCAGGGAACCCTGGCTGCCGGACCCTGTCGGGCCGCGGATGTCGCGCCGGCCACCGGCGCGTTGCCGCGCCTGCAGGTCACCGCGAGTTCGGCCAGCGGCCTGAGCCTGTCGCTGGACGGTCTGCAGCCGGCGTGGACCGAAGCCTATGCGGGCCCGGACGGCCAGGCGCGCTGGGCGCTGGCCATCGACGGGTTCACGACCGCCGGGGCGCCGGGAGCGCCGCGCGTGCCCTCGGGCGGCGCCTGGATCGTGGTGCCGCCCGGCACGCGACCGGCTCTGAAGGTACTCGGCGAGACCTGGCAGCCGGCTGACGGGCGGAAACTCGCCTGCGAAACGATGCCGGTCCGGGTCCGCGGAACCGGTGACCAGCCGGATGAACTGCGCGAGATGCTGCTGGAACCGGGCGCAGCGCTGCCGGACGGCCTGGAGGCGCTGCCGGGCCTCGGTGACGCGGCCAAGGGCTACGCCGGATCCGCCGTGAACGTGGGCGAGCCGGTGTGGTGGCGCGGGCGGCGCGTGGCGGCCTGCCGCGTGGTGCCGGTCCGTTTCGACGCCGACGGCACCGCGCAGCAGACGCTGTCCGGCGGCCGCTGGGAGATCGTGTTCGTGCCCGACGTCGCGAAGGCTGCCCCGCCCGCAGCCAACGCCCGCATGACGCGGGGGACGAACGACGCGCGCTTCGCGGCGGCGTTCCTCAACGGCGGGTTGCTGTCGATGCTCCCCACCGAGGGTCAGGTGTCGGGCGCCGCCGCCGCGGACGCGATCGGCCTGTCGGCCGTGCCTGCGAGCAAGGCGGCCACGCTGCTGGGACCGGAGGCGCGGCTGGCCGTCTCGCGCACCGGCCCGGTGCGCGTCAGTTACGCCCGCCTGCGCCAGCGCGGGCTGATCCCCGATGTCCCCATCCAGGAGAGCCAGATCCGTCTCTACCAGCGGCGCTACGTGAAGCGGCTGGACGACGGCGCCGGCGCGCCGTACATCGAGGTCGAGGTGCCCATCCACATGGTGGGCGCGGGCGACGCGTTCGACGGCAACGATTTCTTCATCTTCTACGGCCTGCGCCTGCGCGACGACGGCAGCTACATCGGCGATGCGGGGGCCGGGCCGGAGATGATCCCGGGTTGCGGCGACGCCTTCGAGATGAACAACGAGGCGAATGTCTACTGGCTGGCCTGCGCGACGCCGGCGGCCGGCGGCAACTGGGCGCGCATGGCCACGACAACGTTGCCGGCCGCGGCCGGGACGCCGCTGGCGAACTTCCGCCACACGGCGCACCTCGAGGAACAGGCGGCCTACCGCGAGAACCTGCCGACGACGACCACCGACCGCATGTACCTGAACCTGCACACGGATGCGGAAGCCTCCATCGTCGTCAGCCCGTTCTGGCGGCCGGACCCGGCCGGTTCGGCCGTCGACCTGGACGTGGCCGTCGCCGGCTTCAACGGCGTGCCGAGACCCCTGCGGTTCGAGCTTGTGACCGACACGTCGAACGTGACCTTGCTGGAGGACTACAGCCTCGCCACCTCGCAGACCATGGTGCGCAGCTACACGGTGCAGCCCGCGGCCATCGACGGCGTCACCACGAAGCTGCGCATGTCGCGGGGCGCCGGGGCGACGCCGTTCCTGTTCGCCTACCTGAACTGGGTCGAGATCGCCTACGATGCGCTCTACGCGGCCGTCGGCAACGAACTGCGTTTCCACGGCGGCGATGTCGCCGGCGACCGGCCCATCGAGGTGACAGGCTTCACCACCGCCGACATCGGCCTGCTCGAGGTGACCGACCCGCGCGCGCCGGTGCTGGTGACCCTGCAGCCGGCCAACGTCGTGGCCGACGGCGCCGGGTGGAAGCTCTCGGTGATGCCGACGCAGTCGGGCACGCGCCGCGTGTTCCATGCGCTGGGCAACGCCGGCACGACGGGCGTGACCGAGTTCAACTACGTGAAGTCGACCGTGGCCGGCGACCCGACCGACCCGACCCAGCTGGCCGGGGGCAACCCCGACCTGGTCGTCGTCACACACAAGGCGTTCCGCGCGGCGCTCGATCGCTGGGTGCAGCACCGGGTGGCGCGCTCGGGCGGCACGCTGAAGGTGCACGTCGTCGATGTCGAGGACCTCTACGACTGGTACAGCGGCGGCCTGCGCGACCCGTGGGCGGTCAAGCGCTTCTGCGACCACGCGCTGACGGCGTGGGAGAGTTGGGCCCTCGTGATCGTCGGCGACGCGAACGAGAACGCGCTGGGCAAGCGTGTGCTCTCGGCGGCCAACAGCTGGGCCACCGACTGGGTGCCCACGCATTACCACACGCAGCACGTGCTGTCCTACGAGCCGGAGTTGATGGCCAGCGACAAATGGTACGCCTCGCTGCTCTACGGCCAGAACTACCCGCAGGAGGACTTCCCGGCGTCGATCGCCGCGCCGTTCGACATGCTGGCCGGGCGCCTGCCCTGCAACAGCGTCGAGGAACTGGATGCGATGATCGACAAGATCATCACGGTGGAGACGCCGCAGGCGGGGCAGGATTGGCGGCGGCGGGGCATCTTCGCCGCCGACGACGAGTGGTCGAACGGGTACGGCGCCGAGGCGTTCCTGTACCTGACGTACCAGTACGGCGAGACCGATTTCCTGGCCGGCGAGCGCGACTCGATGTCCACGGCCTGGGCCGCGCGCGCGGGCGTGCCGCTGGAGAGCAACCTGGTCTCGCTGAAGGCGCTGCTTGATGTGCAGTTCCCGTACACGGGGCCGCCGCCGACGCCGGCCGATCGGCCCCTCAACGCCGTGCGCCTGTACACGGCGACCGCGCCCAACAGCGCGCTGATGGCGGCGCTCAATGCGGGCGGGCTCGTCGCCAATTACCAGGGGCATGCCAACCAGTACGTGCTGTCGTCGGAGTACTGGATGCAGGACATGCCGACGATCCCGAACCAGCGCACCGACGTTGCGCTGCTGGCCAACACGGGGCGGCCGTGGTTCTTCATCGGGCTGGGCTGCCACATCGCCGACTGGGCGCAGAACCCGGTCAAGAGCGACCAGGTGCCGCAGGAGCGCAGCATCGGCGAGAAGATGCTGCTGAGGTCCGCGGCCGGCGCCTCGGGCGTGTACGCGAGCAGCGGCTACGAGTTCATCACCGCCAACCGCCTGTTCGGCGAGTACATCTTCCGCCGGTGGTGCAGCCTGCCGCCGGCGCCGGCGACCAGCGGCCCCGGGGGCAGCGCGCCCGGGCGCAGCCGGTGGGTGCTCGGCGAGATCCTGTGGGCGGCCGAGGCGGATGTCGCCGCCGATCGCGCGACATATTACCCGTTCCCCGACATGCTCGCGCAGTACGTCCTGCTGGGCGATCCCCTGCTGACGCTCGACGGGGGCGAGCCCCTGGTCGAGGCCACGCTGCACGGGACAGCCGACGAACCGGTCAGCGGCGCGGTGGACCTGGCGGCGCTGGACGACACGAACGTGCGCACGCTGTCGATCGCGGCGCGCGACGAGGCCGGCATCGACCGACTCGTGGTGGTGGACGACCAGGGCAACGACGTGACGTCGCAGGTCGCGGTCGAGACGCTGCCGGCCGGCGCGCGCACGACGCAGCGCGCCGACTACGCGTTGACGGTGCCGGTGCGGCCGTACGACCACACGCTGACCGTCAAGGTCTACGACACGGGCGCGGCCCTGCCGGGCGATCGCCACTGGGAACTGGCGCTGGGCATGCCGCAGACGACCGTGCTGACGGCCGACGGCCAGGTGCTTGATCCGACGGCGTTCACCTTCGTGACCGGCGTGCCGGTGAGTTTCCACGGCACGGTGACCAGCGCGGCGTGGATCACGGCCGCCATGGAGAAGACGCTGACCAGCGCGACGCTCAGCCTTGCCAATATCAGTTTCGGCCTGGACAAGGGTCGTGCGCTGACGGTCGACTTCACCGCCACCGCGGATGCCGCGGCGAGCGCCGCCGGACACAGCGTGGCGCTGACCATCGACGGGCAGAGGACCGAGATCGTGCTGCAGGCGGCGCCGGACAACGGCGGTGTTGTGGGCATCGGCCGGGTGCTCAACTACCCGAACCCGATGGCCGAGGACACGCGGTTCGTGATCGAGACCGAGCAGGCGGGCGAGGGCAGCATCAGCCTGTGGTCGGTTGCGGGCAGCACCGTGGCCAGGCTCCCGTTCACGGCCGGGGGCGGCTCTGAACGGGGAGTCGTCGTCGACTGGGACGGCCGCGACGCGCGCGGCGACGAACTCGCCAACGGCACGTACCTGTATCGTGTGGAGATCGCGGGGCCGCAGGGGCCGGTGCACAGCGACGTGCAGCGCCTGGTGATCATGCGCTGAGGCGGTGGCCGCGCGCGGGCGCGGCGACGGCCCCGGAAGGATGGGGATGGGACGGAGCTCACACCCCGCGCGGCGGGCGACGTGCGCTGCCCTGCTGGCGGCGGCCGTGTGGCTGGCGGCAGGCGGTTGCGGCGGCCCCAAGCGGCTGCCGGCGGTCGTGACGTCGCCGCGGCCACGGCCGGGCGTCGAGGCTCCCGTGGACGCGGCGCCGGCGCCGGCGACCGTGGCGGAGCTCCCGGCGCATCCGGTGGCGCCGCCCATCCCGTGGCTGGAGCCAGCCGAGCCGCTGCGGCTGCTGGGCGTGGGCCTGCTCGAGGACCGGCCGGAACTGGAACTCCGCGCCGAGGGCGCGGCCTGGGTGCGCGACGCCGACTCCGGCCACACGCTGGTCGCGCTGGAGGCCGGTGAGCCGTTGACCTGCCGCCTGGCGGGCGACGAGGTGGCCTGGGAGGCGGGCGCCGAATCGGGGCGTGTGCGCTCGGTGGCGCTGCAGCCCGTCGACCCCGGGTTCCTGGTCAGCGCGCCCGGCGGCTCGTACCGCGGCGAATTCCTGGTCATCGCCACGCCGCATGGGCACGGGCTGACGCTGGTGAACAACGTCGAGCTGGAGGACTACCTCAAGGGCGTCGTGCCGTGGGAGATCGGGCGGCACGACGCGACGAAGTTCGCTGCGCTCTGCGCGCAGGCAGTGGCCGCGCGCACGTACACGGTGGCGCGCATCGGCTCGCGCCAGGCGCGCGGTTTCGATCTCTTCGCCACGGTGATGGACCAGGTGTACAAGGGCGCCACCGGCGAGGACGCGCGCTGCAACGAGGCCATCGCCGCGACGGCGCCGCTGGTGCTGCGGCACGCCGGGCGCGAGATCGAGGCCTACTACAGCGCCTGCTGCGGCGGCAGCAGCTGCGCCGTGTCCGAGGTGTGGCCGAAGCCCGACCTGCCCTACCTGCGCCAGGCCGCCGACAAGTCGTCGCGCGGCGGCAATGCCTGGTGTTCCGGATCCCCCTACTACAACTGGCGCGAGACGTGGAGCGCGAAGGCGCTCGAGCGCCTCCTGCAGCGCACGCTGCCGGACTACGTGGACTACATGGCCCAGGGCGGCGGCGCGTGGGGCGGCGTATCGTACACGCCGTCGCGCGGCGGCAGCGCGGGCAATCCCGGCGCGCTGCGCGAGATCGCCATCAAGCATCGCACGCCGAGCGGGCGCGTCTCCGAGCTCGCCATCGTGATGGAATCGGGGACGTACCACGTGCGCGGCGACCGCGTGCGCTGGGTGCTCACGCCGGCCGGCGGCAACCCGGCCATCCTGCGCAGCGCGCTGTTCGAGCTGGAAGTCGTGCGCGACGACGAGCGATTGAGCGAGATCTCGGTGCGTGGGCGCGGGTTCGGCCACGGCATCGGGCTGTGCCAGACCGGAGCGCTGGGAATGGCCGCTGCGGGCCAGTCGTGGCGCGACATCCTGGCGCACTACTACCCGGGGGCGACGCTGGACGCGGTGACGAGGCAGGAGCGATGAGCGCGCGTCCAAAGGACAGCGGGGACCGCGGCCTGGCGGCCTGCCTGGTGGTCGGGCTGGCGGGTCCCGAGCCGATGGCGGCGGAGTGGGCCTGGCTGGCGGCGTGGCGGCCGGCGGGCGTCATCCTGTTCGGGCGGAACGTGACCGGGCCGGCGCAGGCGGCTTCGCTGTGCGCGCGCCTGCGCGCGGCCGTGCCCGGGCTGGAGGTCATGGTCGACCACGAGGGCGGCCCGGTGGCGCAGATGGTCGCGGCGGCGGGACGGCCGCCGGCGGCGTGGGCGCTGGGCGTGCTGGACGACACGGCGCTCACGCAGTCGGTGTGCCGGGAGAGCGGGCGCCGGCTGGCGGCGCTCGGCGTCACGCGCGTGCTGGGCCCGGTGGCCGATGTCCTGGAGCACCCGCGCAACCCGGTGATCGGCGCGCGCGCGTTCGGCGGCGATGCCGCGCTGGTGGCGCGCCACGTGGCGGCGGCGGTGCGCGGCTACCGCGAGGCGGGGTTGAAGGTCTGCGTGAAGCACTGGCCGGGCCACGGCGGCACGGCGACCGACTCCCACCTCGCGCTCGAGGAGCACCTCGTCGCCGGCTGTGACTTGCCGTTCGCGGCGGGCCTGGCCGCGGGCGCGGACGCGGTGATGGTGGGGCACCTGCCGGTCGCGGCTGATGCCGCAGGGCGACCGCGGTTGGCGACGCTGGATGCGGGCTACCTGGCGGCGACGCGCGCGCGGCTGGGCGCAACCGGCGGCCCGGCGCCCCTGCTGGTGGCCGACGACGTGACGATGGGCGCGCTGCGGGCGCCGATGCTCGCGGCCGGCGTGCCGGCGCCGGACGACCTGGCGGGCGGGCTGGTCGACCCGGGCGTGCTGCCGGCAGCCTGGCTGCTGCGCCTGCGCGACGCGGGCTGCGCGCTGCTGCTCATCCGGGGCATCCCGTGGGGCGCGCTGCCGTTGCCGGCGGGGGCGGTTGCGCCCCAGGTGGCTGTGGCGGCGCCTGGCGTGCCCGTGGTGGATGGCCTGGCGGACGAACCGACTGCCTGGCGCGCCGCGAGGGCGAGGCTCTGGGAGGCCGCAGCCGCCGGCTGGGCGGACCGGGCGGACGAGGTGGACTGGCTCGACCTGACCGCGGGCGACCGCTGGGGCGCGGCCGACCAGCGCGGCGGCGCCGTGTTCGCCGCGAGGCTCGCCGGACTGTTCGCGGGCGTGCGTCGCGTGGGGCCTGCCGGCAGCGGGACGATCGGCCCTCGCCTCCTGGTCACCTCGCATCGCCCGCTGCCGGTCGGGGCGCTGCGCGGCCGGGCGGCGCCGGCGGCGGGGATCGCCGTGGCGATGGGGCACCCGAGTCTGGCCGACGATCTAAGGGATTGGCTGGGAATAGGTTGGGCCATCGGACAGGTTTACGACTGTGATGTCGCGGACCTGGCGCCGGATTCCGCCGGGCCGGCACAAAATCTTTGACGGATGGGCGGGCCGCGACTATATTGCCGGCTCGCTGAATCCCAAGGCGGGGGCGTAGTTCAGTTGGTTAGAACGCCGGCCTGTCAAGCCGGAGGTCGCGAGTTCGAGTCTCGTCGCTCCCGCCATCTGTCAACCGCGGCCACCGGTCGCGGTTTTTTGTTGCCGCGCACCGACGGCTCCCCGGTTCGGTCGTCGCCCCTTCGCTAAGGAGCAGGACCCATGAACATCGACCGGTTTTCCGGGCGGCGCCTGGGCGCCTTCCCGGCGGTGGCCCTGGCGCTGGCGGCGACGCTGGCAGCCGGGCTGTGGCTCTGTCCGACGAGTGAGGCTGCCATGAACGACAAGCAGGCGTTCGTCGAGGGTGACTGCGGCTGGGTCGGGCAGGGGCCGCTGAAGGCCGTCCCGGACCTGGACGCGCGCGTCGCGGCTTTCGTGCCCACGACGCTGGACCCGTCCATCGCGCACCTGGATGCAGGCGAGCAGGCCGTGCTGGCAAAACTCGTCGAGGTTGCGCGCATCATGGACGGCCTGTTCACGCTGCAGGCTACTCCGTGCCACGACGAACTGGCCGCGCGCATCGCCGACCTGCCCGAGGGCAACCGCGAGGCGGCGCGCCGCTACCTGGCCATCAACCGCGGGCCCTGGGATCGTCGTTTTGAATTGACGCCGTTTTTCGGCTCCTGGGAGCACCCGGCCGGCGCCAACTTCTACCCGCGCGACCTGACCGCCGACGAGAAGGCGTTCATCCAGGACCCGGGCAACGGCATGAATACCGAGTTCACCGTCGTGCGGCGCGACGCCGCGGGGAAGCTCGTGGCCGTGCCCTACTCGCAGTACTACGGCGCCGCATTGCAGCAGGCCGCGACGCTGATGCGCGAGGCCGCCGCGCTGACGAAGAACGCCAGCCTGAAGGCGTTCCTCGCGTCGCGCGCCGACGCATTCCTCACCGACGACTACTACGCCTCGGACATGCTGTGGATGGACCTCGACAGCGCCGTCGAGATCACCGTCGGCCCGTACGAGACGTACGAGGACGGCCTGTTCGGCTACAAGGCCTCGTTCGAGGCGTTCGTGACCGTGACCGACCCGGTCGAGAGCCAGCGCCTGGCGAAGTTCAAGCACGAACTGCCGTGGCTCGAGTCGCAGCTGCCGATCGCCGAGGCGGACAAGAACCCGAACCGCGGTTCCGACTCGCCGATCTGCGTCGTGGACGAGGCCTACTCGGCCGGCGACACGCGCGCGGGTGTGCAGACGATCGCCTTCAACCTGCCCAACGACGAGCGCGTGCGCGAGGCGAAGGGCAGCAAGAAGGTCATGCTGCGGAACGTCATGAACGCGAAGTTCGACCAGATCCTCGTGCCGATCGCCAAGGTGGTCGTCGCCGACGACCAGCTGGCCGACCTGACGGCCGAGTCGTTCTTCCTGCACACGCTGTGGCACGAGATGAGCCACGGGCTGGGCCCCGGCAAGATCGTCAAGGACGGCCGCGAGACCGAGGTGCGTCTCGAACTGAAGGACACCTTCTCGACCCTGGAGGAGGCCAAGGCCGACGCCATGGGCGAGTGGGACATCTTCGTCCTGGCGCGCGCGGGCAAGGGCGGCTTCCCCGAGGCCATTTTCCGCCAGCAGTCGGCCACGTACCTGGCGGGCATCTTCCGCTCGGTGCGGTTCGGCATCGGCGAGGCGCACGGCAAGGCGAACGCGATCCAGTACAACTACCTGGTCGAGAAGGGCGCCATCAAGTACGACGCCGCGACCGGGCGCTTCCGCATGGACGTACCGGTGTTCGAGACGGCCATCGCCGGCCTGGTCCACGACATCTGCTCGATCCAGGCGCGGGGCGACTACGAGGGCAGCAAGGCGTTCATCGCGAAGTACGGCGTGACGACGCCCGAACTCGACGGTGCCCTGGCGAAGCTGGGGCACATCCCGGTGGACATCGCGCCGGTGTTCCCGCGCTGGGACCGCTGACCATCCCGCCGACGGGGCGCGCGGCCGTGTGCCGCGCGCCCGCCGGCGACCACGGTGAATGAAGGCATGCTCCAGATCTCCGAAATCTACCGGGCCATCTGCGGCGAGTCGCGCTTCAGCGGCATGCCGTGCGTGCTCGTGCGCCTGACGGGCTGCCACGTGCGCTGCGCGTGGTGCGACTCGGCCCACGCGTTCAACGGCGGGCAGCCGCTGGCCGTCGACGACGTCGTGGCGCAGGTGGCTGCGCACGGGTTGGCCACGGTGCTGGTGACGGGCGGCGAGCCGCTGCTGCAGCCGGCGGTGGTCGACCTGCTGCGGGCGCTGCTGGCCGATGGACGCACCGTGCTGCTGGAGACCAGCGGCACGAAGGGCCCGCGCACCCTGGTGCCGCTCCACGAGGTGCCGGCGGGCGTGCACCGCATCGTCGACCTGAAGGCCCCCGGCAGTGGCCTGGGTGACGATGTGATCGACTGGGACGGCATCGCCCGGCTGGGCGAGGGCGACGAACTGAAGGCCGTGCTGGCCGACCGGCGCGACTACGAGTGGGCGCGCGACCTGGTACGCGAGCCGGGGCGCCTGCCCGCGGGTGTGGCCGTGAGCTTCTCGCCGGTGCAGGACGGGCTGGCGCCGGCCGAACTGGCCGGCTGGATCCTCGCGGACGGCCTGGAAGTGCGCTTCCAGATGCAGCTGCACAAGGTGGTCTGGCCGGGCGTCGAGCGGGGGGTGTGACCGTGGCAGCTCTCAAACAGGCAGGCGCTGGACCGCTGGCGATCGTGCTGGTCAGCGGCGGCATGGACTCCTGCGTGTGCCTGGCCGAGGCCGCGCGCGACTGGGACGTGGCCGCGCTGCACATCAACTACGGCCAGCGCACCGAGGCGCGTGAGCTGCGCGCGTTCAACGAGTTGTGCGACCACTACGGCGTGGCGCGGCGGCTGGTGGCGGACATTTCGTACCTGAAGGTCATCGGCGGCTCGTCGCTGGTCGATGCGTCGCAGCCGGTCGAGACGGGCCTGCCGGAAGCGGGGCAGGGCGTGCCCTCGACGTACGTGCCGTTCCGCAACGCGCACATCCTGTCGGTGGGTGTCTCGTGGGCCGAGGTGATCGGCGCCACGGCGCTGTTCATCGGCGCCGTCGAGGAGGACGGGAGCGGTTACCCCGACTGCCGCCGCGAGTTCTACGACCGTTTCGAGGCCGCCGCCAACGCCGGTACGAAACCGGACACCGACCTGCGCATCATCACGCCGCTGATCCGCCTGGACAAGGGCGCCATCGTGCGCCGCGGCGTCGAACTGGGCGCGCCGCTGCACCTGACCTGGTCGTGCTACACGGGGGAAGACGAGGCCTGCGGCGAATGCGAGAGCTGCCGGCTGCGGCTGCGCGGCTTCGAGCGGGCCGGCCTGATCGACCCCATTCCGTATCATCGCTGAGTCGGGCCGCCGCCGAGTCAGGCGCCCGCCGGACCCGCGCTGAACCTGCCGAAATCGTAATCCTGGTAGGCGTTGCAGCGGCTGCAGAGGTGGATCAGGTCGCGGCGGCCGTCGTCCAGCAGTTCGCGCAGGCATTTCGCGGCGTGCCCCCGCCAGATCTCCTCCACCGACTGTTCCAGCACGTTGCCGATGACGGCCTTCTCATGCACGTCCCAGCAGCAGATGGTGGCGTTGCCGTCGGTGTAGAAGAACATCTCGTCGAGGATCTTCAGGCACGGCTTCAGCACGACATCCTCGGGCTTCTGCCCCGTCCACGGCCACTGGTACAGCTGCGTCACCAGCACCTCGGTGCAGCGCGGCGACCAGTAGGCGCGGTAGTCGGCGATCTCGTGGCGGTTCTCCGGCACCTCGATCATCCGCAACTCGGTGAAGACCTTGTCGCGCCAGCCTTCCTGGTCCCAGATCTCCAGGAAGCGCGTCGTGCGCTCGAGCACCTTCTGGTAGGGGATGCCCACGCGCGACGGCTCGTAGGTCGCGGCGCTGAAGCCGTCGATGGAAAAGCGCATGATGTCGACGCCGGCCTCGAGTAACTCGCGGCCGAGGTCCTCGGACAGCAACTCGGCGTTCGTGTTGAACTCGACGCGCGCCGTGGGATCGTTCTGCTTGATGTAGCGGACGATCTCCGGCTGCCGCTTGTCGACGAAGGGTTCATTTGTCAGGAAGGGGCGGTAGGTGACGCCCCAGCCGCGCGTGTCGTCGACGATCTTCTTCCACATCGCGTCGGGCATGCGCGCGGGGTCGCGTTTGATCTCGTTCTGCGGGCAGAACGGGCACTTCGCGTTGCACTTGGTGACGGTCTCGAGCTGCAGGTAGCGCGGCCGCTCGGCGTACGGCAGCCGCCAGCGCGGGCCGGCGCCGGCGCCCGGGGTGGCGGCGTTTGCCTGCCAGTTGTCTGCCTGGGCTGGACGCATCTTCGTTCCTTCGCGGAAGTGGTCAGTGCGGGCCGGGCGGCTGCTCAGCGCGCGGCCAGGAGCGGATCGAGCACGGCCAGGCTGCGGGCGGTGGCCCCGCGCTGCGCGAGCACCACGTCACGGGCCGCGGTCGCCGCCCGGCGCAGTGTTTCGTCGTCTCCCAGCAGCCGCAACGCCGCCGCCAGGGCCTGCTCCGGTTCGCGGACGACCTGGCCGGCGCCGCGGCGCACCAGTTCGCCGGCTTCCTCGGCGTTGTCGATCACCGGGCCGAACAGAACGGGCATGCCGGCGACCGCCGGTTCCATCGTGTTGTGCACGCCGGTGGTGAAGCTGCCGCCGACGTAGGCAAGATGACCCGCCCGGTAGATTTCCGCCAGTTGGCCGATGGAGTCGACCAGGACCACATCGGGAACGGCGGCGCCGGAAGGCGCGCCGGCGGCGGCGACCACCGCCGAGAGCCGGGCCGTGGCCAGCCCCGCGGCCTCCAGCGCCGCTTCCAACTGCGCCAGGCGCGGTGGCGTGGGCTCGTGGGGGGTCAGAACCACGCGCACGTCGGGCAGCGAAGCGCGCAGGCGGGCCAGCACGGGCAGCCACAGCTTCTCGTCGGGCGGCCAGGTGCTGCCCAGGATGAGCAGCCGGCCGCCGAGGGCCTGCAGCGCGGCAGCCGTGGCGCCGCCCTGCGCCGATTCGTAGCGCAGGATGACCTGCTCGGCGCGCGTGTCGCCGGTGACGCTGACCGGGCAACGGACCTTCAACGTGTCCACGAAGCGCAACCGGTCCTCTTCGGTGCACACGCCGATGTGCGCGAAGCGGTCGAACACGTCGCGGTACAGCGGCCGCGCCAGCGGGTGCAGGCGCGCGCTGCCCGGGCGCAGCGAGCCGGCCATCATGACCACGGGCACGCCGGCGCGCGACGCGGCCAGCACCTGGTTGGGCCAGCAGTCGAACTTCACGAACACGAGCAGGCGCGGGCGCCACAGCGCGACCAGGCGGACCATCGCGCGCGGCGTGTCCAGCGGCAGGTACTCGTGCAGGTCGGCGCACGGGCGGCGCGCGGCGAAGTGGTAGCCCGAGGGCGAGTAGTGGGTGACGACCAGCGGCGGGCAGCCCGGGCGCCCGCGCAGCGCGGCGATCAGCGGGCGCGCCTGCTCGTACTCGCCCACCGACGTCACGTGGAACCACACGCAGCCCTGCACGGCGGGCGTCGCGGCTGCCAGGCGGGCGTCCAGGCCGCGACGGCCGCGCAGGCCCTCGCGCAGCTTGGGCAGGAACGGAGCCGCCAGCGGGGCGATGGCCGCGAGGCCGGGGCTCAGGAAGCGGTAGGCGCGCAGCGACAGGCCGGGCGCGCTCATGCCGGCCTCCCGACGTCGCGCAGCAGCGTGGCCGCGCTCGCCGGCGCAAGCCCGGCCAGGCAGGCCAGGTCACCGCGGTGGCACGGGCGCTTGCCGTTGCGCGAGCACGGGCGGCACTCCAGTTCGCGCTCGAGCACGCGGCTGCGGAGAAGGCGCGGGAAGTAGCCGAAGGCGCGCACGGTGGGGCCGAAGAAGGCGAGCACCGGCGTGCCCGTCGCCTCGGCCAGGTGCAGCAGGCCGCTGTCGTTGGTGGCCAGCGCGCGGCAGGCGGCCAGTTCGCCGGCCACCTCGACCAGACCGCGGCCCTCGATGACGACGGCGCCGGCGGCGGCGGCGGCTCCGGCCAGCCGGCTCCCGGCGTACCATTCGCGTTCGTCCGGGCCCAGGAAGACGCGCAGGTCCTTCTCGCCGGCGGTCGCCAGCATCTCGACCAGTGATACCCAGTGGCCCTCGGGCCAGCGCTTGGCGGCCCAGCGGGCGCCCGGGGCCAGGCCCAGCGGGCCGCCGTTCCGCGTCGCCGGGGCCAGCGCGGCGAGCGGGGGACGCCCCCCGTCGCTGGCGCGCGCCACTTCAAGCGTCAGGTCGAAGCGGTCGACCATCGTCCGGCCGAGTTCGTCCGCGGCCTTGCCGCCGGCCAGCACCCGCAGCCGGGCGGCCGTGTCCTTGCACAGGCGCGCATCGGCGCGCCGGCCGACCAGCGTCAGCAGGGCGTGGCTGCGCAGCACATGGTGGGCGTCGACGACGTGGTGCCAGCGCCGGCCGCGCAGGCGCCCGGCGAGTACACTCAGGTCGGCCAGGCCGCGCCCTTCCAGGGCGATGACGTCGTCCACGCCGTGGAAGCGGGCTGCCAGCGGGGCGAACGTCCCCTTGGTCACCAGGGTGACGCGCCGCCCGGAAGCCTCCGGCGCCTGGGCGAGCGCGGACAGTCCCCAGCCCAGAAGGCACAGGTCGCCCAGCGAGCCGAAACGCAGGACCAGCCACTCGTTCACGCGTGCATCCGGGGTCTGTGGGTGACGGCCGTGGCGGCGGCATCGCCGCCCGGCGGCGCCCATGATCGGGCACCGCTGCCGGGAAGGGAAACACATTCGGCGGGCGGGCGCCAATGCCGGGCCGCCGCCGGCGGTCTTGCCGCCGCCGCCGCACCGGGTTACCATCGCGCCGGTCCCCGGATCCGGGCGCGAGCGCGGCGCGGTCGGCGGACCGGAAAGCCGTCTCCTTGGAACTGGTCCTGCTGGTCATCCTGATGGGTCTGTCGGCGGTGTTCTCCGGCTCGGAGTCCGCCTTCTTCTCGTTGAGCGCCGCCGAGCTGGCGCGGATCGAGGCTTCCGGCGGCCGCGCCGGTCGCCGGGCCGCCGCCCTGGTCCGCCGCAGCCACGACCTGCTGTCGGCCCTGCTGCTGGGCAACCTCCTGGCCAACACCGCCGCCAGTGTCGTGGCCACGGCCCTGTGCCTGAAGCTGTTCGGCCCGCGCGGCGTCGCCATCGCGATCCCCGCCGTCACGGTGATGCTGCTGCTCTTCGGCGAGATCACGCCCAAGCTCGTGGCGCTCTCGCGCCGCGAGAAGGTGGCCGTGGCCGCCCAGTTGCCGGTGGGCGTCTGGGTGGTCGTCGCGCGGCCGGTGCTGTGGCTGACCGGCTCGCTCGTGCGCGCCCTGCTGCACGTGCTGCCGCAGGACCGCCCGGGCTCGCGCCCGCTGAACACCGGCGAACTGCAGACCGCCTGCGACCTGGCGATCGAGGACGGCACCCTGACCGAGACGGAAGGGCGTTCGCTGGCGCGCCTGCTGCAGCTGTCGGGGCTCGAGGTCCAGCACATCATGGTGCCGCGCCCGGCGGTCATCTCGCTGCGCGCTGACATGACGCGCCACGAGGTGCTCGCGATCGCGCGCGAGGCCGGCTTCAACCGCTACCCGGTGCTGGCCGCCGAAGGTGACCAGCCGGTCGGCATGTTCCATCTGAAGGACCTCCTGGCGTCAGGGCCCGACTGCTCGCACCCGCTGGAGGCCGGCGCGCGTCCGTTGCTGTTCGTGCCCGAGAGCAAGGATGTCGACGCCCTTCTGGCGCAGATGCGCCGCGGCGCCGGCCACATGGCCGCCGTCATCGACGAACACGGCGACTTCACCGGCATCGTCACGATGGCCGACTGCCTGCAGGCGCTGCTCGGGCCCGTCGCCGACGCGGCGGTGGGCGATCCCGACGTCATCCCGCTGGGTGAAGGCCGCTGGGTGGTCAGCGGCCGCACCGACCTGCGGGAACTGGACGAAGCCTGCGGCGTGCGCCTGCCGCACAGCCGCGACTACGTGACGGTGGCCGGCTTCCTGATGACGACGCTGGGGCGCGTGCTCGTGCCCGGCGATCGCGTCACGCTGCCGCAGGCGCGCCTGACCGTGCTGGAGATGGAGGGGTTGCGCGTCGAGAGCATCCAGGTGACGCGATTCGAAGCGACGCCCGGCGGGGGGGTGTCGACGTGATGCCCGTCTGGTTCGACAACGGCCTGTTCATCACGCTGGCGTGCCTGGCCTGCGTGCTGGCCTCCGCGTTCTTTGCCGGCATCGAGACCGGCCTGATGAGCGTCAGCCGCGTGCGCCTGCGCCGTTCGCCGGCGGGCGACACGCAGCGCGGCCGCCGGCTGCGTTCGCTGCTGCGCGACCTCGAGGATCCGGTGCTGACCTGCCTGGTCGGCACGAACCTGGTGAACGTGGTGCTCAGCGCCCTGATGACCATTGCGCTGACCGAGCGCTTCGGCGAGGCGGGGCAGGGCCTGGCCGTGGTCGTCGTCTCGGCCGTGATGCTGGTGTTCGGCGAGATCCTGCCCAAGGTGGCGTTCCGCGAGTGGCCCGAGCGCCTGTCGCTGGCGATGTTGCCGGTGTTCCTGGCGTTCATGGCCGTGCTCTGGCCCGTGCGCATGGTGTTGCGTGGCTACCGACGGCTGCTGCAGGGACTGGTGCCGTCGTCGGGCCACAGCCGCCGGCGCCTGGACCGCGGCAGCCTGGCGGCGCTGATGCTCGCGCACGCGCCGCCGTCGCAGCAGGAGCGCGGCTTCGCCGACATCCTCGACCGCTTCCTGCAGCTGGCGCACCGCCCGCTGAAGGCGCTGATGCGGCCGCTCGATGCCGTCGTGACCATCGGCCCGGAAACGACCGTCGCCGAGTGCCTGGCCGTGGCGTCGCGCTCGGGGCTGAGCCGGCTGCCTGTCACGCGCGAGGACGGCTGCGCGCTGCAGGCGTACGTCACGGCGCGCGACCTGCTCTTCCTGGACGCGGAGATGCTGGAACGGCCGGTGCCGCGGCGCCTGTGGCGCCCGTTCGTGCTTGTGGACGCGCGCATGACGGCGTATGAAGTTTTCGAGGAACTGCGCGGGCAGGCCAACCAGATGGCGGCCGTCTGCGACCCGGCGGGGAACCCGCTCGGGCTGATCACGTTGGAAGACCTCATCGAGACCGTGATGGGCTCCATCCACGACGAGTTCGACCCCCAGGTGGCCGCCGGCCCGGCGGCGTGAACGCGAGGAGACGCTGATGAGCAACGATGCCGAACTGACGCGGCACGACCACGTGCTGATGGGCCTGGTCTTCAGCCTGCAGGCCGCGGCGATGCAGCAACTGGGCAAGATCCAGGACCCCATGACCGGCGAGGTGGGACTCGACCTCGACCAGGCGCGCGCCACGATCGACGTGCTGGAGATGCTCAAGGTGAAGTGCCGCACCGGCACGCCGGTCGATGTGCTGCGCATGCTCGACGGGGCCGTGCTGAACCTGCAGCTGAACTACGTGGACGAACTGAAGAGGAAGGCGGCAGCCGGCGCCCCGGCGCCCGCCGAAGCCGCCCCGGGAGACCCGGCCCCCGAAACCGGAACCCCCGCTTGAAACCGTGGCGCCACCCGCGCGCGGCCTGGCCGCGCCTGGCCGTGGGGCTGGCCTGCCTGTTGGCGGCGGCGTCCGCGCGCGCGACCGCGCCGCTCGACGGCTCGCCGGAATTGCCGCGCCTGCAGGACTCGCTCCGCCTCGGCAACGTGACGTCGGCGGCGCTGCCGCCCGACGGGCTGTTGTCGTTCGGGCTGGGCCTGCGCACCTGCAGCACCGTCTACCTGCTCGACGACTGGCGGCAGCGCGTGCAGCGCCGCGAGTATTTTCTGCAGGGCGAATGGAGCCCGCTGCCGTGGCTGCAGGCCTGGGCCGAGGTGCCCTGGCGCACCTGGTCGAGCGGCGCCGGCTGGATCCCGGCCTCGGGCGGCGGGCTCGGCGACGGCCGGTGGCAGGTCGTGGCCGGGCGCGCGCTGGGCGGTGGCTCGCTGCACGTGGCGCTGCTCGGCGGCGGCAACCTGGCGATCGGCAAGCGTTCCGAGGGCCTCGGCGAGGGCGTCTTCTCGCCCCGGGCCGGCGCCGCCGCGACCTGGTGCCTGTGGCGCGGCGCGCACGTGCCGGAAATGCGCCTGCACCTGAACGCGACAAGGTCGTGGAACCGCGCCGAGGACACCGGCTACGGCTGGCAGCAGGCGGGCTTCGAGCCGTGGCCGCCGCGGTACCCGGCGGCGGACGCGGTCGGGGGCCATGGCGGCAACGATGTGACCACGCTCGCGGGCGCGCTCGAGTTCCGCCGCGGGTCGACGTCGCTGTGGGTCGAGTACATGCGCGATCGCTTCCCGGCCACGGTCGCCGTCAGCCCGCGCGAGCAGTTCAGCGGCCTCGGCGCCGGCCTGCGCTGGGGCCTGACCGAGGGCTGGGCGCTGGGCGGCTCCTACCTGGTCTCGCTGGCGCGCGACGACGCGGCCACGGCCTGGTATCCCGCGTTCCCCGACTGGTCGATGTCGATCTCGGTGTCGCGCCAGCTGTCGCTGGGCGGCCGCGACCGGGACCACGACGGCATCGTCGACCGCCGCGACGCCTGCCCGCAGCTGGCCGAGGACCACGACGGCTACCGGGACACCGACGGCTGCCCGGACGTCGACAACGACCACGACGGCATCCCCGACGTGCGCGACCTGGCGCCCGACCAGCCGGAGGACCGCGACGGCTTCATGGATTTCGACGGCGCGCCCGACCCGGACAACGACGGCGACGGCGTCCCGGACCTGGAGGACCTCTGCCCCAACCGGCCGGAGGACTTCGACGGCGACGCCGACGAGGACGGCTGCCCGGAGGCGCTGCAGGACCTTGATCGCGACGGCGTGCCCGACGACCGCGATGCGTGCCCGCAGGCCGCGGAAGACTACGACGGGTTCGCCGACAAGGACGGCTGCCCGGACCCGGACAACGACCTCGACGGCATCGAGGACGCGAAGGACGCCTGCCCGGACCAGGCCGAGGACTACAACGGGATACAGGACACGGACGGCTGCCCCGACGGCGCGCCCGCGCCCGTCTGGAAGTAGCGGGGGCGGGGGCTAATCTGCGGCAGCGGACGGGTCGCGCCCGGCCAGTTCGCGCTTGGCGGCCTGCCACGCCGCCTCCAACTCGTCGAGCGTGGCCGAGCCCAGCGGGCGGCCCTCGCGGCGGAACTGCGCCTCGACCAGGCGGAAGCGCGCGGCGAAGCGCTGGTTGGCCCGGCGCAGGGCCATGTCCGGCTGCACGTGGTGCCAGCGCGAGAGGTTGACGAGCGAGAACAGCACGTCGCCCACCTCGTGTTCGATGGCGGCCGGGTCGCCGCCGGCCACGGCCTCGTCCAGTTCGTCGAATTCCTCGCGCAGCTTGTCCTTCACGCCGTCGATGGTCGGCCAGTCGAAGCCGACGTCGGCGGCGTCGTGCTGCCAGCGGTAGGCCAGGTGCAGCGGCGCTGTCGAGGACGGCATCTCCTTCAGCACGCTGTCGGCCTCGGGGTCGAGTCCCTTGTCGCGCTTCTCCTGCGCCTTCATCTCGTTCCACAGCCGCTGGCTGGCGCCCACCTCGTGCGCCTGCTCGTCGCCGAACACGTGGGGATGGCGGCGGATGAGCTTGTCGTTTCCCTGACGGGCGATGTCCTGCATCGAGACGCCCGCCGTCTCGCCGAGGATCTCGCAGCAGAAGCAGGTCATGAACAGCAGGTCGCCCAGTTCCTCGCGCACGTGGTCCGTATCGCCGGACAGGGCCGCATCGACCAGCTCGCCGGCCTCGTCCAGCAGGTAGCGCGCGGCGTCCACAAGGGTCTGCTTGCGGTCCCAGGGGCAGCCTCCCGGAGAGCGCAGCGTGTGGATGGTGGCCAGGAGGTCGCCGAAGTCCGATGCCATGGGGATGCCTTCCGCAGCGGGGGTAACGGGCTGGTCGGTTGCCCACAGTAAATGAGTTTGGCGGGACGGCCAACTCCCGGTTATCCTGAACGGTCGCCCACCTGCCAAGCCCCGGCACCGCCGGGGGCCATGGCACAGCCAGGGGCCATCGCACCGCCAAGGGCCATCGCACCGCCAGGGGATCTGCACGTGACCAGGAAGACCACGCAGAACGACGACGCAACGCCCGCCCCGGTCCTGCCGGCCCTGCTGCCGGCCGCCGACGGCGCCGGCGGATCGGCCGCCGTGTTGGCAGAAGTGGTCGAGTGGATCCGCATCAAGGGCGCCCGCCAGCACAACCTGCGCAACATCGACGTCGACATCCCGCGCGGCCGGTTCACCGTCGTCTCGGGCCTGTCCGGCTCGGGCAAGTCGTCCCTGGTCTTCGACACGCTCTACGCCGAGGGCCAGCGCTGCTACGTGGAGTCGTTGTCGACCTACGCGCGCCAGTTCCTCGAGCGCCTGCCCAAGCCCGATGTCGACTGGATCGACGGCGTCAGCCCGGCCATCGCCATCGAGCAGCGCAACGCGGTGACCAGCGGCCGCTCCACCGTGGGCACCGTCACCGAGATCAACGACTACCTGCGCGTGCTGTGGGCCCGCGCCGGGTCCGTCCACTGCCCGGCCTGTGACGTCGACGTGGGGCGTCACACGCCCGACTCGGTCTGGAAGGATGTCCGCCGCGCGCGGGACGAGGGCGACGCCGTGCTGCTTTGCTATCCGCTGCCCGGGGGCAGCGCCGCCGCGGTCGGCTGGTGGGAACCGCTGCTGGCGCAGGGCTTCCAGCGCGTCGTGGCCAAGGGCGCGATCCACGTGCTCGACGGCGCCGACCCCGCGCTGCTGGAGACGTTGCCGGGCGCCGAAGGCATCGACGTCGTCGTCGACCGCCTGCACCTGAAGCCCGCCGCGCGATCGCGCTTCGTCGAGGCCGTGGAACTGGCCCTGGCGCAGTCGGGCCTCGCGGCCATCCGCGACCGCGAGTTGACCTGGCGCGCCGAGTACTCCGGCGACCTGCGCTGCGGCGGCTGTAGCCGCGTGTTCCCCGACCCCTCGCCGCGCCTGTTCTCGTTCAACTCGCCCGAAGGCGCCTGCGCGGCCTGCAAGGGCTTCGGCAACAAGCTCGAGTTCGACGAGGACCGCATCATCCCCGATGCGTCGCTGACGCTGCGCGAGGGCGCCATCAAGCCCTGGAGCACCGAGTCCTTCGCGCGCGACTTCACGGCGCTGCTGCGCTTCTGCGCGCGGAAGAAGATCCCGACCGACGCGCCTTTCCACAAGCTGACGCGCGCGCACCAGAAGCTGGTGCTCGACGGCGGCGACGAGACCTACATCGGCGTCGTCCCGTTCCTCGAGACGATGCGCCGCGAGATGCGCAAGGGGCACCACCGCTTCTTCACGCGCCGCTTCATGGGCGATACCGAGTGCCGCGCCTGCAGCGGCAGCCGCCTGCGCGAGGAAGCGCTGGCCGTGCGCGTGCAGGGGATGGACCTCGGCCAGGTCGGCAAGTTGTCGGTGGAAGAGGCGCTGCAGAAGATCGGCGCCCTGCGACTGGGCAAGTCGGCCGCCGCCGCGGCGGGCGAGGTGCGCGACGAGGTGCTGCACCGGCTCCGGTTCCTCGAGCGCGTGGGCCTGGGCTACCTGACGCTGGACCGCCTGACGCGCACGCTGTCGGGCGGCGAGGCGCAGCGCATCCACCTGGCCAATGCGCTCGGCGCGCGCCTGGTCGATACCCTGTACGTGCTGGACGAGCCGACCTGCGGCCTGCACGCCAGCGATGTCGAGCGCCTGACCGACACGCTGCGCGACCTGGTCCGCGCCGGCAACACCGTGGTCGTCGTCGAGCACGACCTGTCGGTGCTGCGGTCGGCCGACCATTTCATCGAACTGGGGCCGGCCGCCGGCACGGGCGGCGGGCACCTCGTGTTCCAGGGCCCCATTGCCGAAGCCCTGGCGGCCGACACGCTGACCGCGCGCCACCTGCGCGGCGAGGCGCGCGTCGGCACCGAGCGTCCGCGCCGCCCCGCGCCCGACCGCTGGCTGGTCGTCAAGGGCGCCCGCCTGAACAACCTGCGCGAGATCGACGTGAAGGTGCCGTTGGCCCGCTTCGTGGCCGTGACCGGCATCTCGGGCTCGGGCAAGAGTTCGCTGCTCAACGGCTGCCTGCACGACGGGCTGACCGCGCGGGTGACCGGCGGCGTCGGCCGCGCGTTCCCGTTCACCTCCATCCAGGGCGGGCACGGCGTGGGGCGCGTCATCCGCGTCGACCAGTCGCCGATCGGCAAGACCAGCCGCTCGAACCCGGCCACGTACCTGCAGGTGCTCGGGCCCGTGCGCGAGTTGTTTGCCGGCACCCGCGATGCGCGCTCGCGCGGCTACGCGGCGGGCCGCTTCAGCTTCAACACGGCGGGCGGCCGCTGCGCCAACTGCCAGGGGCTCGGCTACCACCGCGTCGAGATGCAGTTCATGGCCGACATCGAGGTGCCGTGCGAAGACTGCCGCGGCAGCCGCTTCAATGCGGGCACGCTCGAGATCCGCTACAAGGGCCTGAGCATCGCGCAGGTGCTCGAACTGACCATCGACGACGCGCTCGCCTTCTTCGGCGACGTGCCGGCCGTGGGGCAGAAGCTGTGGCTGCTGAAGAAGGTCGGCCTCGGCTACCTGGGCCTCGGCCAGCCGGCGCCCACGCTGTCGGGCGGCGAGAGCCAGCGCCTGAAGATCGCGCGCGAACTGGCCCTGCCCACCGGCAAGCACAACCTCTACCTGCTGGATGAGCCCACGACCGGCCTGCACGCCGAGGATGTGCGCGCGCTGGTCAAGGTGCTGCACGAACTGGTCGAGGCCGGGCATTCGGTGCTCGTCATCGAGCACAACCTCGACCTGGTGGCGCAGGCCGACTGGGTGATCGACCTCGGCCCCGGCGGCGGTCGCCACGGCGGCAAGGTCGTGGCCCAGGGCACGCCTGCCGACATCACCGGCGTCGCCGGCTCGCTGACCGGTCGCTACCTCTCGGGCATCCTCGGGCGCTGACGCGCCAACCTGCCGAACGCGCTCCACGGCGCCGCTCCCGCACCGGGCTTCCTGCCGTGGCACCCGCCTTGCAGTTTCACCAGCGGAGACACGGACGGGCTGCGGGAACGAACCCGCAAGCGCCTGTCCCGCAACGAACAGGGTGGACCGAGCCGGGTCCGCCTGCAGCGAGTGGGAAAAAGATGCCCTCGGCCGATCGGCAGAATCAGCCTCACCGGGACCCCGGCCTGACCGTGCTCGAGCACGTCTGGCGGCAGGTTCCCGTGGGGCTGGCTCTGCTGGACGACGGGCACCTGGCCGCGTGGAACCCCGAGGCGCGCCGCCTGCTGGAGGAGTCCGTGGGCGGCGGCGCGTCGGCCTGGCAGCGGTGGCTCGAGTCGGCCGCGCTGCGCCTGAACCTGCTTCCGGGCGCGTCCACGGTGCTCGCGGGGCGGCGGGACGGCGCCCCGGCGCTGGACGTGGCGATGACCGGTGACGGGCGCCGTGACGGCGTGGTCGTGCTGGTGCTGCGCGCGGCGATGGAGTCGACGGATGCGACGGATGCGACGGGTGCGATGGGTGCGATGGGTGCGGCGGGGTCCGGCGGCGGCCGCGACCTGGTCGAGGCCGTGAGCACGCTCAGCCACGAACTGCGGACACCGCTGGCTTCGATGAAGAGCAGCCTGTCGCTGGTCTGCGGCGGCGACGCGGGGCCGCTGAACGACGACCAGACGCGCTTCCTGAACGTGGCGCTGCGCAACGTCGCGCGGCTGGACAGGCTGGTTGGCGACCTGCTGGATCTTGCGCGCGACGACGCCGGCTGCCTGAATGTGGACTGCCGACCGACCGACCTCGGGCCGGTGCTGCGCGAGGCCCTCGGCCTGTTCGAGCGCCGGCCGGGCCAGGCGGGCCCGGACCTCGATGCGGCGGGCGTCCCGGACCGCTTCGAGGCCTGCGTCGACGCGGACAAGATCGTGCAGATCGTCTCGAACCTCGTCGGCAACGCGCGCAAGTACGTGCCGGCCGACGGCCGCGTGCGCGTGTGGCTGGACCCGCAGGCCGGCCCGGGCGACCCGCTGGTCCTGGCGCTGGCGCGCGCCTGCGGCGTCGAGGCGCGCACGTTCGCGCTGGTGGTCGAGGACAACGGGCCGGGCATCGACCCGGAGATCGTCGACCGCGTGTTCGAACCCTTCGAACGTGGCCGGGCCGAGGTCATCGGCCGCATCGGCGGCGCCGGCCTGGGCCTGCACATCGTGCGCCGGCTGGCCGAGGCGCACGGTGGCCGGGTCAGCCTGGCGACGGCGCCGGGCGCCGGGACCACGGTCTGGGTGCGGCTGCCGGTCGATCCGGCGTCCGGGCGGCTGCTCCTTGCTGCGACGCAGCTGCGGGCCGCGCTGGGCAAGGGTCCCGAGGGCACCGCGGGTGGTCGCTGCCTGGCGCTGCTCGATGCGCGGGAGCGTGGTGAAGGCACCGCGGCCGCCCTGGCGGCCGGGCGTGCTTTCGCCGAGGGGACGGGCGTCGCCGTGGCAGGGCGCCCATGCGAGCCGGTGGCCGGCGTGCTGGCCCTGGTCGTGGCCGACACGGCTGCCTGGCTGGCGGGCGGGCGGGCCGAAGCAGCGGGCTGGCGGACGCTGGGTGTCCCGCTCGAGCTGTCCGGTGGCGGGGCCGTGCCCGCGTTCTGGGGTAAACCCGCCACGCGGCCTGTCGATACCATTGCGTAAATTCTGTATTCGGCCGGTGGGGAAGCCGGCGAACGAAAAGGGCAGGACCATGGAACGAGCGCTGAAAGTGCTGGTCGTCGACGACGAACCGGACATCCTCGAGACGCTGGAGTTCAGCCTCGCGCGCCGCGGGTTCGACGTCGCCACGGCCGCCGACGGGCTCGAGGGCCTGGAAAAGGCCAAGCGCGTGCCGCCCGATTTCATGATCCTGGACGTCATGCTGCCCGGCTGCAACGGCTACGAGGTCAGCCGCATGCTCAAGGAGTGGATGGAGAACGACCCCGCGTCGTCCGCCTTCCCGATCATGCTGCTGACCGCCCGCAAGGTGGACACGCGCGAACGCGAGAAGTTCATCGCCACCTGGTCGCGGGCCGATGCCTGCATGTACAAGCCGTTCGAGATGGAGGAGATCGTTTCGACGATCCGCCAGTTGACGGCCAGTCGCGCGGTCTGAGTGCGGCGAAATCGGCTGTGAACGGCCCCGGCGAGCCCTTCCGGGGCCGCTCGGCAAAAATCCCGTTCCGGTTGCCTTGACAAGGGTTTGGCGCGCGTGTTTTATTGCCCGTTCGCCGCCGGCGGCGGCATCGGGTGCCTGGGTAGCTCAGTTGGTAGAGCACGTGACTGAAAATCACGGTGTCGGTGGTTCAACTCCGCCCCCAGGCACCACCCGGTCTTATTGGAGCTGGTGTAGCTCAGCTGGTAGAGCAGCTCACTCGTAATGAGCAGGTCTGGGGTTCGAGTCCCCACACCAGCTCCAGACCAAACCCGCCGGACATCAGAACCCGACCCCGCCACTGGCGGCGGCGCGGGTTTTTTTGTGTGTTGTGTCGATTGCGCCGGGGTTAGATTCGTTCCGGGGAAGGAAGCCCGCCTGCGCGGGCTGCCGGGTCGCGTGCGTTCGCGCACCAGGGGAGATGACGTCCATGCCGCTTCGCGTCAGTATTTCGGGGATTCGTGGTGTGATCGGTGACGGCCTCGATGCCGTCGGCGTCGCGCGCTGGGCCAGCGCGTTCGGCGCCTGGCTGCCGCCCGGCCCGGTGGTCGTCGGCCGCGACACGCGCCCGAGCGGGCCGATGGTCCTGTCGGCCGTCACCGCGGCGCTGAACTCGACGGGCCACGACGTGCTGGACATCGGCATCGCCACCACGCCCACGACCGAGGTCGCCGTGCAGCACGGCCCTGCCGTCGGCGGCGTCATCATCACCGCCAGCCACAATCCGCAGCAGTGGAACGCGCTGAAGTTCCTGCGCGGCGACGGCCTGTTCCTGAGCGCCGCCGACAACCGCGAAGTGACCGCGCACCTCGAAGCCGGCGACGGCCACGTGGGCTGGGACCGCCTCGGTCGCGTCATCGCGCAGCCGGGCGCCGACGACCTGCACCTGGACGCCGTGTGCGCGGTTCCCTGGCTGGACATCGCGGCTATCCGTGGGCGGGGATTGCACGTGGTGGTCGATGCGGTGGAGGGCGCCGGCGGGGCCATCGTCCCGCGCCTGCTCGAGCGCCTGGGTGTCCGCTGCACGCCGCTCTACTGCGACCTGTCGGGCAACTTCCCGCACGACCCCGAGCCGACGCCCGCGCACCTGGCCGCGCTCTGCGCCGAGGTGCGCCGGCAGGGCGCCGACCTGGGCGTGGCCGTGGACCCGGACGCGGACCGGCTCGCGCTCGTGGACGGCCACGGGACGGCTCTCAGCGAGGAACTGACGCTCGTCCTGGCGACCGACTTCCTGCTCGGCCGCACGCCCGGCGATGTGGCGGTCAACCTGTCGACTACGGGGCTGATCGAGAAGGTGGCCGCGCGCCACGGGCGCCGCGTCTGGCGGACCCCGGTGGGCGAAGCCAACGTTGTGGAAACCATCCTGGCGCAGGGGTGTATCCTCGGCGGCGAGGGCAACGGCGGGGTCATTTATCCGACCATCCACGCCGGGCGCGACTCGCTGGTCGGCATCGCCATGCTGCTGCAGTACCTGGCCGACCGGAAGGCCTCGCTGGCCGAACTGGCCGCCGAACTGCCCCCGGTGGCCATGGTCAAGACCAAGGTCGAGGATCCCGATTTCCCTTCCGGGGACGCCCTGGTGGCCCGCCTGGAGCGGCTGGGCCCGGGCGCCATCGACCGCCGGGACGGGGTCAAATGGACCGGGGCCGACGCCTGGGTCCACGTCCGGTCGTCGAATACCGAGCCGGCGGTCCGGATCATCGCCGAAGCTAAAGACGAGAGCGCGGCGGTCGATCTTATAAGCCGCGTGAAATCAGCCTGATACGCGTGCCCTGGCCCCCCGTGGGGCCGTCGCCCGGAGAGACGGAGAGCCCATGTGCGGAATCGTCGGCGTCACCGGAACGCATGAAGCAGCCTCGATCCTGATCGAGGGCCTCAAGCGCCTCGAGTACCGCGGCTACGACAGCGCCGGGATCGCGATCCAGCGCCCCGATGGCCAGTACGTGGTCAAGGAGAAGGGCAAGATCAAGAACCTCGAGGCCTGCCTCGACTGGAAGGAACTCAAGGGCACCTGCGGCATCGCGCACACGCGCTGGGCCACGCACGGCGTCCCCAACCGGGACAACGCGCACCCGCACGTCGCCGGCAAGATCGCGCTGGTGCACAACGGCATCATCGAGAACTACGCCGCGCTGAAGGTGCAGCTGGGCAAGAAGGGCCGCGTCTTCGCCAGCGAGACCGACACCGAGGTGCTGGTCCACCTGATCGACGACCTCTACGACGGCGACCTGGTCACCGCCGTGCAGAAGGCGCTCGCGGTGGTCAACGGCGCGTTCGGCATCGCGGTCACGCACTCGGACGAGCCGGGCCTGATCGTGGGCGCGCGCCGGGGCAGCCCGCTGGTCGTGGGCGTCGGCGACGGCATGAACTTCCTGGCCTCGGACGTGGCCGCGGTGATGAGCCACACGCGCCAGGTCATCTACCTGGACGACGGCGAGATGGTCGTCCTGCGGCCGGACGGCGTGCAGGTGATGACGATCAGCAACGAGGAGATCATCAAGGAAATCCAGGAGATCACCTGGGACCTCGACCAGATCCAGAAGGGCGGCTTCGAGCATTTCATGCTCAAGGAGATCTTCGAGCAGCCCGCCACCATCCGCGACGCCTTCCGCGGCCGCGTGCTGTCGGAGACCGGCGACGTCAAGCTGGGCGGCATCCAGCTGACCGACTGGGAACTGCGCAACATCCGCCGGATCATCATCCTGGCCTGCGGCACGTCGTGGCACGCCGGCCTGGTGGGCGAGTACCTGCTCGAGGAGTACGCGCACATCCCGGTCGAGGTCGAGTACGCCAGCGAGTTCCGCTACCGTTCGCCGATCATCGAGCCGGGCACGCTGTGCCTGGTCATCAGCCAGAGCGGCGAGACCATCGACACGCTCGAGGCGATGCGCGAGGCGCGTCGTCGCGGCGCGAAGATCCTGGGCATCACCAACGTGGTCGGCTCGACGATCGCGCGCGAGAGCGAGTGCGGCGTGTACATCCACGCCGGCCCCGAGATCGGCGTCGCCTCGACGAAGGCGTTCACCAGCCAGGTCACCATCCTGGGCCTGATCACGATCCTGCTCGGCCGGCGCGGCCACCTGAGCGCCGACCGCGGCACGCAGATGATCGCCGAGCTCGAGCGCATCCCCGACCTGGTGCAGCGCGTGCTGGACCAGTCGGAGGCCATCCGCACCATCGCGCGCGTCTATGCGAACCACCACAACTGCCTGTACCTCGGGCGCGGCGTGAATTTCCCGATCGCGCTCGAGGGCGCGCTGAAGCTGAAGGAGATCAGCTACATCCACGCCGAGGGTTATCCGGCGGCCGAGATGAAGCACGGCCCGATCGCGCTGATCGACCCGCAGATGCCGGTGGTCGTCATCGCGACGAAGGACGGCAGCTACGACAAGATCGTCGGCAACGTGCAGGAAGTGCGCGCGCGGCACGGCAAGATCATCAGCATCGTCACCGAGGGCGACACCGAGATCGCGGCGCTCAGCGACCACGTGATCACGATTCCGGACACGATGAACTTCTGGATGCCGTTGTTGTCGGTGGTGCCGTTGCAGTTGCTGGCTTACCACATCGCGGTGTTCCGTGGGGAGGACGTGGACCAGCCCCGGAACCTCGCCAAGTCGGTGACGGTGGAGTAGGCGCGAGGGATGGCTCGCGTGGCGGGACGCGGGGCGGCGACATCGTGTCGCCGCCTCGCTCGCGTTTCGGCGCCGTTCGCCATCCATGGCGAACG
>CAIOLW010000156.1 GCA_903859215.1 uncultured bacterium | reverse complement strand
GCGCCGGCGCAAGTAGGGCCGGCGAGCCGCCGCCCACTCTGGACGTGATCGTCCCCGTGGTGCATAATCCTTCGGTCATCGCCTGCTCGCGAAAGGATGTCCCCCATGTACCGACGTGTGTCCGTATTCGTGGTGTTCGCGTTCGCGCTGGCCGGCCTGGCGACTTCCGCCCGCGCGGCCCCGGCGCCGGTCGTGGAGAAGGCCGCGCCGCCCAGGACCGCCCAGGAGAAGCAGCTCGATGCCCTGCTCAGGTACCGTGAGCCGGCGGCGGCGGCGCAGGCGATCGCGCCGCAGGCCGTCTTCGTCACCAGCGACAAGCACACCTGGCTGTTCCGGCCCACGGTGTGGCAGCTGGTGTTCGGCAAGGACCAGGAACTGTGGTTCCACTGCGCCGGTCCGTTCCGGCAGTCAGACGACTGGGACATCAAGGTCGTCGTCTCGGCCCCGCAGCCCGGGGACTGGGTCAAGCTGGTGGATCTGCACCGCGCCGTGACGGAGGCGGGCGCCTCCTGGTACATCTCGTTCGAACACGCGAAGCTGGACGTCGACAAGGACCGGAAATCCGTGGTCTTCCGCATCGACCTGGCGTCCGGCGACCAGACGGCGACCTTCACCAGCCCGAACGGGATCGCGGGGCTGACGTTCTGAACAGCATCGGACGAGCGCCCGCCGATCCGGGCCTGCTGTTGCAGTTGCCCGCCGAAAGGCGGGCGCACCTGCTTGCGCAACTCACCGACCTGGTCACGCCGGCGCGCCTGCAGCGGATGGCCGCCGTGCTGGCCGCGCGCACGGCGCACCTGACCGTCGTCTTCGAGGACGTCTACCACCCGCACAACGCCAGCGCCGTGCTGCGCACCGCCGAGTGTTTCGGACTGCAGGACGTGCACATCGTCGAGGACACGAAGATGTTCCGGCCCAGCACGCACATCGCGCGCGGCTCGGCGCGGTGGCTGACGCTGCACCGCTGGCAGCAGGACCAGGACAACGGCGTCGAGGCGTGCCTGGCTTCGTTGCGCGAGCAGGGCTACGTGATCGTGGCGACCAGCCCGGCCGATGATGCGATCCCGCTCGAGCGCCTTCCGTTGGAGAAACCGCTGGCCGTCTGCTTCGGCACCGAGGAGACCGGGCTGTCGCCGGCCGCGTTCGCGGCCGCCGATGTGCGCGTGGCCATCCACACGCCGGGGTTCACGCGCAGCCTGAACGTGTCGGTGACCGCGGCGCTCGTGCTCTACGAACTGGCGACGCGCCTGCGGGCCGACGGCGCCGCACCGCCGTTGCCGCAACAACGCTGCGCCGACCTGACGCTGCAGTGGCTGGCCGCCGAGAGCCGCAGCTCACGCATGCTCGCGCACGAGGCGCTGAAGGTTGCCGGCCTGTTGCCGCCGCCGCCGGCGCCGCGACCGTTCTTCGCTGACCGCCCGCGTCAGGACTGAAGGAGCCCCCCGTGCAGGAGACCCGCAGGCACACGCCCGCCACCGACCATCTTTCGTGGCGGTCCTCTCTACTGGCCGGCGCCATCGCGCTGGTGGCGTACCTCGTGCTGGCGCCGACGGTGACCGGCGACAAGGACGCCGCCGAGTTCACGCTGGTGCTGGGTGCGGGCGGCGTGGCGCATCCTTCGGGCTATCCGCTCTTCACCCTGCTGGGCCACCCGTTCGTGAAGCTGCTGCACGCGATGGGCGCCACCTGGGCCTACGCGGCCAATGCGTGGAGTGCGCTGGGCGGCGCGCTGGCGATCATGCTGCTGCACCGGCTGGCGCGGCGGCTGGTGCCGCACGAGGGCTCGGCGGCGGGCGTCGAGGCCTGGCTGCCCGTGCTGCTGTTCGCGTTCAACCCGATCTGGACCTACGAGGCGACACTGGCCGAGACCGGTTCGTGGCACGTGGCGTGGGCGGCCGGCGCGGCGCTGCTGGCGCTGGGGTTGCTCGAGGCGATGGCCGGCAAGGGCGCGCACACGGCCGCGCACGGGGCGTGGCGGCGCGGCGCGCTGGCGTGGGGTCTGGTGTGTGGCCTCGGGCTGGCGCATCACCTGACGGCGCTGCTGTTCCTCGCGCCGCTGTCGTTCGCGCTGGCACGCGCGGCGGGCCGCAGGCGGCTGACGACCGACGTGCTGCTGCTGGTCGTGGCCGGCGCTTTGGCGCCGCTGCTCAGTTACGGATACATCGCGTGGCGCGCGTTCCATCCCGGCGCGGCGCAGTGGCCGACGCTGGCGCCATCGTGGCGCGCGGTCTTCGACCACATCAGCGCCGCGCAGTACCGCGGCTATTTCGGCGCCTACAAACCGTCGCCGGGACAGGCCGCGAACCTGGCGCGCTACGTGTACCCGTTCGTCGGCGTTGCGGCCGTCGCGCTCGCGCTGGCGATCAGGCGACTTCACCACGGTTCGAAGCGGACGCTGCTGTGGGCCGTGGCAGCCGGCTGCGTCATCCAGACGGGCGTCATCCTGGCCTACGGCGTGCCCGACCCGGGGTCGTACTTCCTGCCGGTGCTGGGCCTGGGCCTGACGGCGCTGGCGCCCGTGGCGGCGGCCTTCGGCTGGCTGCGGCGCAACGCGGCGCTGGCGCTGGTGGTCATCGTCGCGGCGTTCGGGGCGCTGGACGGCTATTGGCTGAAGGTCAACGCGGACCGGCGCGCCCTGTACGTGCAGCAGGAGCAGGTGCTGCGCGGCATGTGGTCGGCGATCACCGTCGACCAGGCGTTCGTGCTCTGGCACAGCGACATGATCCACCAGTTGCTGATTTGGCAGGTGCTGGACGGCGAGAAGCCGAACCTGGTGATCTGCAACCCGGCGATGCTGACGCATCCCTGGCCGCGGCGGCAGTTCACGCAGAAGTACGGGTTCGATCCCGTCGAGGGCCTGGTGTCGCCGAACCTGTCCGATGGCGCCGCGGGTGCCCGGATGGCCGAGGGGATTGCGCGTCGCGTCAATGCGCAGTCGCCGCTGCCGGTCATCGAGTTCGACGGGGAGAAGCGGTCGGTGAGGATGTTGAAGAAGCCGGACCGGGTGCAGCCCTGAGGCGCGCTCAGCGCCCGGACGAAGCCGTGTCCGCCAGCGCCGCGCGCAACTGCGCGCCCGCCTCGGCCGTGTACCGCCCGTACCAGCGCCCGGTGATGTTGCCGGCGCGATCGACCAGCAGGGCGGCAATGCCTTCGTTGCCCGCCGTCCCGATCTGCCCGCGGAACCAGTCCACGTCCAGGTAGAGCGTGATGGTGCGGTCGCGCTGCGCGCGGTCGGGGATGCCCTGCTTCATGCCGCCGTCGATGACGGCGCGCATCCAGTTCATGCTGCTGCTGATCGTGGGGATTTCGTAGTAGGCGAAGTCGGGCGCGCCGGCGGTCACCGAATCGATGACCGCCAGCCACGTGTCGATCTCGGCCTGCTGCTCGCGCTGGTAAGCCACCAGCAGCAGGTTGCGCGCGCCCTTGAACTCTTCCGGCATCTTCACGCTGCGCCCGCGCAGCGACTCGGCGGCGATGACCGGGAACGTGCCCGGCCTGCCGTCGCGACGGTCGAGCACCTCGGTCGCGCGCGCGGGGGCGGCGACCGAGGCCAGGACAATGGTACTTGCGAGGGCGCTGGTGGCGAAGATGGTGCGGAGGTTCACGAAGCTACCTCGGCCGACCGAAGCGGCGCTGTCCGGTGGAACCGGTCGCGCTCGTCGCGGGCTTCGATGCCGACGCGCTCTGCGTATTCTGCGTGCTCGCGCTGCGCGGCACACTGGTCGACGCCGCGGCGCCCGAGCCCTGATGCCGCGCCCCCGGGTTGCCCCCGGCGCTGCGCGGCGCCGCATACGGCCGCGCCGCCGGGCGGGCCGGACGCGCGCTGCGGTCGGAACGCTCCGCCCGCGGCGCCGGCCGGTCCCAGTTCCCGTCACGCGGCATCGCCGGGCGGTTCCCGCGCGGCGGCGTCGAACCGTAATCGAACCCGTCCAGCAGCCGGCGCTCGATCTTCGTGCCCAGCACGCGCTCGATGCCGCGCACCAGGGGCTCATCCTCGGGCGTCGTGAACGTGAACGCCTCGCCGGTCAGCTCCGCGCGGCCCGTACGGCCGATGCGGTGCGTGTAGGCCTCGACCGTCGACGGCATGTCGTAGTTGATGACGTGCGAGATCGCGCTGATGTCGATGCCGCGCGCCGCCAGGTCGGTGGCCACGAGGATGTCGTAGCGATCCTTCTTGAATCCCTCGAGGGCGGCCTGCCGGCGGTTCTGCGTCATGTTGCCCTGCAGCGCCGACACGCGGTGGCCCTTCGTTTCCAGCACCTCGGCCAGATGACGCGCCCGGCGCTTGGTGCGCGTGAAGATGAGCACCTTGCCGGTGGCCACGTGCTCGAGCATCTCGATCAGCAGCGCGCCCTTGCTGTTCTCGCGCATCGGGTACAGCGCGTGCGACACGGTTGCGGCCGGCCGCGAGTTGCCGATCTCGATCGGCACCGGGTTGCGCAGGATCTGGTCGGCCAGCGTGCGGATGTCCTTCGGCATGGTGGCCGAGAAGAACAGCGTCTGCCGCTGTGTGGGCAGCTTCTGGATGATGCGCCGCACGTCGGGCAAAAATCCCATGTCGCACATCTGGTCGGCCTCGTCCACGACCAGCACCTCGACGGCCCGCAGGTCGATGGTGCCGCAATCAACGTGATCGAGCAGGCGGCCCGGGCACGCGACGACGATGTCGACGCCGTGCCGCAGCTTCTCGTCCTGCGGACGCTTGCTCATGCCGCCGTACAGCGCCACGCCGTTCAGCCCGACGGCGCCGCCGAACTGCGCGCCCGCCTCGCGGATCTGCTCGGCCAGCTCGCGCGTCGGCGCCAGGATCAGGCAGCGCGGCCCGCGCGGACCCATCAGGCGCGGCCCGTTGGCCAGCCGGTGGGCGATGGGCAGCATGAACGCCGCCGTCTTGCCGGTGCCCGTCTGGGCGATGCCCAGCACGTCATGGCCTTCCATCACGATGGGGATGGCCTTCGCCTGGATGGGCGTGGGTTTGGTGTAGCCGGCTTTGGTGACCGCGGCCTGCAGGCGACGGTCGAGTTCGAAGTTGGTGAAACTCAAGTAGAGGTCTCCGATGTTGGACTGGTTGCACGGACGTCCCCGCACACCACACAGGGACGGGCTTATCCCGTCGCCAGGTGCGCGCTGGCTTCGTTCAGAGGTAACAGGCAGAGAAAGCCGACAAAGTCAGCGAGCCTGACGTCCCGTTCGAAGTCGGGTTGGAACACCGTGTCCCGCCGCAGCGCGGCGGTCCCGCCCGGTGCGGGTCCAGGCCAGAAGGATGGCAGAGGAATCGCCCAAGCGGCATGGTGGCGTTTCGCTCTAAGGCGCGCCTGCCATGTGGGGACAAGATGGTGGAATTTGTCCGAATCCGCAAGTGATGAATCCGCAACACGTTCTGGGGGCGTGCTTTCGGTTGCGGCGCGGGAGCGCGTGTCGCTATATGTGGAGCCAAGTTAGGCGTGTTGTGCAGGCCCCGGCGGAGGATGCGGAATGAAGGACAAAATCGACGCGATGGCCCAATCGGCGAAGGACCTGGCGGGCAAGGCGCAGGAGAAGGCCGGCGACGGCGCCGCCGCCGCCAAGGACGCCCTGGGCCGCCTCGGCGCCCTGGGCCCGGTCAGCGCCGAGATGGCCAGGACCATCGCCGACGACCTCAACGAACTGCTCCCCGCCATCGGCAAGGCCGGCTACAAGGTGCAGGGCATCGACCTGGACGTGGCCATCCCCCCGCACATCGCCGTGCACTGCCAGCTCCAGAGCGAGGTGGCCGACGCCGACCGCGAGGCCCTGCTCGCGTCCCTCGACGGCCGCCGCCTGGCCACCGGCGCCATCCGCGCCTTGTTCCAGGTGGCCGACATCCAGAAGCGGCTGGTGGCGGGGTCGCTCAAACCGGTGGATGTGATCCTCGATCTGGGCGTGAATCCCGGGGTGAAGGTGCGGTATCGGGAGGGTGAGCCGCGGGTGGCTTAGTTGCGGCGTGGAGTTGCGCCGGCGCAAGTGCCGCGATTCAGAAGGCGCGCCCAAGCGGCATTCCCCCAAAGAACGATCCCCGGCCTGCACTTCGATAAGCAGCGGCAGCCCGGGGATCTCTTAATAGGTTCAGGGAGGGTAGGCCGGTTGCTGGTGCATGTCAACGGCGACCCGTCTGACGTGCCGCGCGGCTCTCGGATGACCTGATGCGTCTTGGTGACAGCACATGCGTCCTTTCCAGCACTTGCGCCGGCGCAACTCTCACGCGGTTGAGATACTTGCGCTGGCGCAAGTGACATAACGCTAAGAAATCACACAGCACGCGAACACGAAAGCCCATCCAGACTGAAATCGCCTCTCACCATCATGATCCTGATCTAGCCCCTTCAACGGGGTGCATTTCTCCGGTATGCTGCCCTCCCAAACCGCGTTCGCGTCGGGACACGCCATCAGCGCCCTCCGGAGGACCCAGCATGCGCTACCAGGACGTCCACGAACTCTCCGTCTCGAACCCCCGCTTCTTCTGGCGCCAGAAGATGAACCTGATCAAGTGGTTCGAGGAGCCGAAGGAGATCCTCACGCGCGGGCCCAACGGGCTCTACAAGTGGTTCGAGGGCGGCGTCCTGAACACGTGCTACCTGGCGCTCGACTACCACGTCGACCACGGCCGCGGCCGACAGGTGGCGCTCTACTACGACTCGGCCTCGGCGCACCTCAAGCGCAGCTACACCTACCGCGAGCTGCGCGATGAAGTCGCGAAGTTCGCGGGCGTGCTGCGCAACCAGGGCGTCGAGAAGGGCGATCGCGTCATCATCTACATGCCGATGGTGGCCGAGGCCGTCATCTCGATGCTGGCCTGCGCGCGGCTGGGCGCGGTGCACTCGGTGGTGTTCGGCGGGTTCGCGCCGCATGAACTCGCGGTGCGCATCGATGATGCCCGGCCCAAGCTGCTGATCACCGCCAGCTGCGGGCTCGAGTTCAACCGCGTCATCGAGTACAAGCCGCTGGTCGATGCCGCGCTCGCAGAGGCGCAGTTCCCCCCAAGCAAGGTGATCGTGTTCCCGCGGCCGCAGGCCGTCGCAACGATGGTCGAAGGCCGCGACCTCGACTGGCACGAGTTGATGCACCATGCCGAGCCCGTCGACTGCGTGCCGGTACTTTCATCGGACCCGCTCTACATCCTCTACACCTCAGGCACCACAGGTAAACCCAAAGGCGTCGTGCGCGACAACGGCGGGCACGCGGTGGCGCTGAAGTACTCGATGAAGACCGTGTACAACACGAACCCGGGCGAGGTGTTCTGGGCCGCGTCCGACGTCGGTTGGGTCGTGGGGCATTCGTATATCGTGTACGGGCCGCTGATCCACGGCTGCACGACGGTGCTGTTCGAAGGGAAGCCCGTGCGCACGCCCGATGCGGGCGCGTTCTGGCGCGTCATCCAGGATTACGGGGTGGCCACGTTCTTCACGGCGCCGACGGCGTTTCGCGCCATCAAGAAGGAAGACCCGGACGCGCACCTGCGGCGCCTCTATGACATCTCGACGTTGCGCACGCTGTATCTGGCCGGCGAGCGCCTGGACCCGCCCACGCACGAGTGGCTCAACCAGGTATTGGATGTGCCCATCGTCGACCACTGGTGGCAGACCGAGACGGGCTGGCCCATCGTCGCCAATCCGATGGGGCTGGATCCGCATCGCGTGAAGGTCGGCTCGGCCACGTTTGCGGTGCCGGGGTTCAAGGTCGAGGTGCTCGACGACAACGGCGCGCCGGTGGCCGCCAATGAAACCGGGAATATCTGCCTGAAGCTGCCGCTGCCGCCCGGCTGCCTGCCCACGCTGTGGAACGACGAGCAGGGCTTCCGCGACAGCTACTTGAAATCATTCGAGGGCTACTACCACACGGCCGACGGCGGCTACCTGGACGAGGACGGCTACCTGTTCGTGATGGGCCGCACCGACGATGTGATCAACGTCGCGGGCCACCGGCTGTCGACGGGCGAGATGGAGGAGCTCATCGGCGCACACGCCGCGGTGGCCGAGTGCGCCGTCGTGGGCATCGATGACGAACTGAAGGGGCAGGTGCCCATCGGCCTGGTGGTGCTGAAGGACGGCGCGGACAAGGACGAGGCGACCATCGAGGCCGAGTTGGTCGATATCATCCGGGGCGAGATCGGGGCGGTGGCGGCGTTCCGCAAGGCCATCGTGGTGCCGCGTCTGCCGAAGACGCGGTCGGGGAAGATCCTGCGCAAGACGATCCGGAAGCTGGCGGTCGAGGAGCAGATCGTGGTGCCGCCGACCATCGACGACCCCATGATCATCGTCGAGATCCGCACCGCGCTGCGCAAGCACCGCGTGGGGCAGTACGCGCGCCTGCCGCTGGGCGACGACGACGCCGAAGGGATGTAGGCGCGCGCAGGCCGGCTACGACGAAAACGGCGCCAGCGGCGAGGCCGCCAGTCGTTCGAGGCCGTCGCGCGCCGCGTCGCGGCACGGCTCGGGCCAGACCGCGATCATCCCCCAGCGCTTCTCGGCGACGATGGCGCGGAGAATCTGTTCGGCGCCCGAGACCGGCAACTCGGCCAGCCAGATGATGGCGCCGGGCACCCAGGGCAGCGACAGCTCGTCGTCGGCCAGCCGCGTGATCATGCCGCGGATGTGGCGACCCGCCAGGTCGGCCAGTTGCGGATCCAGGCGCGCCGAGACGCCCTGGTCCAGCATGGCCTGGTACAATCGCACATGCGCGCGGTCGTACTCGCCCGTCATCGCCAGCAACTGCGCGACCAGCGGGTGGGGCTGCTGCGCCTCCAGGCACGCCAACAGGCGCGGGCCGAACTTGACGCTCAGCGACGAGCGCAAAATCAACCGGTAGATGGGGTACATCACGGGCGCGGGAGCGTCGAGGATGTCGTCCGACACCGTGTGGGCGCGCAGTGTCGGCAGCGCCTCGAGGCGGACCAGGAGGTCCAGGCGCTCGACACCGTTGAGGTCCGCCAGTTCGGTCAGCAGCTGCAGGCGGGTCTCGGGATCCTCCCACGTCATGCCCGCCAGCAGGTCATCGACCAGCAGCGGCCACGCGGCTTCCTTGTGCGCCGCCTCGAGCAGGCCTTCCCATGTGCCCAGCCACAGCCAGGACAGGCGGTCGGGACGATGCTCGCGAAGCGGCGCCAGCAGCGCGCGGGCCTGCAGCGATGTGCGGCCGTTCCAGCCCGTGCGGAAGACCGATCGCAGCGCGTCGCGCGCGATCAGCAGGTCGCGCTCGCCGAAACCGGGGTCGGCGACCAGTTCGGCCATCATCCGCACGACCTCGGCCTCGAATTCCGGGCGCTCCTCGCGGGACAGGATGCGCGTGCAGGCGGCCAGGCGGTCGGTGTTGGTCAGCGTGAACTGCAGCGGCGCGCGCGGCCTGACGGGGTGCGGCGCAGTGGGCGCTGGTGCGGCGACCACGACCGGTTCGGGATCAACAGCGACGGGAGCCGGGGCGGCAACCGCAACGGGTCCCTGGCGGCTCACCTGCAGGCGCGACAGCGCGCGCACCGAAGCCGGCAGCACCGCAGCCTCGAGCGCGCGGCGGGCGCGCGAAGCGCCGCGGCCGATGTCGAGCTTCTTCAGCGTCGAGAACGCAGCCTCGAGGTCGGCGCCGGTCGCGGCCGCATCGATCTCGATCCGGCCGATTTCCAGGGGCGCCAGCAGGCCGTGCAGGCGCACGGCATCGCGGGCGTCGGCGGGCACGAAGGCGCCGTCCAGGCACAGGCCCGGCTGGGCGACGTCGATGGCGATCGTCGGTCGGTCGCACGCGGCGGGGGCGAGGGCGCGCTGCACGCCGGCGGCGACCTGCGCATGCTTCTCATGCCCCTGCGGGTAGTAGGTGCCGACCGCCAGCAGGCGGTCCAGCGACTCGAGCAATGCCTGCTGTCCCGGCGCCAGGGGGGCGGCGGGGCTCTGGGTGCCGGCGCGGCCGGCAAACGGGTTCCTGGCAAACGAAGACACGTACGCCCTCCTGGGAAAGACCCGTCCCCATATCGGCAGGCGCCCGGCGGATTTAATCGAAATATCGCAATTCGGTGACGGGGAACCCCTTGGGCCCGTTTGGCGTATGGCGGTGGACCGCTGCGGCCGGACCGCCTAACATCGTGGCAGGATCCGGGCGCAAAGGGGACCACGGTGGCCGACAACGACGATCGCGAAGAGGCCCCGCCGGCCAGGCGCGAGCTCCCCGAGCCGCCCGACCTGGCCCCCGTGCACGAGTTGCGCAAGCGCCTGCGCCAGGACCGCCGCGACCGGGCCGGGCAGCCGCCGGCGTTCCCCCTGGCCGGCGCGCGCTCGGAAGAGGAGGCGGGCCGCCAGGTCCGCGACATCGGCGCCTACACCATCATCCCGATGATGATGCTGGTGGGCCCGGCCATCGGCTACCTGCTCGGCGTCGGCGTCGAGCGCGTGCTGGGCGGCAAGCCGTGGGTGTCGCTCGCGGGCATCCTGTGGGGCCTGTTCGCGGCGTTCCGGCAGATCTACCTGCTGCTGAAGCGCCGCGCCGAGAAACCGCGCGACAACTTCTGAGCGCGCCACACCACCTGTGTGCCGGTGTTCACCAACCGGCGGAAGGAAGACCGGACCGATGAAGATGAAGATGGGCCTGACGATTGCGATGCTGCTGGCGATGTTGCCGGCCGCGAGCGCCGCCCTGGCCGGCGACGGATACGTCGTCACCGCGGACAGCGTCCGCATCCACTACACCGACCAGGGTGCGGGCGAGCCGACGCTCGTCTTCGTCCACGGCTGGAGCTGCGACGTATCGTACTGGGACGCGCAGGTGCCGGTCTTCGCGAAGACGCATCGTGTGATCGCGATCGACCTGGCCGGGCACGGCGCTTCGGGCACGAACCGCGTGACGTACACGATGGACCTGTTCGGCGAGGACGTCGTCACGGTGCTCCAGGCGCTGGACCTGAAGGACGTCATCCTGGTCGGCCACTCGATGGGCGGCGCCGTGATCGTCGAGGCCGCGCTGCAGGCGCCCGAGCGCATCGCGGGTCTGGTCGGCGTCGAGAACTTCCAGAACATCAACCTGGCGCTGTCCGAGTCGGTCATCGCGAACTTCATGGCGCCGTACCGCGCCGATTTCCGCAACAGCGTCGAGGAGTGGGTGTCCGGCATGTTCGCCGGCGGCCCCGGCACCGAGCTGGCGCGTGCGGTCTCGGCCGACATGGCGTCGGCGCCCGAGGACGTCGGCCTCGGCTCGATGCTCGAGATGATGTCCTGGTACGGCAGCGAGCCCATCAAGCGGATGCGGAAGCTGACCGTGCCCCTGATGTCGATCAACGCCGACATCCCGGCCACCGACGTCGAGGCGCTCAAGAGCATCATCCCCGACTACCAGCTTCGCGTCATGGAGAAGCACGGGCATTTCCTGATGCGCGAGGATCCCGAAGGCTTCAACAAGGTGCTGGAAGAGACGCTGGTCGCCATGGCCGACCTGAAGAAGCCGAAGAAGCACGCGAAATAGTCCCGCCGCATGAACAGCGGGCCCGCACCATTGCTGGTGCGGGCCCGCGACCCCAGGGAGACGACCGCCGGGGCCTGATTGATCCGCCCGCCCCTAGCGCGGCACCGCCAGGAACACGTTCTGCTTCGCCTGCGTCTTGTACACCCGCATGAACACCGGCCGGTCGGGTGTCAGCGCGAGCGCCGTCTTGAACGCCGCGAGCGTGTCCACGGACTGGCCGTTGACCTGCACGATCACGTCGCCTTCGGCCAGTCCCTGCGAGGCCGCGTTGCTGGTGGCCTTCACGCCGGTCACGATCACGCCGTGCACCTTCTCGGGCAGCTGCGCCATCGCGCGCATCTGGTCGGTCAGCGGCCGCACGGTGACGCCGGCCAGCGTGGACTCCTGGTCCTTCTCCGGCTGCGCCGGCGCGTTGGCCGCCACTTCCTGGTCGGGCAGGCGGCCCAGCTTGACGATGATGTCGCGCTCCTTGCCCTCGCGCAGCACCTGCACGCGCGCCGCGTGGCCCACGTCCGACAGGCTGATGAGGTTGCGCAGCGCGTTCGGGTTGTTGATGTCGTGCCCGTCGACCGACAGGATGATGTCGCCTTCCTTGAGGCCCGCGGCCGCGGCCGGCGTGTCGTCGTTGACCTGCGCCACCAAAACGCCGCGCGGCTTCTTCATCCCGTAGTAGTCGGCCAGCGACTGGTCGACCTGCTGCGGCAGCACGCCCAGGTAGGCGCGCTTGACCTCGCCGTCGCTCTTGAGCGAAGCCACGACCTTCATCGCCATGTTCGACGGGATCGCGAACCCGATGCCCATGTTGCCGCCGCTGCGGCTGAGGATGGCCGAGTTCATGCCGACCAGCTTGCCGTCCATGTTCACCAGCGCGCCGCCGCTGTTGCCCGGGTTGATCGACGCGTCGGTCTGGATGAAGTCGGCGTAGGCGGTCAGGCCGATGTTGCGGCCCAGCGCGCTGACGATGCCCATGGTGATGGTCTGGCCGACCGCGAACGGGTTGCCGATGGCCATCACCTGGTCGCCGATGCGCAGCTCGGAGCTGTCGGCCACCTCGATGGTCGGCAGGCCCGTGGCCTCGATCTTCAGCAGCGCCACGTCGCTTGGCGGGTCGGTGCCGATGACCTTGGCTTCGTATTCGCGGTCGCCCTCGAACGTGACGTGGATCTTCGTCGCGTTCTCGACGACGTGGTTGTTGGTCAGGATGTAGCCGTCGGGCGAGATGACGATGCCCGAACCGGCCGCCTTCTCGACCTGCTCCTGGTCCTGGCCCTGGCCCTGGCCCGAGCCGTCGTCCGGCATGTTGAAGAAGCGCCGGAACATGGGGTCGTCCATGAACGGGTGCTGGAAGGCCTCGACCGCCTTGTCCGTCTGGATATTGCAGACAGCGGGCATCGCGCGGGCGGCGACGTCCGCGTAGGAGCGCAGTTGGCCGGCAGGCGCCGCGGGGGCGCCGCCGGGGGCCGGGGCGGCGGTGGCCGTCGAATGGCCGGGCGCGCCCTGCAGGGTCAGTCCGACCGCCAGGCCGATCGCCAACAGGGCGACGGCCGCCAGGGGGGATCGTTTCAGGGTCTTCATGGGGTTCTTCCTCACCGTGGCCGGCCGCCGGGGCCGGTCGCATCGTCAGGGGAATGGGCGCGGCCGCGCCGCGCCGGCTCTTGCGTCTCGCGAGCCGGTTCAACGTACTGGTCGTCCACAAGTTTCCAAAAAACGCGACGGCCCGCCACAGGGGCAGGCCGTCGCAAGGGCGGAGGCGCGGTTGCCGGGGAACGCCCGGTCAGCCGTCGTCGCCGATCGCCTCGACCGGGCACTCTTCCATGGCGTCCATGCAGGCCTGGTGCTCGTCGTCGTTCTCGGGCTGCCTGGAGACGAAGGTGTAGCCCTCGTCCTCGTTGCGCTGGAAGTTGTCCGGCGCCGTCTGGCGGCACAGGTCGCAGTCGATGCAGTTGCTGTCGACGTAGAACTGCCCGTCGACGTTGCCGCCCACCTTGTCGGTATTGTCAGCCATGGTTTGCCTCCCCGGCTATCGTTCGTCCCGGCCGTGCGCCCGCGTGAGCCGGCCCCTGTCTTCGGCATGTACGGTCCCTAAATAAGTCAGAATCGCAGGACCGCCAAGCCCATTTTTCCGGGCCCGCCCCGCGGCTATTTCGTGCGGAACGGTTCGAAGGTCATGAAGTCGGCGTGGTGCACGATGTACGCCTCGGGCGTCCGCTTGACCATGTCGCCCTCGCCCGCGTGGGCGGCGATGATATGGCAGACCCGGGGCGGCACCCCGGCCTCCATGGCCAGGCCGACCCCGCTGAAGGGGTGGCGCACGTAACGGCCCATTTCGCTCTGGACCGACTTCCCGTCCCTGATCTCGTATTCCAGCAGTTTGCCCACGTCCGCCAGGATGGCGCCGGCGATGGTCACGTCCAGGTCGACCGGCAGGTCGTCCCGGAAGAACTCGTTCATTTTGACCGCGGCGTCCCGCGCCACGTGCACCACGCAGCGCTTGTGGGCCATGAAGCTGACCTTCAGGCCGGGCACCAGCAGGGTGAACGGGATGGTCTGGAGGTCCGCCGCGCTGAGCGGGCTGCGCTCCAGGGCCAGCTCCCAGGTGCGGGCGGTGGCTTCGCGCAGGGCTTCGTCCTGGATCCAGTCGAGTTCGGGCCACAGGTCACGCACGGCCTGGTTCACGGCGGGCACGCTCCGGGTTTGTGGGGTTCACGGTCGCGGGATCGCCCCTATTGTCGGGCGCGGGCGCCGCCACGGCAAGCGATCCGTGCGTTAAGGCAGG
>CAIOLW010000155.1 GCA_903859215.1 uncultured bacterium | reverse complement strand
GTGGGCGCATCTGCTGGCGAAAAAACGACTTATGAGTTTCTGGTTGGTAACGCCGCCTTCGGCGAAGCCGTCCAGGCCACCCACCTGCCGTTCCTGGACGTGCTGACCACCGACCGCCGCCTGGCCGGCGCCGAGATCGAGTTGGTCGGCGAAGAGGACCGCGAAGGTTTTCTCAAGCGCGCCCTGGCGCCCCTGCGCGGCCGCTACGAGTTCATCCTCATCGACACGCCACCGTCCCTGGGCCTGCTGACGCTCAACGCGTTGACCGCGGCCGACTCGGTGTTGATCCCCATCCAGTGCGAATACTATGCGCTGGAAGGACTTAGCCAGCTCCTGAGCACGGTGCAACTGGTGCAGCGGGGCCTCAACCGCGAACTGCGGCTCGAGGGCGTCCTGCTGACGATGTTCGACCGCCGCCTGAAGCTGTCCAACCAGGTGGCCGAAGAGGCCACCGACTTCTTCGGCGAGATGGTGTACGAGACACGCATCCCCCGGAACGTGCGCCTGAGCGAGGCGCCGTCGTTCGGGCAGCCGATCTGCCTTTACGATGTGGAGTGCATCGGCTCGCAGTGCTACCTGGACCTGGCCAAGGAAGTCATCGCGGACAACCCGTGATCTCATAAGGTGTTGCGGCGCAACGAACAACGCCGCCGCCAAAGGACGTCGCCATGAGCAAGAACCGCGTATTGGGCAAGGGACTGTCGGCGCTGATCCAGGGGGCCGACCTGACCGGCGTGCCGCCCCGGTCGACCGAGGCCGCCGGTACGGTGGCCAAGCTGCCGCTGGCCAACATCGGCGTAAACCCCGACCAGCCGCGTAAGATATTTCACGACAATGGGTTGCAAGAGCTGGCAGAATCGATCCGCCAGGTCGGCATCCTGCAGCCCGTGCTCGTGCGCCACCTGGGCCCCGGCCAGCGGGCCGTCCGCGCGCCGGGCGAAGAAGGCAGCGTCTCCCCCTTGGAATACTGTGTGGTGGCCGGCGAGCGGCGCGTGCGCGCGGCGCGCCTGGCCGGCCTGGTCGAGGTGCCCGCGCTGGTCGTCTCGTATGAGCAGACCGAGGCGCTGAAGGTCGCGCTGCTGGAGAATATCCAACGCGAAGACCTCGGCCCCATCGAGGAAGCGACCGCGTATCGGCAACTGATGAACGAGTACGGCGCCACGCAGGAAGAGATTGCCGCGATGCTGGGCAAGAGCCGCAGCAGCGTTGCCAACCTGCTGCGCCTGCTGACGCTCGAGGAAGAGATCCTCGACCTGCTGCAGGACGGACATCTTTCGACGGGCCACGGCAAGGCGCTGCTCGGGCTTTCGCCCGGGCCGGCGCGCGTGCAGTTGGCGAAGCTGTGCCGCACGCGCGGATTGTCGGTGCGCGATTGCGAGCGCCGCGTGCAGGCCGGCGGCGCGAAGCCGCGCAAGGGTTCGGCGAAGAAGCGCGCGGCGAGCGGTGATGATCCCGCACTGCGCGCGCTCGCGTCGCGCGCCGAGTCGGTGTACGGCTCGCCGGTCGCGATCGAGCGCGATGCGAAGACGGGCAAGGGCACGGTGTCTGTGCGGTTCTTCTCGGACAGCGACCTGGTCCGCCTGCTGCAGATCATGGGCGTGGACACGGAGCTGTGAGGGTGGCGGCGACATGAACAGGCTCTTCACATGAGCAAACTGGCCAAATGGCTCGGCCGCGTGCTCCTGTTGCGCCTGCTGCTGTGGGCGCTGGTCCTGTCGTCGCTGTCGTTCCTCGTTGCGACACTTCTCAAGCTGAGCGATGACTATTCAGCGACCGGCTCGCTGCCCGGATTGCTCGAGGCCGAGTGGCGCCGCGGGCACATCCTGCGCGACATCCTCGGCAGCGGCGTCTTCCAGTTCCTGGTGCTGGTCGTCGGCTGGAGCTCGTACTTCCGCCTGCGTACGCGCGAACTGGGCCAACTGCGGCTGCGGCGCTCCGAGCAGAAATACCGCAACATCATCAACCACGCGGGCGAGGCCATCTTCCTTTTGGACGCCGCCGGCCGCGTGCTGGAGTGGAACAAGAAGTCCGAGGACCTCTTCCACCAGCCGCGCCGCAACGTGCTGGGCCGCAAGCTGCAGGACGTCGTGCCGCAACTGGCCCTGGATGTCGGGCAGATCTTCGCCGACGTCGTGAAGGCGCACCGCAGCCTGGCCTTCGAGCTGGACCTGCCCATCGAGGGCGCCGCGCCGCGCCTGTTGACGATGATCTTCTCGGTCGTGCTGCCGGGCGGCGGCCCGCTGGCCGACAAGGAGATGTCGTTCGTCGTCATCGCGCGCGACATCACTTCGGAGAAGCAGTTCGAGAGCCGCCTCAGCGAGACCGAGAAGCTGGTGGGCATCGGCCAGCTGGCGGCCGGCATCGCGCACCAGTTGAACACGCCGCTGGGCGCCATCCTGCTCTCGGCGCAGATGCTCGAGGATGTGGCGCGCACCGAGGACGAGCAGGACGACATCCGCCGCATCATCCGGCAGACCGAACAGTGCCGGGGCATCATCAAGGGCCTGCTGAATTTCGCGCGGCCGACGGGCACCGAGCGCGGACGGCTGGACCTGGCCGAGACCGTGCGCGACACGGTCTACCTGATGGAGAAGAACCTGAACGTGGCCGGCATCGAGGTCAACATCAGCGCCGCCGCCGAGCCGTGGGTCTTCGGCAACCGCAACGAACTGGAGCAGGTGATCTTCAACCTGCTGGTCAACGCGATGGATGCGTTCGAGGCGGGCAGCGGCGGCGGGCACGTGGACATCGAGGTGGCCGACGGCGGCGTCGGCGAACTGCGCCTGTCCGTCGCGGACAACGGCCCGGGCATCCCGGCCGCGACGCGCGCGAACATCTTCCTGCCGTTCTTCACGACGAAGGACTACGGCAAGGGGACGGGGCTGGGGTTGTCGATCGTCGCGCGCATCGTGCACGAGCACGGCGGGCGCATCGAACTGCGCGAGCAGACCGGCCCCGGCGCGATCTTCGACGTGTGGCTGCCGCGCGCCCGCGAGGGCAGCAAGCACGTGGCGCTGATCGAGGACGGCGACGGCGAGGCCGACGTCTAGTAATACGCGGGCCAGGTCGGCCAAGGAGGGACCATGCGCATTCCCGGACGCGCACACGTGACGGTGGTCGACGAGAAGAGCGGCACGCCGTGCCGCGATTTCTGCGTCTCCCGGCCCGTGATGCTGCTGCTGCTCGGCGTGTTCGCGGTGCTGGCGCTGGTCGTGGTGCTGATGGCGCTGGAAGTGGCCTCGCACCGGGACCAGACCGCAACCATCAGGAAGCTGGAGCAGCAGCTGGCCGACGCGCAGCTCGATGCGCTCAGCGCCCATGTCGCGAAAGCCGAGCTGGAACAGTCGCGCCGCCTGCAGCAGCACCTGCTCGAGATGCTCGGCGTGCCGAAGCCCGACTCGTCGGTCAGCGACATCGCCGACACGGTGGCCGGCCTGCCGGCGTCGCGCCCGAGGGTGCCGTCGACCGCGGCTGCCGCCGGCGCCGAGATCCCGAACCGGCCGCCTTCGCGCTGGCCGACGGCCGGGGTCATCGTCGAGGGCTTCACGAGGGGCGACGAGGCGAACGACATCGAGCAGCACCTGGGCGTCGACATCGCCGGCGTGGCCGACCAGCCGGTGTACTCGGTGGCCGAGGGCATCGTCGAGTTCATCGGCAACGACGACGTGCTCGGCAACCACGTCGAGATCCGCCACGGCCCCGACTGGCTGACCATCTACGGGCACTGCAACAGGATCCTGGTCGGCCCGGGCATGCACGTACGCGCCGGCGAACAGGTGGCGAATATGGGCCGCACCGGCCGCGCCACCTCGACACAGCTCCATTTCGAAGTGTGGCAACAGGGCGAAGCGATCGACCCGCGGAAACTTATCGCTGGCGATCCGGCCCCTCGTTAAGGCATAGTACCCGTATCGTCCCGACGACCACCGCCGGGAGCCCAAGGAGGACGTTCATGTTCGGGAAAGAACCGGAAAACCAGGTCATCGCCGGCGGCCAGACCTCGATCATCGCGCAGGGCTGCAAGTTCGACGGCAAGATCGACGTCCGCGGCACGCTGCGGATCGAGGGCGAGTACCGGGGCACCATCGGCACCCCCGAGAGCCTGGTCATCGGCAAGACCGGCGTCGTGCACGCCAACTGCAACGTGAAGAACGCCATCATCGGCGGCCAGCTGTTCGGCAACATCATCGCCGAGAACAAGATCGAGCTGCAGAGCGGCTCCCACGTCGAGGGCGACATCAAGACCAAGCGCCTGGTCATCGACGAGGGCGTCTTCTTCGAGGGCAACTGCTCGATGGGCGCCGGCTCGAAGCGCACCCCGCTGGCCGGCGAAGCGCCGAACGCCGCCGCGGCGGCCTCGGGGCAGTCGGTGGAGCCGTTGCGGAAGTAGTTGCGCCGGCGCAAGTGGGCGACGGCGTGCCCGTGGGTGCACGAGGCGGCAATGCCGCGGAGGATGAACTGCGGGAACACCCTGGCGAGACGCCGGGGTGTTCTCGTCGGGGCCGGGACCGGAAGTGAATGTTCGGCACAAGATGGCCTGATCCCTTGCTCTATGTACCAAGGCCATGCGCTCAGGGAGGAATCGGGATGTCGCTGTTTTCCAGGGCCTTTCGCAACAAGACCAAGGCGGCCGGCGAGCTGAACGCTGCCGTGGTCCATGGTGATGTCGAGAAGGTGCGCGCTCTTGTGGTTGGTGAGCGTGTTGATCCGGGAGAGCTTACCGAGGACGGTGTCCTGCCCTTGTGTTCGGCGGTCATCTCCGGCAATGCCGGCATTGCCGAGCTGCTGCTGCAGAACGGCGCCGACGCCAATCACAAATCGCTTGCGGGCGCTAAGCCGCTGCACCTGGCGAGCATGATGGACGACCCTGAGATGGTGTTGCTTCTGCTGAAGAACGGGGCGCGACCGAACGATGACGCGGGTGGTGATGGCAGCCCCCTTTGGCTGGCGGCGACCGACGACCGGGACGGTGTCGTCAAGGCTCTGCTGGAGCACGGGGCCGATCCGAATATCCGGAACAGGTTCGGCGCCACGCCGATCTTTGCCGCCGCCGTCAAGGG
>CAIOLW010000154.1 GCA_903859215.1 uncultured bacterium | reverse complement strand
GTGCGCACGCTCGTCGACGGCGCGCTGGCCGCGGGCAGCCACGAGATCGTCTGGGACGGCCGCGACGCCGCGGGCCGGGACGTGGGCTCGGGCAGCTACCTGGCCCGGCTCGAGTTCGGCGGGCAGTCGCAGACGGTGAGGATGGGGCTGGTGCGCTGACCTGGCGGCAGCAAGGCCACGCGTCGACCTGGGCGCCTTCCGCAAGGGAGGCGCCTTCTTCATGTTTGCCCCCGGCCACAGTCGATGCGGCGGGCGTGCGGCTCCCCGCGCCGCGTTGACGGTGCCGGGCGGGCGTGCCACAATCGCCGCGTGACACCCTGTGCTGTTGCGACCCGCCAACCCGATCGGGGATCCCGCGATGCCTGAACCATTCGCTCCGCTCCACGCCGGCCCGCGGATCGTCCCGACGCACCCGCACGACGGGATGTCGCCGCAGGCGGCCGCGCTGTGGGAGTACTTCTCGACGGAACTGCGCTGGGGCACCGGCATCGTCGCGCGCCTGACCTTCGACTTCCTGATCAGCGCGCAGCAGTTCAGCCGCGGCCGGCCCATCCTCGACGCCGGCGCGGGCCACCAGCGCTTCCGGCCGTTCTTCGACGAGTGCATCTACCTGTCGCAGGAGCACCCGGCCGGCATCGAGTTCAAGAACATGCAGGGCATCGCGTACGACCTGGTCAGCCCGCTCGACGAGCACATCCCGCTCAAGAGCGACTCGATCGCCTGCGTCATCAACACCTCCGTGCTCGAGCACGTGCGCCGGCCCGAGGCCTTCCTGGCCGAGGCGCATCGCGTGCTGCAGCCTGGTGGCCGCATCTACATCCAGGTGCCCTTCGCCTATTGCGAGCACGAGAAGCCCTACGACTTCCAGCGGCCCACCCGCCATGGCCTCGAGGCGTGGCTGGGCGACGCCGGCTTCAACAAGGTCAGCGTGCTGCCCTCTTCGAGCGCCGTGTACGGTGCCAGTTGGTACCTGCCGCACGCGCTGGCGAAGGAACTGGGCGTGCGCCTGGCCTTTGCCGAGCGCGACAGGCTGCTGGCGGAGGTCAAGACCACGCTCGCGGCGGCCAGGGCGCTGACCGACGACTACATCGATGTTTCCACGGTGATGCCGGTGGGCTGGACCGCCGTGGCCGAGAAGGACGGCCAGCTGGGCGAGTGCCCGGCCTGGGACCGCGATAGATGGCTCAGCGAAATCCGCGCCTGAGGGAAGGGCGCGCACCCGGATCGGTCGCATGAATACAAGTTCCGTCCACGGGGTAGCAAACGCTGGTCGGTGATGGCTGCGAAGGCCCTGCGTTCGATGATGTTCGCGCAGGCGCGCCTGTCCGGTCGATCACCCGCCCAAATTCAGGAGGTCCGCACGTGTTCGCGCACACTCTCCATCTCATCGGCATGGGTCTCGGCGGCGCCCTGGCCCTGGCGGTCGTCATCTGTTTCGCGCGTTCGTGGCGCTACATCGCGCCGAACCAGCAGGGCGTCGTCCAGCTCAACTTCGGCACCCGGAAGCTCAGCCTGGGGCAGATCATCGCACTCAATGGCGAGTGCGGCTACCAGGCCAGGACGCTGTCGCCGGGCTGGAACTTCGTGATCTTCCCGTTCTACAGCGTGACGGCCGTCGAGGTGGTCGAGATCGGGTCGGATGAAGAGGGCCTGCTGATCGCGCAGGTGGGCGAGGCGCCGCCGGTCGGCGCCCGCACGGCGCACTACAAGCCCGAGTTCAAGGACTACGAGGACATCGAGTTCTTCCTGCGCAACGGCGGCCAGAAGGGCAAGCAGCGCTGGGTGCTGCGCCCGGGCACGTACCGTATCCATCCCGTGGGCTTCCTCGTGCTGACCTCCAAGAAGGTGTACGGCATCCCGATCGATCCCGAGCTCAAGGCGCTGGCCTTCAAGGGCGGGCTGACCCTGGCCGCCTTCGGGTTGAACGCCGTGCAGGTGCGGCCGACGGTGATCCGCTCGGCGAGCGTGGTGGAAGAGGCCCGCATCGAGGCGGAGGCCGTCGAGAGCGAACTGCGCCAGGTGGCCGGCAAGGGCCGCAACGAGCCGGTCCGCCGCCAGCGCATGATCAACATGATGGGCATCGTCACGTCGCAGGAGGGGCCGCCGCTGGAGGACGGCCAGCTGGCCGGCCGGCTGGGCGGCTGGAAGGACATCGAGGGCGAGGTCGACGACAAGAAGCGCATCAACCGCCTGCTTTCGGCCCAGAACACGGGCCACAAGGCGTACCAGGACTTCGAGGCGTTCCTGGCGGCGGGCGGCAAGGCCGGCCTGCAGCACGATCCGGTTACCGAGGGCATGTACTATTTCAACCCGTGGCTGGTGACGGTCGAGCCCGCGCCGGTGCTGCACGTGCTGGAGGGCGAGGTCGCCGTCATCAAGAGCCGCGTCGGCCTGGTCGAGCAGGACATCAGCGGCTCGGACTTCAAGTTCGGCAGCATCGTCAAGCCGGGCCACCGCGGCCTGTGGTCCGAGCCCATCCGCACCGGCTCGTGGTTCTTCAACCCGCGCTGCTACGAGGCGACGCTGGTGCCGACCCGTATCCTGACACTCTACTGGGCCGACAGCGTGAACGCGGCCGGGACGCTCGACGAGAACCTCAAGACGATCGCCGCCAAGAGCCGCGACGGCTTCGAGTTCAAGGTCGAACTGCAGGTGCAGATCCACATCAGCGACGTCCGCGCGCCGCGCGTGATCTCGATGGTGGGCTCGATCGAGAACCTGGTGAACCAGGTGCTGCAGAGCTCGGTCGGCAACTACTTCCGCAACAAGATCCAGAGCATGCAGGCCACCGAGTTCATCCAGCAGCGCGACTCGGTGCAGCAGGCGGCGTTCGAGTACATCAAGGACAATCTCGACCAGTACGAGGTCGAGACCCTGGGCGTGTTCCTGCAGGACATCAAGCTGCCCGAGGAACTGGCGAAGGTGCTGCGCGAGCGCGAGATCGCCAGCCAGGAGATCGAGACCTTCAAGCGCCAGAAGGACGCGCAGGACCAGCGCATCGCGACCGAGCAGGCCGCCGGTGTCGCCGACCAGCAGCGCGACCTGGCCAAGTCGAAGGTCGCGATCGAGATCGCCTCGAACGCCGCGCAGGCCCGCAAGCAGCAGGCCGAGGGCGAGGCAACCTACACCGAGCGCACCGGCCAGGCCGAGGGCAAGGCCAGCGCCGCCAAGGGCAAGGGTATCGCCGAGGGCCTGCAGGCCCAGCGCGACGCCGTGGGCCAGGAGGCGACCACGCTGATCCGCGTCGTCGAGTCGCTGGTCAACAGCAGGCAACCGCTGATGCCGCAGGTGCTGGCGATGGGCGGCGCGGGCGGCCTCGAGGGCGTCGGCGCGACGCTGACGAGCTTCCTGCACAAGCTGGCGTCCGACCGCACGGTGGTGCCGGGAAGTGACAAGCCGGCGGCCTGACCTGCTGGCGTGAATGACCGCGCGCGGCTTTCTTGTGGAGCCGCGCGCGGCATTTTCTGCCGCGGCGACTGCGAAGGCAATGAGCCGAAGGAGGCATCGAGCATGCCGAAGTTCGTCATAGAAAGAGAGATCCCCGGGGCCGGGAAACTGACCCCTGCGGAACTGCACGGGATCTCGCAGAAGTCGTGCGGCGTCCTGAAGGGGATGGGCCCGCAGATCCAGTGGGTCCAGAGCTACGTGACCGACGACAAGATCTACTGCGTCTACATCGCGCCGGACGAGGCCGCCGTGCGCGAGCACGCCCGGCAGGGCGGCTTTCCCGCCAACTCGGTGGCGCAGGTCCGGACCATGATCGACCCGACCACGGCCGACTAGGCCGGGTCGCCGGGTCCCGCCGCCTCGTCGGGTGGCGGGACCTGCCTTTGCCCCGCCGGTCAGTCCTTCAGGTGCATGTTCACCAGCGGCAGCCACCGCGTCCCGCGCCGGTTGTTGCCCGCGTAGTTGAGCACGCCCAGCTGCACGCCGTGCAGTTCGCCCGCGTAGTTGAAGATGCCGATCTGCAGGCCGTCGACATGGCCCTTGAAGCGGTCATAGGCGCCGATGGACACGCCCGTCAGGTCATCGCCGCCCACGCCGAGCCCGCCGACCATCAGGCCCTTCAGGCGGTCGCCGCCGACGCCGAGGCCGCCGATCATCACGCCGGTCAGGTCGTC
>CAIOLW010000153.1 GCA_903859215.1 uncultured bacterium | reverse complement strand
TGGCGGTCTTCCAGACCGCGACGCAGTACCAGCCCGCCGCCGGGACATCGGCCACCAGTACCTCGTCGCTGCCCGCCCCGCCGGCGTAGCAGGCCGTGCCCAATACGTCGGACTTGCCCTGGTACGCCTGGTCCGCCCGGTGCAGGCTCACGCCCCAATCAACAGTTCCGGTCACGTTCATCAGGTGGATGCCGGTCTGTCCGGCGGGGAGGTAGACTTCCACCAGGTTGAGGATGCGGTTGGCGGGCAGGCTGTAGGGGCCGTAGACGCCGTTCGGGTTGCTGAGCCAGCCGCTCGTGGCTGTCGACTCGGCCGTGTAGTCGGCCGTACCCTGATAGCGGACGACGCCGGCGTCGTAGGACACAAAGCCGCCGGGCGCCTGGTTGAAATTCACGAGGACGTATTCCGAGGCCGTTCCTGTCCAGAAGGACCCGGCAAGATTCGCCGCGAAGCCGTCCTTCGCCCCGGTGCTGGCCGCGTGCAACCGCAGATCGACATCGCTGCCGGCGCCGGGCATGACCGCCACTGCGCGCCAGTAGCTGCCGGTATTCGGCAGACGCAGGCCATCACAGTTCGGGTAGAACGGTTCACCGCTGCCGAGCCCGGCCCAGCCGCCGTACGGGTCGGACGGCATGCCGCGGACCACGGGCGTTTCGTTCACCAGCGCCAGCGGCGACCACACCCACTGCTCGGAATAGTTGTTGTTGTCCTCGTGGATCTCCTCGGTTGCGTTGTCCGGGTCCAGCTGCCAGGACAGGGTGTGCCGCCCGCCGCTGAGGGTCCACGCCAGGTTCCAGTTGAACACGCCGTAACCCCAGGCCGGGAATCCGCCCCACGCCACCCAGCCCACGAAGTTGCCGTCGAAGCGGACGTTGCCCTTCAAACCGGCCGGACAACTGGTCGGGCTCTCGTTGCTGGAGGCCATGTTCAGGTAGGTCGACGCCACGTTGCCGGGCAGCGTCGCCGGCGCCGGCGCCGAATCGGCCGTTCCGTCGAATGCCGCGCGCGGCACAATCGGCGCGTGCCAGCCGGCCATGTACTTGGGCTGGAAATCCGGCGGCGTCGTGTCGATCTCGATCGTGACGTTGCGCGGGCCGTTGCCGTACTTCCAGTTCGGATCGCGGTAGACCAACAGCGCGTTGTAGCCGACGTCGGGGATGTTCACGTCCATCCGGGCGAGACCCGAGGCATCGGTCGTCGCGGCGGCGGCATAGGTGTACAGGCCGCCGGTCTGGAAGTTCTTGTCGAGCCACTGCGCGTACAGCGGGCCGCTGTTCGGGTCCGTCCTGATCGTGAGGCTGACCGGCCCGACCTGCGTGCCGCCGACGTAGAATTCCCAGATGCGCAGCATCTGGTCCTGCGCGAACGACACGGTCACCGAATCGCCGAAAGCCAGCGTCCCGTTCGTCGCGTGCACGAGTTCGTACTTGCTGCTATTGCCGTTGGCGTTGATCACGCCCACGTCCCGGCCGGCCCAGCCCATCGTGTTGCGATTCACGACGACGGCGTCGATCAGGCCGGGGCCCCGCGCCGAACCCGCCTGCGTCCCGGAGAATCCGTCGTTGGCACCGGCGCTCAGGGCATGCAGGTACACGTCGTCGTCAGCCGTCGCCGAGGTTGGGCGCAGGATCGCCGCGTCCCAATACGAATTGGCGCCCATCCGAAGGCCGTCCGAGTTGTAATAGAGCGGTGAACCGTCGACCACCGCGTCCCAGCCCGCCGTCTTGAGCGGCGGCGCCTCGCGCGTGGTCGGCACGTTCGGCGTCAGCGCCAGGGGAGTCCAGACCCACTGGTGCGCCCAGCGATTGTCGTTCTCGTTGGTCTCCGCGATCGCCTCGGCGCCGTCCAGTCGCGTCTCGAGCGTGTGGCGACCGCCGCAAACGTACATCGGTCCGATGTTGAGCCCGTACTGCCCCCAGGAGGGCGAGAGCGCACCGGACCACACGCTCCAGTCCCAGACGCCGTCTACATAGGCACGGATGTCGAACCCGGCCGCCGTCGTCGACTCGCCGCTGTTCCACAAGCCGACGTTCCAGTAGGTCGACGCCGTGTTTCCGGGCAGCGTCACCGGGGCCGGCACGCTGCCGAAGCTGGCGTCGTTCGAGGCGCGCGGCAGCAGCACGTTGTCCCAGCCGGGGAACTGGTAGACTGCCAGGTTGGCCGCCAGCGGCGAACGAATGATGTAGGGCCCGACCCATTCGTAGTCGGAGGACCACTTCCCGTCGCGGTCTATGGCGCGGATGTTGAAGTAGTGCGATCCGGGCCCCTGCGGCGAAGTCGTGAAGGTGGTCACATCCCCGAGGTAGCGCACCGTGGGTAAGGTCGGCGTATAGGCGTTCACGACGGCGTAGCCGTCGATGCCCGAAGCGTCATCCGAAGCGCGGGTCCAGGTGAAGTCGATGGTCGCATCCGCGGAACTGACGCCGACCGTGTGACTGGTCGAATGCAGGTTGGTGACGCGTCCTGGGTTTTGGGAATCGGTCTGGAACCCGCAGTTCCGGGCCGTGGCCCAGAGGCGCTCGCGCAGCGCCGGATAGCGGCTCGCGAACGCGGCAATGAACCCATCGGAAGTGGTCGGCGCATCGAGATCAACGCAGGTGATGGCCGCGCCCCAGCCCTCCGACAGTTCGTCGGTCGCCGGGAAGGCCGGATCGTCCTCATTGGTGTCATCGCCGATGTCGCGGACGAGCGCCGCCAGGAAACCCTCGGTGGCGGAGGGGTTATGCAACGTGCCCCTGCACTTATCCACGAGCTCTGTCTGGTAGATGTCGAGGGCAGGAAGGCCGTAGCTTGCCTCGAAGCTGAGCGGGATGACATCACCCATCCAGTCCGGGAAGCCTTCCGTGAAAGCCACCGTGGATGTTTCCTCGCACCACATGCAGTGACCGCAGATCGGGGAGCCATCGTCACAGATGCCGTTGCAATACTCGGGGAACGGGCTGGACGCATAGGTCGTGACCCAGTGGTGCCCGTACTCGTGGCTGACCGTGGACTCCTCCCAGCCGTCGGGTCCGGCCAGGTAGATCTCACCGGCATAGAACGAGCCGTTGTCGAACGCGGGCCAGTTGCACTTCAGGAACGGCACGTCGTAACCGTAGCCCATCCACCAGCGCCAGGTCCGCGTCATGGTGTTCATCGTGTGCACGGCGGCGTGCTGGTTGAAGTCGCTCGGCTGCATCCAGCCGAAGTCCTTGTCGGTGTTGTTGTCGTTCCAGGCCGTGCCGGACTGCCACGAGTAGCTGGCCAGCCAGACGGGGCTCTCGACCTGGACGCGGCTGTTGGACGTCTCGAACCTCACGTAGAGGTCCGGTTCGGGATCGAAGACGTTGCCGTTCCAGGTGAAGGTCAGGTCGTACCACCCCTGGGCGTTGGTCACGCCCACGGCCAGTTGCATCGGGGGCAGGGGCATGTTGTCGTCCATGACGCGGACCGTCAGGCCGTCGGCGCCCGCAGTCTGGCCGTCGGTGCGCTGGTAGGTGAAGCGCCCGTGAACGCGTACGCTGCGTGACTTCGCGCCGTCTCCCGGAGCCTGCGCAACGGCGATTTCAGAAGGCAGGGGTTCGGGCGAGATGCGCGTCTTGTCGGTCAAGGGGGGCACGATCCCGGACGGCTTCACGGGAACGGCCACGCCCGGGTGCAAGGCCTGGTCGGCCGCTTCGGGCGAGAGCTTGAAGTGCCGGACGACGGACCTGCCGTCCACGTCGAAGGTGAGATCCAGCCACTGCTCGGGATCGTCGGTCACCACCGAGAAGTCGAAGACGAGCGGCTTCCCCTTGTCGAAGTGCACAGCCGGCGCCGCCGAAAGCGAGCGTTGCTGCCACCCCGCCCCGCTGAACTTCAGGTCACCCAGGATGGTCGGGATCCCCGACTCGATCTGCAACTGGCCGACGAACGGCACGCCGGGTTCGGCGGCGCGCGGCGTGCCGAGGATCCTGACCTGCACGGGCGGTTCGATGGTGGCCCACGCGCCGCCGGCGCCGCACAGCGCTGCGGCCGCCACCAGGAGGCAAATCAATCTGCGCATCTGTCGGCTCCTGTCGGCTAGCGGCCGGGATTGGTCGGGGCGGGACGATCGATCGACTGCCGCACGGGCTGCGGTGTATCCATGGCGGTTAGCGCCGCCTTGATGCCGCCCACCTGTTCTTCGTTGCCGTCGCGGGTCGCGAAGTCCAGCTGCACCTCGAGCAGGCGCCGATTGGTCGCCATCTTCTCGCGCTCGATTTCCTTCTGGATCTCGATGCCGGCCGGGGAACCTGCGAGAGCAGCGAAACGGTCGGTGAGCGCCTGGACCCTGGCCTGCTGTTCGGCCAGCACGGCGTCGAAGGCGAGACGCCGGGCCTCGATCCCGACCGGGTTGCCAGCCGTTTCCGCGGCGCCGGCGGTCGGCGTCGGCGCCGCGGGGCGGTTGGCGGGGACGCCGCCGTCCTGGACCGGAACTGCCTGGCCGACGACGGCAACCGGCTGCGAATGCACAGGTTGCTGGTCGTCTGCGGCGAACGCCGCCGCCGCAAGGCAGCCGGCCAAGGAGATCATGACGGTTCGACGGCGCATCTGCATGGGGTCCCTTCCTCCTCAATCGATACCCGGTGATCCCAATCCGGGCCGTGAAAACGGCCACGCAAATTCGGGATAATAATGGTACATTATGTCAGCAAATGGCACGTATTGAAAGCATATTATTTATGTGGGTTGTCCGCCCGCGCGGGCACGCGCCGGACGGGTCCACGGGGGGCTCGCTCCGACACAAGTGCCTTCCGCCAAATCGGGTCGCCACGCCACCGCTTCTGGACGCCCCCTCCCGACCGGCGCGATAATCACGATGGGCGGCGAAGAGGCCGCCGCCGGCTGCGACTCCTATCCCGAGGTGCCCCGTGGAAGAGCGACGCCTGATCGATGTCGACGAACGGCTCCCGCTGGCGCGGACCCTGCCGCTGAGCCTGCAGCACCTGTTCGCGATGTTCGGCGCCACCGTGCTGGTGCCGTTCCTCTTCAAGGTCGACCCGTCGGTGTCGCTGCTGATGAACGGCATCGGCACGCTGGTCTACCTGTTCGTGTGCCGCGGCCGCATCCCCGCCTACCTGGGCTCCAGCTTCGCGTTCATCTCGCCGGTGGTCGCCGTGATGGCGAACCCGGCGCTCGGCGGCTACGCCGCGGCGCAGTGCGGCTTCATCGCGTTCGGCCTGTTCTTCATCCTGGTCTCGCAGGTCGTGCGCTACGCCGGCACCGACTGGATCGAAGTCGTCTTCCCGCCCGCGGCGATGGGCGCGATCGTCGCCGTCATCGGCCTCGAACTGATCCCGACCGCCGCCGGCATGGCCGGGCTCACGGCAAGCAGCAGCGCCGCCGGCGCCCAGCACCACCAGGCCGTCATCGTCGCGCTGTTCACGCTGGGCGTCACGATCCTCGGTTCGGTGCTGCTGCGCGGCTTCCTGGCAGCCATTCCCGTCCTGATCGGCGTCGTCGCCGGCTTCATGCTCGCCATGGCGATGGGCATGGTTGATTTCTCTACCGTGTCGGCCGCGCCCTGGCTGCAGCTCCCACACTTCCAGGCCCCGGCCTGGAGCCCGGCTGCCGTGCTGATGATCCTGCCCGCGGGCCTGGTCGTGCTGGCCGAGCACGTGGGCCACCTGGTGGTCACCGGCCACATCGTCGGCAAGGACCTGATGCGCACACCGGGCCTGCACCGCTCGCTGCTGGGCGACGGCGTCTCGAACGTGCTCTCGGGCCTGGTCGGCGCCACGCCCAACACCACCTACGGCGAGAACATCGGCGTCATGGCGATCACGCGCGTGTTCAGCGTGTGGGTGATCGGCGGCGCGGCGCTGATCGCCGTCGCCATCTCGTTCTGCGGGAAGATCGCGGCGCTCATCCGCGCCATCCCCGTGCCGGTGATGGGCGGCGTCTGCCTGCTGCTGTTCGGCGTCATCGCGGTGACGGGCATCCGCATGCTGGTCGAGCGCAAGGTCGACTACACGCGGCCCGCCAACCTCGTGCTCACGTCGCTGGTGCTCGCGAGCGGCGTCAGCGGCGTCGCCGTGAAGCTGGGCGCCGTTGAACTGAAGGGCATGGGCCTCGGCACGGTCGTGGCGATCGCCGTCAGCCTGCTGTTCGCGCTGTTCCGGCGGCTGGGCTGGGCCACGTCCTGAGGCGCGGCCCGCCGGTCCGACTTGCGCCGGCGCAAGTCCGCGGGCAACGCCCGGGCTGGCGTTACTGCACCAGCCCCCGCTTCCAGTCGGTCACCAGATGCAGGTACGACACCTGCGCCCGGAACGCCGGGTCGGTCCCCGTCTGCAGGATACGCTTCCCGTCCGGGGCCAGGTCGTAGTAGCTGCCGCTGCCGTCGGGCGAGCTGACCGATACCGTCTTGCGGAAGTTGCCGATGCGGAACGTCTCGCCGCTACCATCCACGGCATAGACGCGAAGGTCGCCGCCGAAGCGCGACACCCACAACTCCTTGCCGTCGCGGCTCCACTTGGGATAGACGGCGCCATCGGTAGTGATCTGCCACTTGCGCGCGCCGCCGGCCGCGGGCATCACGAACACATCCCAGCCCGCCGCGGTCTCGGTGACGTAGGCGATCCAGCGGTTGTCCGGCGACAGCACGCCGCTACCCAGGTTGACCTTGTCCGCCGACGCCACGAGCATGGGCTTGGTGCTGCCCCCGTCCAGCGACAGTCGCTGCATCTCGGACTTGCCGTCCTCGCGTTCGGAATCCAGCAGGATCGAACGGCCGCCCGCCGCCACGCACGTGGGCAGGATCTCACGCTTGGATTCCAGCACGATCGACGCGCCGCCCTGCCCGTCCACGGGCTGCTCCATGATGCGGAAGCCGCCGCTTTCCTTGGACTCGTAGAACACCGACTCGCCCGTGGGCGACCAGCAGGCGCGGATCTCGTCGCCGGGCGCGAACGTGAACCGCGTGCGCAGGCCGGACACGAGGTCGACCAGCCACAGGTCCGTGCCCTCGTTCGAGGAGTTGCGCACCTCGACCACCGCGCGCGTGCCGTCGGGCGAGATCGCCGGATGGTAGACCTGGCCGGGATCGCCCAGCGGCTGCGAGCCTCCCGAGGCGACGTCCGTCCACGAAAGCATGCGGCCGGCCTCGCTCTGGGCCCCCGTCTGGTAGACCATCATGCCGGTCTGTGAAACGCTGTACACGCCCACCACCGCCGACGAGATGTAGAGCACGTTCTCCACGAGCGGCGTGCTGCCCGCGGTCGCCTTCTCCTGGCTGGGCTGGAAGGGCGTCGCCATCAGCACGCCCTCGCGCACGGTCAGCAGGTTGCCGTCGACGTATTCGGCCTGCCCCTGCGACGTGGCGACCATGCGCGGGGCCTTCGTCGAGTCCAGGCTCGCCAGGAAGACGCTGTGCGCGCCCGCATCGCTGGTCGCGCGCCCGATGAAGAGGAACTCGCGCCCTCCGGGCAGGAAGCGCGGGTGGCGGTGCGAATTGTAGCCGGGGCCCACCTTCGTCAGCCGCACCGGCTCGCCGCCGATCTCCGGCACCATGAAGATGCCGCCGTTCGCGCCGGGCGCGAAGATGACCTGGCCCTTCGTGTTCCACGAGCCGCCCTTGAGGTCCTCGGCCGGGCACAGCGTCACCGGAGGTCCGCCCGCCACGGCCACCTTCTTGAGCTTCTTGCCGCTTTCTTCCCAGTATCCGAGGTACTTGTTGTCCGGCGACCAGAACGGGTACGCCGCCGTCTCGGTGCCCGCCATCGCGCCCGACTCGCCCTTGTCCAGGTGCCGCAGGTAGAGTTGCGTCACGCCCTCGGGGTTGGTGGCCGCAAAAGCGAGCATCGTGCCGTCGGGCGAGATCACGGCCGCGCCCGGGCGCGTCGAATCCAGCGAGTACGTCGTCTTATCCGGCGGCGGGATCATCGCATGCAGCACCGGCCGCGGCGTGGGCCGGCCCAGCACCTTCCATCCCGCCAGCAGCCCCACCGCCAGGCACCCGACCGTGACGCCGATCAGCAGCAGCGCCGGCGCGCGCCCGCGCACCGCATCGGCCGCGACCGACGCCGGCGCCAGGCTCGAGAAGCTGAGATGCGAACCCGTGCCGCTGCCGTCCTGCAGGAAGATGCGCGCCTCGCCGATATCGCGCAGCCGTTGCTTCGGGTTGCGCTCGAGGCAGCGCTCGACCAGCCGGCACAGCGCCGGCGCCTCGGCCACCGGCAGCAGGTTCCACTCGGGCTCGGCACGCAGCACCGCGGCCAGCGTGTCGGAGTTGGTCTCGCCCTGGAACAGCCGCTTGCCCGTCAGCATCTCGAAGAGGATGACGCCGAAGGCCCAGATGTCGGTGCGCCGGTCGACGCTGCCGCCGCGCGCCTGCTCGGGACTCATGTACGCGGCCGTGCCCAGCACGGTGCCCAGCTGCGTCATCGCCCCGGTGATGGTCGGCATCGCCGAGGACTCGCCTTGCCGCGCGCCGTCGCCGAACCACGCCTGCGCCAGCCCGAAGTCGAGGATCTTCACCTCGCCCTCGGTCGTCTCCATGATGTTCGCGGGCTTCAGGTCGCGATGGACGATGCCGTTCTCGTGCGCCGCCTCGAGCCCCGCCGCGATCTGCCGCGCGATGCTCAGCGTCTCGGCCACCGGCACCGGGCCCGCCTCCATCCGCCGGGTGAGCTCCGAGCCCACGACCAGCTCCATCACCAGGAAGCGGACGCCGCCCACTTCCTCGAAGCCGTACACCGTCGCCACGTTCGGGTGCTGCAGGCTGGCCAGGGCCCGGGCCTCGCGCTGGAAGCGGGCCTCGCGCTCGGGATCGCCCGACAGCTCGGCCGGCAGCACCTTGACGGCCACATCGCGTCCCAGCTTGGTGTCGCGGGCGCTGAAGACCTCGCCCATGCCGCCCTTGCCCAGCTGGGCCTTGATCTCGTAGTGCAGCAACGACTTGCCGATCATGCCGACCTCCGGCCAAACGGGGGGGCGCGGGTTAATTGGAAATGAGAATCGACCACATCATAACATTGGGGCAGGAAAATAGCTGAGGGAATTTCTCTGAATTAGCGGGCGACGGGGGGTTGCAGTTGCGCCGGCGCAAGTCGACGACGACCGCGGGGCGGGCTGCGGGGCAACGGGCATCATGTAAGTTGAAAATGCGATTTACGATTTACACGAGGCGTCAGGAGATGATCGAAGGCCCGTCCGCTCCCTTCCCGGGAACGGACGGGCCCACGAGTGATCGAACGCGCCGCTACTGCTTGAGCGCCACGCCGTAGAAGTAAGAGTACTGCATCGACCCGCTCGCCTGCGCCGTGTCGTACGAGAACGAGCAGAACAGGATCGCGCCGCCGTCGAGGAACGACAGGAACACGTCCTGGCGCATCGTGTTGCCGCCCGCCGGCAGCACGCGGTACGTGAAGAGCCCCGGGCAGGGATCGCCCAGCTGCCCCGCGCCCTGCAGGTACGCCGCGTCGGCCACGGGCACGATCGTCGTGCTCACCGCAGTGGCGCCGTTGCCGTCGACAACCGTCAACCCGCCGCCGGCCGTCAGGGTCAGGGTGTAACTGTCCACCCGGCCCGTGCCGGTTTCGAGATTGTTGTTGCCGGTCGTGGCGTCGGGCTTGTTGAAGGCCAGAGCCCTGTACGTGCCCGCGAACGCCGTGTCAAAGGCGGTGGAGGCCGCCTGCGGCACGCCGACCATGCTGCCGTTGGCCATGTCCACCACGAAGCAGCCGCCCTCGGTGCCGAAGATGGTGTCCGTGCCGCCGGAGCCGCTCTCGGTGAGGGTGAGGTACGTCCCCGTCGGATCGGGTGTGAACAGGCTGGCGTCGAACGTGCCGCCATTGAAGGGCGAGCCGCTGCCGCCGCCGCCGCCACCCTGGTTCATGGCCGCCATCAGGTCCCCGTACGGCCAGTAGCCCCGGTGGACGACGTTGCCCGTGCCGTCGATCGCGACGCTGCCCGTCTCCATGCCGCCACTGTTCGTGCGCCACTGCATGTAGTTGAAGTTCTTGTTCTGCAGCGTCGCCTGGGTGATCGGGGCCTTCAGGATGGCCGTCACCAGTGAAGTGGTGTTCTGCGTCGGCCCCGTGTTGTCCATGTCGGCCACCAGGGCCAGACCGGGAATCTCGTAGGCCTTGATCATGTGGCTGCCGGGAGTGGTGATCTCGTAGGCGCCATCGACACCGACGGTATAGCTCACCGTGCCCGTTTCGCCGTTGGTGACGTTGGTGTAGTCGATGGTCTGGGAATCCGCATCCACCGTGATGGTGATGAAATCCCCCACGCTGGCCGTGGCCTGGTAGTCACGGACGTTCGAAACCGGTGGTGCTGTGGGCGCCGGGGTGTCGGAACCGCACCCCACATAGAACCCACAGGCCAGCACACCCAGCAGGATCAATCCAAATCTCGTCTTCGTCATGGCTCACCTCCGTTAGGAGGTGGGTATCGGACGGAATACATATATTCTTTATGTGTTTTTTGAGCTTTTGTGTCTTTCGCGGTGCGATGAGGGCGTTCGCGGCATCCTCAACCGGCGGCGGGGGTGGCAGTTGCGCCGGCGCAAGTCGCTTCCCCAAAAGCAGCAGCCCCGCCACCCTTCCGGGCAGCGGGGCCTTCCCATCCCCACATCCTTCGCTGCCCTACCCCGCCGCCCTCTCCCCAAACCCGCCCTCATCCTCGTCGACCTCCGTCGGCGCCGGCGGCAAATCCGCCCCGTCATGCACCAGCCGCCCGTCGCGCAATTCGACGATGCGCGAGCACGTGCGCGCCAGCTGCAGGTCGTGGGTGATCAGGATGATGGTCACGCCCTCGCGGTGCAGTTGGTGGAACAGCGCCAGGATGCCCTTGCCGGAGCGGCTGTCGAGGTTGCCCGTGGGTTCGTCCGCCAGGATGACCCGCGGGCCGTTGGCCAGCGCGCGCGCAATGGCCACGCGCTGCATCTCGCCGCCCGACAATTGCGTGGGCAGGTGCTCAGCGCGCGCGCCCAGCCCCACCTTGCCCAGCATCGCGAGCGCGCGTTCGCGTCGCTTCTTCGCGGGCATGCCGGCGAACAGCAGCGGCATCTCCACGTTCTCGCGCGCGGTGGCGTGCGGCAGCAGGTGGAACGCCTGGAAGACGAAACCGATCGAACGATTGCGCAGGTCGGCCAGCTCCTCGGGGTTCAGCTTCGCCACTTCCCTGCCGCCGAACTCGTAGAGGCCGCGGCTGGGCACGTCGAGGCAGCCCATCAGGTTCATCAGCGTCGACTTGCCCGAACCCGACGCGCCGATGATCGAGATCATCTCGCCGGCCGCGATGGACAGGTTCAGGCCGCTGAGCGCCTCGAGCTCGACCGAGCCGCTCTTGTAGACCTTGGTGACGTCCTGCATCCTGATGATGAGATCGTCATTCATGACGGAGCGCCTCCACCGGGTTCAGTTTGACGGCGCGACGGGCCGGCAGCGCGCCGGCCAGGCAGCCGATGCCGACCAGCGCCATCGCCGTGATCACGCCCATCGGGATCGACAGCGTGGGCTTGCCCAGGAACTGCAGCGCCTCGCTCTTGACGGGCACGCGCATGAGCCCCTCGACCAGCAGCCACGACAGCCCGATGCCGAGGTAGCCGCCCATGGCCGCCAGCACGAGCGCCTCGCCCACGATCTGCGACGTGACGGCGCGGCGGTGCGCGCCGATGGCCATCTGCATGCCGATCTCGCGCGTGCGCCGCTGCACCATGACGAACATCATGTTGGCCAGGCCGACGCCCGCCACCAGCAGCGTCATGCCGCCGACCACGCCCATGAACACTTCCATGCCGCGCGCGATCTTGTCGCCCATCTCGCGGTTCTTCACCGTGTCCCAGAAGTGGAGCGCGCTCTCGTCCGTCGGGTCGAAGTGCTGGCGGCGCGCAAATACCTCGCGCACCTGGGGCTCCACGTCCTTCGTGGTGGCGGGCGCCTTCACGGTGTAGAGGATGTTGTCGAACTGGCCCTCGCCGAACATGTTCTCGAACGTCGAGACGGGGATGTTCGCCTTGGCGATGTCCGGGCCGCCGTACATGCCGTTCTGCTGCTTGTTGATCATGACGCCGATGACCGTGAAAGGGACACCGCGCACGAACACCGTCTGGCCGACGGGCTTCGCCGAGCCGAACAGCTTGGTCGCCAGCTCCGGGCCCAGGAACAGCACGCGCCGCCCCTGCGCCTGGTCGATGTCGTTGATGAAGCGCCCGCCGGGCCGCGGGATGTGCGTGCGCACGTGCTCGTAGCACGGCATCACGCCGGTCAGGTGCGCGCTGACCGAGGTGGTGCCCCAGCGCAGGTCCACGGCCCAGCGGCTGTACTCGCCGGCCAGGTCGTCGATCGCGGGCACGCCGCGCCGCAGCGCGGCGACGTCATCCTTCGTGAAGCGCACCTCGCGGCCCGCCTTCAGGCCTTCCCACTGCTTGGTGGTGGCTCCCGACCACAGGATGACCGGGTCGTTCCCCAGCCCCTGCTGCCCCATGGCCATCTGCCGGCGCAGGCCCTCGCCGAAGCCCATCAGCAACATCATCGAGAGCGTGCCCCAGGCCACCGCCAGCAGGATCGAGGCGGGTCGCGAACGGCCCCGCCCGAGGAACTTCCACATGAGCGCGAAGCCCTGCCTTGTCGATCCCATGGTTCAGCCCCTCAAAGCTTCGGCCGGGTTGAGGCGCGCCGCGCGCCGCGCGGGACCCATCCCCGAAGCGATGCCGATGACGCCCAGCAGCCCCGCGGTCAGCGCCGCGATCTGCCACGAGAAGACCGGCGAGCCCATCTCGCCCATGGGCACGCGGCCGGCCACGCCCACCACGACCACGGCCAGCAGCACGCCCGCGCCGCCGCCCACCGTGGTCACGAGCAGGGTCTCCAGCAGGATCTGCCCCAGCACCCAGTGGTTGCGCGCGCCCAGCGCCATGGCGATGCCGATGTGCGACGTGCGGTCCTCCACGACCATGCTCATGATGTTGGCCACGCCGATGCCGGCGACGGCCAGGGTGAGCGCGCCGATCATCGCCAGGAACACCTTGAAGCCCAGGAAGATCGTCGTGAGCATGCCGATCATCTCGCCCACGTCCCAGGTCATCAGCGCTTCCTCGTCGGTCGGGTCGTAGTGGTGGAGGCGGCCGAACACCTGGTTGATGTCCTTCATCACGAGCTTGCCCTTCGAGCCCTTCTGCAGCTCGACGACGAAGTTGCCGGGGCGCGCGATGCCCAGCGAGGCATGGGCCGTGGCGGCGGGGATGAAGACCTTGGTGTCGTCGGGACCGTTGTAGTTGCTGTCCTGGTCCTTCTTGGGCAGCGAGCCGACCACCAGGAACGGGACGCCGGACATCTCAACCGTCCTGCCGATGGCGTCGCCCTCGCCGAACAGGTCCTGCTTCACCTGCGCGCCCAGCACGGCGACGCGGCGGCGGTCCTTCTCGTCGAGTTCGTTGATGAAGCGGCCGCCCGGCAGCACATCCAGCTTGCGCATCTTGCCGAACGACGGGCGCACGCCCGAGATCGACGGTGTGGATTCGCCGGCCGGGCCCTTCATCGCCGATTGGGTCTGGTACTCGGGGCTCGCGTTGATGACGGCCGGGACCTCGGCCAGCAGCGCGTCGATGTCCGTGTCTTCCAGGCGGATGTACCGCCCCTGCGGCAGGCCTTCGTACGCCTTGCCCGTGCGCGAGCCCCAGACCAGGATGATCTGGTCGCCCATGGCCGAGCTCTTCCTGACCACCTCGCGGTTCAGTCCCTCGCCGAAGCTCAGCAGCACGATCACGCAGAACGTTCCCCAGCCCAGGCCGAACAGCGTCAGCCCGGTGCGCAGGCGATGCGCCTTCATGTCGCGCCAGAACTGGGACACCACGATGCGCAACTGCACGACTCTGCCCTGCCTTCCCCGGGAACGTTATCTACTTGCGGTCGAGCGGGCTCTTGTCCGCCTCGAGCACGGCGTCGTTCAGGGCCAGGCCGTCCTTGACCTCGATGGTCAGGCCGTCGGACAGACCCGTAGTGATCGCCTTCGACTCGGGCTTGCCGCCCTTGCCGGCGATGCGGACGCTCGCCTTGCCGTCGGCGAACTTCACGACGCGCTCGGGCAGCACCAGCACGCTGTCGGCCTGAGCGATGACGACGCGCGCGTTGGCCGAGTAGCCGGCCCGCAGCACGTTGCCGGTGCTCGGCGCGATCTCGGCCTCGATGTCGAACAGCGTGGCCGAGTCCTGCTTGCGCGCCTTCGGCGAGATGCGCCGCAGCGTGCCCGTGACGCCGGCCTGAGGGATGGCGCCCACGGTGAACCGCACGGGCAGCCCGGTGGCCAGCTTGCCCACATCCACCTCGTCGACGGTGCCGCGGAAGATGAGGCTGCTCATGTCGGCCATCGTCAAGAGCGCGGTGCCGGCCTGGTACGAGGTGAGCGGCACCACGGAGTCGCCCGGGTGCACGTCGAGGGTCAGGATGGTGCCGGTGGCCGGCGCCACGATGCGGTTGCTGACCTCTTTGCCCTCGAGGTTGGCGCGCCCGTCGCGCAAGAGCTGCAGCTTCTCGGCCTCGAGCTTGGCGCGCAGCTGCGCGTTGTCGAAGGCCTGCCGCGCGGTGTCGAGGTCCTTGTCCGCGATCATCCCCTCGTTGAAGAGCTGCTGGTCGCGCTCCAGCTTCTTCGCCGCGGCGGCTTCATCCACCTGCGCCATCTGCAGGTTGCGCTGGGCCTCGGCGCGCTCGGTGGGCGTCGGGTGGGGCCGGATCTCGCACAGCGGGTCGCCCTCGTGCACCAGGTCGCCGACGGCGACGTACATGCGCGAGACGATGCCCGGCACCTGCGACTTGACGGCGATCTCCTGCTCGGGCACGACGTTGCCGATCGCCAGCGCCTCCTGCACGACGTTGCCGCGCGTGACCAGCACGGTCTGCGGCGCCATCTCCGCCTTGGCCTGCCCGCGACGGACGACGGCCAGCGTGCCGGCGGCCACGACCACGATCGAAGCCACGATGATCCAGCGTTTCATGGAGTCCCTCCCTGGGGCGACGGGGAACCGCCCGTGGTCTCAACGTGCCATGCCGGCGGCGGCTGCGGGCCCGGCGGCGGACAGTGGCGGATGAACAGGGAGATAGACGCATGGAGGGGCGGGCGGGTTGCGTACTGATTTCGACGGATCAGCGTCCCAACACGCGCGCCGCCGCCAGCCGTTCGCGAAACACCCTGCCGTACAGCCACATCGTCGACAGCGCGCCGACATACGCGCCCGCGAGAATGTCGCCGACATAGTGATGCGTAAGGACGACGCGGCTGATCGCGATGGCGGCCGCCGCGATCAGGCACGTCCAGCGGTGGCGCGGGAAGAGCAGCGCAAGCGCAAGCGCCGCGCTGTAGGCGGTCGTCGCATGGCCCGACGGGAAGGAGCTCCACGCGTGCGCACCGTGGAACCAGTGGAAGCCGTAGAACCCGTGCTCGAACCAGAGCGAGGGCCGCGCGCGGCCCAGCACGTACTTGACCAGGTCGGTCAGGAGCCCCGAGGCCGCGACGGTGGTGAACACGAAGAGCCCCGCCTGCGCGACGAAGGCGCGGCTCTTCCGGTACGCGATGAACAGGACGAGGCCCGGCACCAGGTACCACTGCGACTCGCCCAGGTTCGTGACGACGTTGAAGAGGCGACGCAGCAGCGTGTGCCGCTGGCCGTGCATCCAGATGGCCACCGGCTTGTCGACGTACACGAAGCACACGCCGCACAGCAGGACGACGACGGCCAGGGCCAGACCCCACAGCCAGGTTTGCCG
>CAIOLW010000152.1 GCA_903859215.1 uncultured bacterium | reverse complement strand
TCGGCCTCGCGTACACGGAACTGCTGCGACACGTATTGCCCGCTCCATTCGGGGCCGGTCGGCAGGGGCGCCAGCGGGCAGAGCGGGTCCCCGGCCGCGCGGGCCGGGGCGGCGCCGGCCAGGACCGCCGCCAGGAAGGCCGCCGCCAGCAGGACCACCGCCAGCAAGACCACCGCCGGGGTGGCCGGCCGCTGCAGGGGATGTCGGGTGCTTCGGCGGTCCATGGCGGGTCTCCGGGGGCTCGGGGCGTCTCGACGAAGGCAGCCGGCCTCAAGGGGCCGGCCCAAGGGGATGAATTCCATCCGGTGATCATACACCAATCGGCCCCCCCCCCACAAGCCACCCCCACCCCGGGTGCCCGGGTGCCGGGGGGCCGGGCGGCCGGAAGTCCCCAACGGACGCTGGCGCATCCGGCCGCCGGGCGCGATCATGGCCGCCTGTCATCAACCCCGCCCATCGGCGGATTGCCGCCGAAGCGGGGACCTGGCGTCTCCCCCAGCCGGCTGCAGGGAGAACCGGCATGCCGACCTACGAATACGAATGCACGCGTTGCGGACAGATCACCAGCGAGTTCAAGCCCATGTCGGCCCCGCGCCGCCAACGCTGCCCATCGTGCCGCAGCAAGGTCCGGCAGCTGATCACGGGGGGGCTCGGCGTCGTCTTCAAGGGCGAGGGGTTCTACGTCAACGATTCGCGCGCCGCCTCGCGCGCCAGGGGCAAGGCGGCCAGCGGCGAAGGCGGCAGCGCGGCTGCGGCCGGCAAACCGGCCGACAAGCCGGCCGACAAGCCGGCTGACAAGCCGTCCGGCGGCGACTCGTCCCCGGCCAAATCCGGGACTGGCACGGTCCGTGATAGCGTTAGCAAGGCCAAGGACGGTAAATAGGCAGTTCCAGGAGGCTCACGGCATGGCGTCGGAGATGATCGCGGTCGAGATCGATGGCAGGCGGGTCGACGTTCCCTCGGGCATCACGGTCCTGCAGTACCTCGAGCAATCCCACCCCACGTCGCTCCAGGGCGACAACCCGGTGGCCCTGGCCTCGGTCAACGGACGCCGAACGCCCCTGGCCGAGCCCATGTCCGGGGACGAGCGCGTGCGCCTGGTGCGCCTGCGCGACCCCCAGGCCCAGAGCACCATCCAGCGCACCGTCCAGTACCTGGCCGCCGTCGCCGCCGAGCAGCTTTTTCCCGACACGCCCCTTTATTTCCACTTTTCCTACGACAGCGGCATGTACTGCGAGCTCGAACGCCCGGAGCCGCTGACCGGCGAGGAGATCTCGCGCCTGGACGGCCGCATGCGCGACCTCGTGGCCCAGGACCTGCGCCTGACGCCGCAGCGCTTCGGCCTGCGCGCGCTGCTGAAGATCTTCCGCCGCCGCGGCGACGAGCGCGCCTGGCGCGCGGCGAAGTACCTGCGCCGCGACACGCTGGTGATGTACAGCATGGAGGGCGCGCAGCTGATGTACTACGGGCGGCAGCTGCCCTCGACCGGCTACGTGAAGGCGTTCCGCCTGGTGCCCGAGTCGCCCGGCTTCGTACTGCTGACGAACGAGAAGGGACAGCCGGACACGGTGCCGGCGTTCAGCCGCCAGCCCAAGCTGCTCGAGACGCTGCGCGAGGACGCGCGCTGGGTCGAGATGATCGGCGTGCCGGACACCGGCCGCCTGAACGAGCACATCGTGCAGGGTCGCACCGACGAGCTGATCCAGGTCGCCGAGGCGCGCCACAACCAGTTCTTCGTCGAGGCCGCGCAGCACGTGGCCGACCTGCCCGAGGCCGGACGCCTGGTGCTGCTGGCGGGGCCCTCGAGCTCGGGCAAGACCAGCAGCGCCAAGCGGCTGATGGTGCAGTTGCGCGTGCTCGGCCTCAAGCCGTTCGCGCTGTCGCTGGACAACTACTTCGTCGATCGCGACGACACGCCACGCGGCGAGGACGGCGATTTCGATTTCGAGGCGCTCGGCGCCCTGAAGATCGACCTCTTCAACCAGCATCTCGAGGAGTTGATGGCCGGGCGCGAAGTGCGCCTGCCCGAGTTCGACTTCCGCAGCGGCACCGGGCGCGACGCGGGCGTGGTCACCCGCCTGGAGCCCGGCCAGCCCCTGATCGTCGAGGGCATCCACGCGCTGAACCCGGCGCTGACGCCGGCCATCCCGCTCGAGGACAAGCTGCAGATCTACGTCTCGGCGCTGTGCCACCTGAACATCGACAGCCACAGCTACATCAAGACGACGCACAGCCGGCTGTTCCGCCGCATCGTGCGCGACGCCAAGTACCGCGGCTACACGGCCAGCCAGACGCTGGCCCGCTGGCCGAAGGTGCGCCACGGCGAGGAGACGCACATCTTCCCGTTCCAGAACAACGCCGACCTGTTCTTCAACTCGGGACTCACGTACGAGCTGGCCGTCCTGAAGCTGTGGGCCGAGCCGCGGCTGGCGGGGGTCGAACCGGACGACCCGTTCTACTGGCTGGCGCGCACGCTGATCGAGCAGCTGTCGCTGCTGCTGCCGATCGACGCGAGCCAGGTGCCGCCGACGTCGATCCTGCGCGAGTTCATCGGGGGTTCGGGCTTCAGCTACTAGCGGACGCCCGGCGTCGCGTGGTGGACGCTGCCGCCCAGGAGCTCCCGGCCCAGGACGAACAGGCCGGCGAACAGCAGGATCGCGCCCAGGACATGCATGAGCCGGTCGAGTTGCCGCGCATCCAGGCGATGGCGCACGCCCGACAGCAGCCACAGCAGCGATGCGAACCAGGCGATGACGCCGCCCGTCACGCCGAGCGCGAACTGCACGGCATGCTTGCCCGGTTCCAGGCCGAACGGAACCGCGGCCGCGACCAGGGCCAGCCAGTTCACGGGGACGAGCGGGTTCGCGCCGACCAGCAGCAGCCCGGTGCGGAACTCCTGGTGCAGCTTGCGGTGCGGCATGACCGGCAGCTGGCCGCCGGTCGGCAGCGAGGTGTGCCGGCGCAGGAAATAGATCCCCAGCCCGGTCACCAGCACGCCGCCCGCGGCCCGCGCGACATCGGCGGCCGCCGGCCAGCGCTCGAGCACCCGGCCGGCCCCGGTCAGGACCAGCAGGCACCACGCGCCCTCGAGCAGCGCCGCGCCGGTCGCCATGGCCAGCCCGTTGCGCAGGCGCCCGGCCAATCCCCGCTGCACGACGAACACCGACACCGCGCCGGCGATCGGCATGGAGCCGAGCCAACCCAGCAGGAAGCCCCATGCGGCGGCGGTCATCATCGGCCGGCGAACTCCTGTTGCGCGGCGGCGAGGTCCGCGGCCGTGTCGATCTCGAGGCACGACAGCCCCGCGATGTCCACGATCTCCACGGGCCAGCCGGCCTTGATCACTTCCAGGAAGGCGTCCTCGTAGTACTCGTTGAGGCACTGCTCGACAAGCAGGCGACGATGCAGCACGGGCGCCAGCGCGGCCACGAACCCGCCGCTGAACACCTCGATCCCCACCGACTCGCCGGCCGCCGTCGCCGGCGCCAGGCCCTTGCCCAGGTCGACGACCCGGCCGCCCGGGCCGAGGCGGACCTTCATTTCCTCGTCACCGATCTCCCCCTCGGTCCGCAGGGCGAGCCGATCGGGAGCCGGGTGGGCGAGCACAAGGTCCAGCACGGCGTCTTCGAACACAATGTCGGAGTCCAGCAGCAGCAACGGCTCGTCGGGCGAGCAGCCGGCCAGCATCAGGGACCACGCGTTGTTGGTCGTCGCGTAGTCTTCGTTGCGGACGAAGCGGAAATCCACGGTGGGGAACCCGGTCGCCAGGGCCGCGCGGATCATGTCGCCGCGATAGCCGTCGACGATGGTGATCCGCTCGAGGCCGCGCGCCACGAGCTGGCCCACCGATCGCGACAGGATCGAGCGCCCGGCCACTTCGAGCAGGCACTTCGGCCGGTCATCCGTCAGCGGTCTCAGACGCGTCGCCTGGCCCGCAGCCAACAGCACGACCTGCATGCCGGTATCCTTTCGGTCTCCGGGCCGCCGGACGGCGTTCCCGCACAGCCCGCAAGGCCAGGACGGACAGGCCCCAGGCCGTCCCGAACACGAGCGAGGTCCAGATGTACCACTCCGGTCGTCCCGTCAGGACAGCAATGATCAGGAGCGTGATGTGCGTCGAGGGCCCCATCAGGACCGCCAGCCTCAGCACCGGCCGCCGCCGCCGCATCCACTCGTCAATGGACTCTTCGGAGCCAGGGACCGGCCGGTCCGACTTCCCGGAATACCAGAGCCGGACGTACAGGGCGAACACCCGCACCAGCGCGCGGTCCAGCCAGTGGCTGCGTTCCTGACGCCACACGACCGCCTGCCGCTCCAGGTCGGCCAGCTCACCGTGCGGGTCGCGTCGGCGACCGTGGACGCGGGTCATCCATTCCCCGCGCAGAAGGTCCAGCCGGGAGCACCACCAGGCCGCGCTCAGTCCCGCCGGGATACCGAGGTACAGGCTCAGCCGCGGGTCGCCGTGGCGCAGCGCGATGCCGTGCAGGAATGCGGTGAACAGCGCGCCCTGGATGATGTAGTCGGCCAGGCCGTCCAGGATGTAGCCGGTCAGCGAACCGGCGCCGCGCACGCGCGCCAGCATCCCGTCGGCGCAGTCGAGGACGTTCGTCAGGAACAGCAGGGCCGCGCCGATGAGGTAACCGTCCGGCGTGCCCCGCCAGAAATACGCGGCCGCGGCGAGCCCGGGCAGCAGGTTGATGGCCGTGATCTGGTTGGGCGTGACGGGCGTGGGCGCGACGGCCTTCACCACGAGGTAGGCCAGGGGGCGGTAGAGGTAGACGTCGAATGGCTCCTCCAGCTCCGGGCCCTTCAACATCCGTCGATAATCGGCCAGCCAGCGACCGGCCAGGCTTGTCACGCGGGCTCCTCGCGGGCCTTGACGCCGGCCCCGGTCCCTGTCCCGGCAACCAGCGACCGGATGGTCTCGATCAGGTGGTCGGTCTCGGCGTCGTTGCCCAGGCTGATCCGCGCGTGGTCGAGGAAGCCAGGCTCCTTGAGGAACTTGACGATCAGGCCGCGCGCGACCAGTTCGCGCTCGAGGTGCGCCGCCATTTCCGTCGGCATCTTCACGAGGACGAAGTTCGCCTCGGACTCGTAGATCTCGCACCCGGGGAACGAGCGGAAGAGCTCGTACAGGCGCTGCCGCGACCGGGACATGCCCGCCGCCACGCGCCCGTAGTATTCCTGGCTGTCGAGGGCGGCCAGGGCCAGGCGCTCGGACAACCGGTTGTAGCCGAGGTTCCGCGCACAGAACCGCTTGAAGTCCGCCATGCCGCTCCCGCACATCGCGTAGCCGATGCGCGCGCCCGCCAGCGCGTAGAGCTTGCTGAAGGTCCGCAGGATGAGCAGGTTGTCGAACTCGGCGACCAGGGCGCTGTAGTCGTCCGGGCCCGAGGGCACGAACCCGTAGTAGGCCTGGTCCAGGACGAACGGCACGCCGCGATAGGCTTCCAGGAGCCGCCGCAGGTCCGCGCGCGAAAGGGAGTTCCCGGTGGGGTTGTTGGGCGAGGCCAGCAGGACGAGCGACGGCTTGGCGGTCTCGCGCAGGCGGATCAGGGCCTCGACGTCGTACTCGTAGCGGTCCTTCGCCGGCCGCAGCGGGTACTCGACCGTCACGCCGCCGACCTCGGCGGCGACGGAGTGGTAGTACCACCACGACGCCGACGGGATGAGCACGGTGTGCCCGGCGGGCAGGAAGTGGTGGACCGCCTCCTTCAGGATGTCCTCGCAGCCGTAGCCGAGGATGATCCGCTTCTCGTCGAGCCCGTGCCGGTCGGCGAGCCTGGCCGACAACTCGCTGTAGTAGCCATGCTGGAACGCGCGACTGTAGTTGCACAGCACATCGTTGTCGGCCTGGCGCAGCACCTGCATGCAGGCGGGAGCCGGTCCGTAGCGGTTCTCGTTTCTATCGAAGTACACCAGTGCCGGTTGGTCCATAACATCCTCGCGCTGCGCTTGGAGTTTCCTCGGTTCCTATCAAAAAGCTGGGGCTGCTCTCATCGCAGCCCCGGTAGACGCCCAAAGCTAACACGAATCGGCCGCGAAAGTTGCGACTTCTTTTTCACCGGCCCGGAAATCCGCTGCGCCCGGGCCATCCGCCAGCTGGTCCCCTAGGGGACCAGGAAGCGCTCCTGGAGCTTCTGAACCGCCAGGGCGGCCTGATCCTCGTTGGTCAGGAACGACACGGTCGAGAACGACGTCGCGATCATGTGGATCTCGACGCCCGCGTCGCCGGTCGCCTGGAAAACGGCGCCGGCAATGGCCGGCCGCTCGCTGAAGTGCGGACCATAGATGGAGATAGCGCTGCAGCGACGCTGGCACTCGATGGACCGCGCCTGCAGTTCCTCCTGCAGCGACTGCAGGATGCCGAGCGTCTGGTCCAGGTCGGTCGCGGCGATCGCGAAGCCGATGTTGTTGCGCCCTTCGCGGTCCAGGAACGACGACACGCAGGTCAGGTTGATCCCGTGCTGGCCCAGCGCCGACAACGCCCGGCCGGCCAGGCCGTGCTGGGCGTGCGCCCCCAGGATGCGGATAAGCACCAGGCCGTCGATCTTCGTGATGCCGCCGACCGCGATCTTGCCGGTCATTCCCGCCCCGTCCTGTCCGTCGTTTCCGTCGCTCCCCCGTGGCCGCCGTGGGAGCGGGTGGAGGCCCCCCTGCGGCCCGGGAAATATGGTCATAGCGGCCCCCGAAACCAAGTCCGGGAAAAGCCGCCCGGCGGCGGTTCCCGGGGCCCGCGGCAAGGCCATTGACAGGCGGCCCCGCCAGCCCGGATCATGCCCCGGGGCGGATCGCGGGCGGTTTCGGGACCAGCAAGGACGGGCACATGAAGAAGATCGCGGTGATCCTGAGCGGCTGCGGCGTCTACGACGGCGCCGAGATCCACGAGGCCTGCGGCGCCCTGCTGGCCCTGCACCGCGCCGGCGCCCACGCGACGGCCTGCGCGCCGTCCGGGCCGCAGATGCACGTGGTCGACCATGCGTCGGCCCGCCCGGTCGCGGGCGCCTCGCGTGACATCCTGGTCGAGTCGGCGCGCCTGGTGCGCGGCGCCATCACCCCCCTGGCTTCCCTTGACCCGGGCGACTTCGACGGCGTCCTGCTGCCGGGCGGCTTCGGCGCCGCGAAGAACCTGTGCACGTTCGCCGCCGACGGCGCCGCCTGCCTCGTGCACCCCGAAGTCGAGGCGTTCCTGCGCGGCGCCCGTGCGGCCGGCCGGCCGATCGCCGCCATGTGCATCGCCCCGGTCATCCTGGCGCGCCTGTTCGGCAGCGGCGGCGCGCCGTCGCTCACGATCGGCAACGACGCCGCGACCGCGGCGCTGGTCACGGCGATGGGTGCCCGCCACGTCGACTGCGCAGCCACCGACGTCGTCGTCGACGACGGCGCGCGCCTGGTCACGACCCCGGCCTACATGCTCGCCGCCGACATCGGCGAGGCCTTCGCGAGCGCCGAGGCCGTCGTAAAGAAACTACTGACTCTGTGCTGACTTCGTGACCGTTTCAAAAGGCGTTGCCGCACGCTGTTACGACGTTTTCCCATTGCCTCGCCGGGCGGTTGCTGCTAGCTTCCTGCCCCGGAAGGATCCGCATCCAAGGAGAGGCAACAACATCATGGACGATTCCCGCTTCGACCCCACGCGCCGCGCCGCTGCGCGCCCGACCCTTCCCGAACTGCTGCCGCGTCGTCGCTCGCCGTGGAACACCCTCGGTGGTCGCGTCATCAGCCTCGTCAGCCGCAAGGGCGGCGTGGGCAAGACGACGTCGGCGGTCAACCTCGGCGCCGCGCTCGCGTTGTCGGGACACTCGGTGCTCATCATCGGCCTCGACCCGCAGTGCGGCGTGTGCCGCACGCTCGGCACGCGCCCGCACGAATTGCCGCGCGGCCTCGACGAGTTGTGGACCATGCGCGCGCGCCTGCCCGACCTGGCGCAGCCGTCGCCGGTCGAGAACCTGTGGTTCGTCTCGCCCCGCATCCTCACGCTGGAAGAGGAAGAGAGCTTCCTCGGCCACCTCGAGACGCGCGGCGGCGACCTGATGCGCGAGATCGATCGCGCCCGCAGCCTGTACGACACGGTGCTGCTCGACTGCCCGCCCAGCCTGGGCGCGCCCACGCGCGCGGCGCTGCTGGCGTCGGACGGCTACCTGGTGCCCGTGCAGAACGAGGAACTCTGCCGCGATTCCCTGGACGCGCTACTCGAGTTCATCGACACCTTCCGCGACCGCAACTTCGCCGTCGACCCCGCCGACGGGACGCACGCCGCGCCCCTGCAACTGGAGGGCCTGTTTTTGACGATGGCGGCCCAGGGCACGCGCATCGGCCGCGAGGTTGCCGCCCGCATCCAGGAAGACTACGGCGACCTGCTTTTCGACACGGCCATCCCCCGCACGGTGCGCCTGGCCGAGATGGCCATCAAGGGCCGGCCGACCGTCATCTACGACCGGCGTTCGGCCGGCAGCCGCGCCTACTTTGATTTGGCCGACGAGCTTGTTGCACGTTACTGTGTAGACCAGTCCGCAGGCCAGCGCGGCGGCGCCGTCGATGCGCAGGAAGCCCCCGAGAAGGGCGGGCGCGCCGCGGGGCTCGAGCGCTTCGCGGCCGGCGGCCTGGAGAAGTTCCTGGCTGCGCTCAGCGGCGGCGACGATCGTGAAGTGGAGCCGAGGACTGAACGCGGGTTCGGTGCGCCGGACCTCGGCGAGCCGCCGTTCGAGGCCTTCGCCGGTCCAGAGATGGTGTCGCTTGACGACCTCCTCGAAGAAGAGGAACGCCGCACCGGCAAGGACGACGACTGGAGCGACGACGGCTGGAGCTTGGACTCGGACCGTTTGAACTGACGGACCCCGGGCGGCAGGACCCGGGGCACGGAGGTACCCCATTGGCCGCCAGCACGACGAAGTCCGCCGACACGATGAAGTGCCTGATCTATGACAAGTCGAGCATGCCCTGGGACTCGACGCGCGGCTTCCAGGTGAGCCGCCAGCCCATCCCCCGCCTCGACGAGTCCAATCGTCCCGCCGACGCCGAGTGCGCCCTGGTCAAGGTCCTCTACGCCGGGTTCTGCGGTTCGGACCGCGGCATCTGGAACCGCGTGGCCTTCAAGGGCATGATCTTCGATTCGCTCAAGCGCGAACAGGCCACCGTCCGCATCATCGGCCATGAGCTGGTCGGCGAGATCGTCGCCGTCGGCTCGAACGTCGCCGCGCGCTACGGCCTGGGCGTCAAGGACGTCGTCTCGACCGAGAGCCACATCATCTGCGGCACCTGCTACCAGTGCCGGATCGGGCAGACCCACATCTGCAGCCAGGACGTGATCATCGGCATCGGCCGCGACGGCTGCTTCGCCGAGTACATCAAGCTGCCGGCCAACGTCCTGTGGGCGACCGACACCCGCAAGATCCGCACGAAGGTGGCCGCCATCCAGGAGCCGTTCGGCAACGCCGTGCATGCCTGCACCGTGGCCGACCTGCGCGGACGGACGGTGGCGGTCTTCGGCTGCGGTACCATCGGCCTGTTCGTGATCATGGTCGCCCGGGCGCTCGGCGCCACGCGGGTGATCGGCATCGAGCCCAACGCGCGCAACGCCGAACTGGCGCGGAAACTGGGCGCCGACGAGGTCATCACGATGAAGTCGCCGAAGAACGGCGCCCAGCCCTGGGGCGCGGACAAGGACCTGGTGCAGGCCGTCCGCACAGCCTGCGGCGGCATCGGCGCCGACGTCTCGATGGAGATGGCCGGCTTCAATTCGAGCGTGAACAACGCCATCCAGAGTACGCGCCGCGGCGGCGACGTGGTGCTGTTCGGCCTCAAACAGGGCAATTTCCACATCCAGGCCTTCGACCGCATGATCGTCAACGGCCTGAAGCTGCACAGCGTGATCGGCCGGCGCATCTTCGAGTCGTGGTACATCACGCGGAACCTGCTCGAGGACCGCAGCAACGGGATCCAGGACCGCATCTTCGAGGAGATCCTCGGCGGCGGTGAGGAGTCCGTGGTGCACATCGACGAGTTCAACTTCGATTCGTTCGAGAAGACGCTGGCCGCCTGGCCGAAGCCGTTGATCCAGTTCTGAGGCAAAGTCCGCCGAAAAAGGGGCCGCTGATGAAGGTGACGATCGAGTACTGCCGGGTCTGAAACTACGAGCCGCGCGCCGCCGGTCTGGCGGACGCCCTGAAGGAACGCTTCGGGTTCGCCCCCGAGCTGCTCCCGTCGAGCGGCGGAGTCTTCGAAGTGACGATCGACGACGAACTGGTCTTCTCGAAGATGGCCCAGGACCGCTTCCCCGACCACTCCGAGATCTTCGCGGAAATCGAACGCCGCCGCTGAGCACAGCGGCGGCGTTCTCCCTCATCCGGTTCGGGCAGGGCCGTCGGCGATCGCCGGCGGCCGCCTATTTCTCCGACTTCCCGGCGTTGAGCCGGTGGAGCTCCTCGCGCAGCCCGCTCATTTCCTTCTGCAGGTCGGCCAGTTCCCGGCGGAGCTCCGCCTCGTCGCGCGCGTCGCGCGGCCCGTGCGAGGTCCAGGAATGCGTGTCGATGTCCCTGTCGGCATCCTTGAGGCCCGCCTGCAGCGCCGCCGCCACCTGGGTCACGATCCGGTCGATGTCCACCTGGTACGTGCCGTCGTCGGTCGAGACGTCGACGCGGTTGTCCTGCCCCACGCGCACCTGCAACTGCATGTCCTTCAGGGCGGTCATGGCCTCGCCGACGGCGTCGCCCACCTGGTCGAGGTCGACGACGGTCGTCGTCACCTTGCCGTCCTCTTTGCTGGTGACGGTCATCTTGCCGCCGTCCATCTCGATCTTGACGTTGCCGTGATCGCCCGACTCGCCATGCCCGGCGTGGACAATGCGCGTGACCGCCTTCGCGTGCGGGGCCGCGGCCGGTTCGCTGGGCGGGCTGGGCGGACTCGGCGGGGCCTCGACGCGGGCCGCAAAGGCCAGGGTCGACACCAGCAGGAACATCCCGGCCGTGGCCGGCAGGATGAAGGAACGGGAAACGCGATGGGCTGACATGATCGACCTCCGTTGCGCGGCGCCTGCCGGGGTTGGGAACGGTTCCCGCCGGGCGGGAATATCCCCCTCCTACGCAGTTCCCGGGCCCGGGTTGCACGCAACCTGCGCGGCGCCCCGGCAAAACGAAGGCCGGCCGCACCCCACAGGGCACGGCCGGCCGTTCAGGGAGCCGGTTCGCCGGCGGCCTGGCGTCAGACGTCGCGCTCGAGGCCGAGCCGCTTGACCTTGTCCACGTTGCCCGGGGACTGCGCCGCGGCGTGCTCGTGCTTGAACATCTCTTCCGGCATCTTGCCCGTGATCCACGAGGGGTTCATCGGGTAGGCGTGCGGGTTGAAGATCACGCCGTACATGTGCCAGATCAGGATGGCCAGGAAGGCCAGCCACGCCTCGTAGTAGTGGATCACCAGGAAGACTTCCAGGAAGCCCTTGCCCACGCGCGCGACCAGGAGCTTCTCGAACCAGAGCGACAGGCCCGTCAGCGCCATCACGACGGTGCCCCAGATCAAGGCCCAGTACTCGGCCTTCTCGACGAACGAGAAGCGGCGCATGGCGGGCGGCGTCTCGCGCTTGCCCAGGTTGTACATGACCATGCCGAGTGCCTGCTTGGCATCGTCCATGTTGGGCGCGATATCGCGCAGGAACACACGGCCCTTGGTCGTCAGCAGGTAGCCCATGTGCCACAGGGCGCCGACGATCATCACGAGAGCCGACCCGCGGTGGATCAGGCCGCGGACCTCGGCGCCGCCCTCGCGGCCGAAGATCAACTTGGCCCACCAGGCGTCGTAGAACCGCAGCGAGAAGCCGGTGATCACAAGGACGGTGAAGCTGACCATCAGCACCGTGTGCTGGACGACCTCGTCGGCCTCCATGCGCCTGACCTGCTTCTTGGCCATGACGCGCGCGATCTGCCGCATGTAGTCCAGCAGGCAGTACGCGGCCATGCCGCCGATCACCAGGAAGATCAGGACCTGGTAGATCACCTTGATGATGTAGGCCAGGCCGCTCCGGTGCCCGCCGGCCTGGGAGTGGATCCGCGTCTTGGCGGCCTTCTCGGGCGACATGCCGGTGTGGCAGTGGCCGCAGGTCTTGTTGAGGTTGGCGATCGCCACCGACGACTGCGGGTCGCTCGACGGCAGGATCGCGTGCGCGCCGTGGCACGACGAGCAGTTGGCCACCGTCTTGTCGCCCGCGCGGCTCTTCAGGCCGTGGTAGGAGTCGACGTACGACTGCAGGCGACCCGACGGCAGGTCATACTTCTCGTTCAGGTTCGCCGAGTCGTGGCAGGGCGTGCAGGTGGCCTCGGCGACGCGGAACGGGCTGACCGGCGACCGCGGGTCGGTCGGCGCCAGGATGCCGTGCTCGCCGTGGCAGTGCGTGCAGGTGGGCGCGTCGACTTCGCCGCGCGCGACCAGCTGGCCGTGGATGCCGCTCTCGAATTCCGCCTGGATCGTGCTGTGGCAGCGACCGCACGTCTTCGAGATGTTGAAGAAGTTGATCGGGCTGGTCGGGTCGCCCGGGGGCAGCATCTTGTGCGACGAGCCGCCCGCCGAGTGGCAGTCGTTGCAGCTGGCCGCGGTGTCCTTGCCGCCGGCGGTGGCGCGGCCGTGCACGCCCTCCTGGTAGACCTCGATCGGGTGCTTGAAGCGGATGCCCAGGCGCTTGAGGAATTCCTGGTTCTCGTGGCAGTTCCCGCAGGTCGCCGGCAGGTTCGAGGCGTGCACCATCGACTTGGGATCGCCGTGCGGCAGGATCTGGTGGCTGCCGTGGCAGTCCTGGCAACGGGGCAGGCTGTCGGACTTGCCGACGAAGCCGCGGCCGTGCTGCGTGTACTGCGCAGCGACGTCGGCGTGGCAGACCGTGCAGTCGGGGCGCGCCAGTTCGGGGCCGTGCGGCACGGTCGTGATCCCGGTGTGGCAGTCGGTGCAGGAGAAGCCATCGTGGACGCTGCCGACGAGACTCTTGAGGCTGACCTCGACCGGGTCGCCCCCCGTGTTCTCGTGGCAGTCCGCGCAGACCGCGTCGGGGATGTTCCCGGCCCGGACCGTCGCCGGCGCCAACGCCAGCATCACGGCCAGGGCCACCCCGCAGGCAGCGAGCTTCTTCATCATCGTCCGATCCTTTCGCCGGCCCGGGCGGGCCTCGCCTGCTAAAAATCTGACAAACGCGCTCCGGACCGCCCCGTTCGCCGGCGCCGGCGGGCGCCACCACCTTCCCCCTACACGGTCCTGTGGTTTCAAAAAACCTAAGTCGCGGGCTGCCGGCAGGCAAAACAAAAGCTGCAATACCTTTTATATCAATGATTTAAAGCGGATTCAATTCGTTGTGATTCCACCTCCGAAGCGGACCGAACACCGCCGGACAGCCATGACACGGCCATGACATCACCCCGTCTCCGGGGGTGCCGTCCGCGCCTTGTCGAAATTTTGACGGGTTTAATATGCATATTTTCAGTAGGTTATCGACTTCAAGGGAGCGGCACCGATGCCTGCGGCCGCTCAACCGAACCTGCCGGTGATGTAATCCTCGGTCTCCCGCAGCCGGGGGTTGGTGAACAGCCGGGCGGTGGGCCCGTACTCGACCACCTGCCCCAGGTACATGAAGGCCGTGTAGTCGCTCACCCGCGAGGCCTGCTGCATGTTGTGCGTGACGATGAGCACCGTGTACTCGCCGCGCAGCGCCAGGATGAGCTCCTCGACGCGACTGGTCGCGATCGGATCGAGCGCCGAGCAGGGCTCGTCCATCAGCAGCACCTCGGGCTCGGCCGCGATCGCGCGCGCGATGCACAGGCGCTGCTGCTGCCCTCCCGACAGCCCCAGCGCGCTGTCGCCCAGCCGGTCCTTCACCTCGTCCCACAGCGCGGCGCCCTCGAGCGCGCGCCGGCAGACCGCGTCGAGCACGCCGCGGTTGCGCTCGCCGTTGATCTGCAGCGCGTAGGTGACGTTGTCGCGGATGCTCATCGGGAACGGGTTCGACTTCTGAAAGACCATCCCCATGCGCCGGCGCAATTCGATGACGTCCACCCCGCGACCGTAGATGCTGTCACCGGCCAGGCGCATGTCGCCGGTCGTGCGCACGCCGTCGATCAGGTCGTTCATGCGGTTGACCCCGCGCAGCAGCGTGCTCTTGCCGCAGCCCGACGGGCCGATGAGCGCGGTGACGCGCCCGCGCGGCACCGCCAGGCTGACATCGTGAAGCACGCGCTTGGCGCCGTACCACAGGCTGAAATCGGCCACCTCGAGCACCGGGTCCTCGCCCTCCACCTCCGGGTGGATGACGGCGGGCACGATCGTCCCGGCGGCGATGGCCGCCAGGCGGTCGGGGTGCGATGCGGATTGCGGTTGCGCCATCATGACGTTCTTCCCCTCAGAACTTGGAGCCGCTGCCGCCGCGCCCCATGCGCGTGCGCAGCCAGATCGCCGCTGCGTTCAGCAGCAGGACGATGGACATCAGCAGCATCGTCGTCGTGAAGACCATGGGTTTCGCAGCCTCGCTGTTCTGGCTCTGGAAACCCAGGTCGTAGATGTGGAATCCCAGGTGCATGAAGCTGCGCTGGGCGTGCACGAACGGGAAATGCAGGTCGACCGGCAGTTCGGGCGCCAGCTTGACCGCGCCGACCAGCATCAGGGGAGCCACCTCGCCGGCGCCGCGGGCCATCGCGAGGATGGCGCCGGTCATGATGCCCGGCAACGCACGCGGCAACACGACGCGCCGGATCGTCTGCCACTGCGTGGCGCCGCAGGCGTACGACCCTTCGCGCATCGACGTGGGCACGGCCGCCAGCGCCTCTTCGGTCGCGACGATCACCACCGGCAGCGTCAGCAGCGCCAGGGTCAGCGCGGCCCAGAGCAGGCCGCCGGTCCCGAAGGTCGGGTTGGGCAGCTTGTCGGCGAAGAAGATCGCGTCGATGCTCCCGCCCACCACGTAGCTGAAGAAGCCCAGCCCGAACACGCCGAAGACGATGCTGGGCACTCCGGCCAGGTTGTTGATGGAGATGCGCACCAGGCTGGTCAGCCAGCCCTGCGTGGCGTACTCGCGCAGGTACAGCGCGGCCATGACGCCGAACGGCACGACAAGGATCGTCATCGCCAGGGTCATCGCCACGGTGCCGAAGATGGCCGGGAAGACGCCACCCTCGCTGTTCGCCTCGCGCGGCTCGGCCGTCAGGAATTCGTGCCAGCGCGAAGCATAGACACCGGCGCGGCCGACGGTCGTCAGGTGATTGGCGGGGTAGCAGCGGACGATCGTGGCCAGCGGCAGGTCCTTCAGGGCGCCGTCGGCCGTGCGGACGCGCACCAGGGGGGCGGTCGCGCCGGAGGGCCGATGTGCGAGCAGGCGTCGCACGGCGGCCGGCTCTTCCGCCAGCACGCGCTCGCCGTCCAGGTACGCCTCGGGGACGCCGTAGAATCGGCCCCAGGCCGTGCGCTCGAAGACGTAGGCCCATTCGGGACGACTCTCGCCGGCGGGAGCCAGGCGGTAGTCCTCGACCCAGCGGAAG
>CAIOLW010000151.1 GCA_903859215.1 uncultured bacterium | reverse complement strand
GTTCATGCCCGTCATCAGCGGGCCCTCGATGACCGCCAGCGGCTGCCCGATCTCGTTCAGCGCCTCCATCGTGTCGTCTTCGACGAACTCCGCGTCGCCGGTCAGCAGCGCGTGCGCCAAGCGCTCGCCCACGGGCAGGGCGCGCCAGGCGGCGGCCTCGTGCTGGTGGGGCGAGACCTCGGCCGCATCGGCGGCGACCGCCAGCAGGCGCTCGGCGGCGTCCGGGCGTCGGGCCAGGATGACGTCCTCGACCGCCTCGAGCAGCGCGGGCTCGATGTCCTCGTACACGGCCAGCTGGCCCGCGTTGACGATGCCCATGTCCAGGCCGGCCCGGATGGCGTGGTAGAGGAAGACCGAGTGCATCGCCTCGCGCACGCGGTCGTTGCCGCGGAACGCGAAGCTCAGGTTGCTGATGCCGCCGCTGAGGCGGGCGCCGGGCATCGTCGCCTTGATCTGCCGGCAGGCCTCGATGTAGTCGACGGCGTAGCGGTCGTGCTCGGGCAGGCCCGTGGCCACGGCGAACACGTTCGGGTCGAAGATGACGTCCTCGGGCGGGAAGCCCAGTTCCTTCACCAGGATGTCCCAGGCGCGCCGGCAGAACGACACGCGCCGCTCCAACGTGTCGGCCTGGCCCTGCTCGTCGAAGGCCATCACGACGGTCGCCGCGCCGTAGCTGCGCACCAGGCGCGCCCGGCGGCGGAACTCGTCCTCGCCGTCCTTGAGGCTGAGCGAGTTGACCACGCCCTTGCCCTGCAGGCAGCGCAGGCCGGCCTCGATGACGTTCCAGTCGCTGGAGTCGACCATCACCGGCACGCGCGAGATCTCGGGATCGGACGCCACCATGTTCAGGAACGTCGTCATGGCCAGCGGCGCGTCGAGCATCGCGTCGTCCATGTTGACGTCGATGATCTGCGCGCCGCCCTGCACCTGCTGGCGGGCCACCTCGAGGGCCTCCTCGTGGCGACCTTCGCGGATCAGCCGCGCGAATTTCTTGCTGCCGGCGACGTTCGTGCGCTCGCCGATGTTCACGAACAGCGAGTTCTCTTCCAGGCGCAGCGCCTCGAGCCCGGCCAGGTACGTGCCGCGGCGCGGTTCGGGAATCTGCCGCGGCTTCATGCCCTCCATCGCCTCGGCGATGGCCTTCGTGTAGGCGGGCGTCGTGCCGCAGCAGCTGCCGACGATGTTGACCAGCCCGTCACGGGCGAACTCGGCCAGGACGGCGGCCATCTGCGCCGGCGTCTCGTCGTAGCCGCCCAGTTCGTTCGGCAGGCCTGCGTTCGGGTGCACCGAGACCAGGGTGTCGGCCAGCTGCGAAACCTCGGCCAGGAACGGCCGCAGGGCGCGCGCACCGAGGGCGCAGTTGAGGCCGAACGCCGCCGCGTCGGCGTGGCTCATCGAGATGCAGAACGCCTCGGCGGTCTGGCCCGTGAGCGTGCGGCCGCTGGTGTCGACGATGGTCCCGGAAATCCAGACCGGCAGGTCGGGCGTGCCGCGACGTTCGAGCAGTTCGCGCACGGCGAACACGGCGGCCTTGCCGTTGAGCGGGTCGAAGATGGTCTCGATCAGCAGCAGGTCGGCGCCGCCGTCCAGCAGCGCCTCGGCCTCTTCGGTGTACGACGCGACCAGCTCCATGAAGGTGACGTTGCGCAGCCCGGGGTCGTTCACGTCGGGCGAGATCGAGCACGTGCGGTTGGTCGGCGCCAGCGAACCCGCCACGAACCGCGGGCGGTCCGGGTTGCGGCGCGTGTAGTCGTCGGCGGCGGCGCGGGCCAGCCGGGCCGAGGCCAGGTTGATGTCCCTCACCAGATGTGAGGTGTGGTAGTCCGACTGCGAGATCGACGTGCCGTTGAACGTGTTGGTCGTGATGATGTCGGCGCCGGCCTCGAGGTACCCGCGGTAGATCTCCTCGATGACCTGCGGTTGCGTCAGGTTGAGGATGTCGTTGTTGCCCTTCAGGTCGTGCGCATGACCCTTGAGCAGCGTCCCGCGGAAGGCGGCCTCGTCCAGGCTGTAGGTCTGGATCATCGTGCCCATGGCGCCGTCCAGGATCAGGATCCGGTCGGCGGCCAGGCGGCCCAGCAGGGTTCGCGTCAATCGACTCATCGTGACGGCTCGCCTTTTCGTTCACCCGTACGGAGGATGCACGACGGCCCGGACGCGGCTGGACCGCGACCGGGCGATGTCGGCAGACATGCCCGAGGATAATGATAATCGGCACAATTGGCGACACTTGGAGGCCCAAATGGGCCGAAAAAGTCGACGCCCCGCGCCCTGGGAGGAGCAGCGCGGGGCGCCGTGGGGGACTGCCGCGCTCGTCAACGGCAGGC
>CAIOLW010000150.1 GCA_903859215.1 uncultured bacterium | reverse complement strand
GCCCATTTGAACCACTCGCCGCCGGACGGCGTGACGCGGCTGACGATGTACACCACCAGCAGGATGAACGGGCCCGTGAAGAGAAAGCGCACGGCGCGCAGCGTCCTGAACATGCGGGACCTCCCGGGACGAGTCGTCGACATTTCACTGGAGACTTCGCGGTGCCCTTACGCAGCGGCGCCCGCGGGGTTGCGGCCGGGGCCGCCGGGACTGCTTGCCCGCCGCGGCCAGTCGGCCTATCGTGGGCCGCCAGGCCGGCGGCGCGAAGGATCGCCCGCGGCCCGTCCCCCTCCGGAGCGGAATCCATGACCGAAGATAACACGCCCGCCGGGCGACCCGAAGCTGATCTCGCGAAGGAACTCGAGAACTTCCAGCAGATCGCCAGCAGCGTGCTGCCCCCGCCCGGCGAGATTCCGCGCCTGCCGGGCCTGGACATCCACGGGCGGCTCCTGCCCCTGAACGGCGTGGTCGGCGGCGACCACATCGTCTATGTCGACTTCAATGCCCGCTTCGACCTCGACAGGCGGCTGGAGAAGGCGACCGACCCGAAGGTGCGCGAGCACCTGGCCAAGGGTCGCACCCGCGCCGGGCTGCTGCTGGCCGACGTGGCCGGTCACCAGATCACCGACGCCACCGTGCACATCGGACTGCACCACGCCTTCCTGACCGGCGTCGCCTACGAGCTGGAGATGCACGGCGAGGTGACGACGGGCCTGTTCGAGAAGCTGAATACGCGCTTCTACCAGTCCGCCAACTTCCGCAAGTTCATCTCGGTCATCTACGGCGAGATCGCGCAGAACGGCGACTTCACCTTCCTGAACGCCGGCAGTCCGCCGCCGGTCATCTTCTCGCGCGAGTTCGGCCGCCTGGTCGACATCAACGCGGACCGCCTGACCACGTTCTACCCGATCGGCCTGTTCCCCTCCGAGCAGAACCTCGACCACAGCCGCGTCGCCGCTTCCATGACCAAGAAGCCGTTCACGACCAACCGGCTGACGCTGCTGAGCCCGGGCGACATCCTGCTGCTCTTCTCGGACGGCCTGCAGGACCATCGCCGCAAGGAAGAGGACTACTTCCCCGACCACTTCGAGGCGCTGCTGCGCAAGGTCCACGACCTGCCGGCGCGGGGGATCTGCGACGCCATTGCCGCCGACGTGGCCGCGTTCGGCCCGGCCGCCGACGACATCAGCATGATCGTGGTCAAGCGGAGCTGAGGCGGTGCGCGCGGGCGGTCAGCGCTTCGGGCGCGCGTTGCGGCGGCGGTCGAGTTCCTCGAGCAGCGTCGGCAGCACGGCGCGCGCGGCCAGGTAGCCGCGGGCTCGGCAGGCCTCGCCGGCCTGGAAATCGGCCCAGTGGAACTGCGTGACGTCGGGGCGGATGACAACGTCGGCCATCGCGCACACGAACCGGTTCAGGCGCTGCCGCGCGATGACGTTGCTGCGCAGCACCATGTCCAGCCCGGTGGAAAAATGCGTGTCCTCGAAGGCGGGGATGTCCACGGCGATGACGAACGTGGCGCCCAGGTCGCGGCAGGCCTCGACCGGCACGCGGAACGGGCCGCCGCCGTCGCAGATGACCATGCCGTTGCGCTCGAGCGGGGGGAAGACGGCGGGGATGGCGCTGCTGCCGTAGATGCCGTCGACCAGCGGGCCGTCGCGGAAGACGACGCTCTCGCCCGAGATCAGGTCCAGGGCGACGGCCGCGAACGGGATCTCCAGGTCCTTGAAGTCGACGGTGCCGAACAGTTCCTCGAGCGGGCCGCGCAGGCGGGCCTCCTCCTGGATCCAGGGGCGCGTCACCGTCTTGACGGCGATCAGCTTGCGCTGCATGAAGTCGTGGATGCCGGCCAGGCGGTGCTGCGGGTCGCGCGCCTCGAACTCGTTGCGCGGCACAAACGGCGCCCAGTACGAGGCGAACTCCTCGTTGCCCACGTACGTGCCGAGCCGGCGCCAGACCCGGGCCGGGTCGGGTTCCTGGGCGTAGAGCCCGCCGATGATCGAGCCCATGCTGGTGCCCACGACCAGGTCCGGGCGCAGGCCCGCCTCGGCCAGCGCGTCCAGCACGCCCGCGTGCGCCAGTCCGCGCGCGCCCCCGCTGCCGAGGGCCAGTCCGATCACCGGGGCATCCGCCATCGTGCGCCACCTGGGGGTAAGGGGATCCCGCAGCCGGCGCCCATGCCGACCATCCCAAGTTAGCAGACCGGTCGCGACGGCACCAACCGTCCTTTGACGCGCCACCTCCGTGCGGGTAGCATGGAGGTATGTCACCACGCGCGCCACGCACCAACGGGCCTACGGGCCCGCGACATCCCGGCGGCTCCCCGCCGCGGCCGTCGGCGTTCCGCGTCGAGCAGATGCTGCGCCAGGCGCGGCTCGATCCCAACGGCCGCCGTTTCGCGGACGATGCCGCGTTCACCGACTGGCTGGCCGACGGGAACGAGGCCGGGCTGGTCGCCGCCCGCGAGGCCACGGTGGCCGCCGACCCGCGCGAGCGCGCCCAGGACCTCGCCTTCGAGGCCTATGAACTGCCCGCCACGCGGGCCCTCGCCGCGGCCAAGCGCGCGCTGAAGCTGGACCCCGCCTGCCTGGACGCCCAGGCGATCAAGGCCTACGTCACCAGCGGCGACGCGGCGGCGGTCATCGCCACCATCGAGGATATGCTGGCCGCCGCCGAACAGGTCTACGGCCCCGACTTTTTCGCCGACGCCGCCGGCGACTACTGGTCGCTGGTGCCGGCCCGCCCGTACCTGCGCACGGCGCGGCAGCTGGCCGAGCTGCTCTGGGACTCCGGCTACCGGATGGACGCGGTGGCCTGGTACGAGTACCTGATGGAACTGGACCCGGACGACCACTCGGGCAACGCCGCGCTGCTGGTGGGCCACTACCTGGCGATGGGCGAGGTGCAGCGGGCGTGGGACGTGATCGAGCAGTACGACCCGGGCGACTCCGCGCTGATGGCCTGGGCCTGGGTGCTGCTCTACCTGCTGGTCGACGACGAGGACGCAGCGCGCACCGCGCTCGACCGCGCGCTGGCGCTCAATCCGTACGCCGCCACCGGCATCCTGGGCCTCGGCGACGAGCCGCCGCGCGAGACGATGCCCTACCTAGCCGCCGGCAGCCAGGCCGAGGCCAACGTCTGCGACCAGGTGCTGGGCGAGGCCTGGGACCGCGCGCCCTTCGCGCAGGACTGGCTCGAGGAAGTGATGGTGGCCCTCGGCCTGCTCGACGGTGACCCCGACGACGACGGCGACGGGAGTTCCCCGCCGCCGCCGCTGCGCATCGTCAATTGAATCCCGCCCCGGGCCGGCCTTTTCAGCCGGCCGGCACGGCCGCCGTTTCCTCGCCGCCCGCCGGCTCCGTCACCGGCCCGTCGACCACTTCCCGCCGCCGCCACAGGTAGTAGATGGCCGGGTAGACGAGCAGTTCCAGCAGGAACGACGTGACCAGGCCGCCCACCATCGGCGCCGCGACGCGCTTCATCAGGTCGGCGCCCGGGCCCGTCGACCACATGATCGGCAGCAGCCCGATGAAGGCGGCGGCCACCGTCATGGCCTTCGGCCGCACGCGCTTGACGGCGCCGTGGATGATGGACTCCACGAGGTCGCCGGTGGTCCGCAGTTGTCCGCGCGCCCGGGCCTCGTCGTGCGAGAGGTCCAGGAACAGCAGCATGAAGACGCCGGTTTCGGCATCGAGTCCCATCAGCGCGATCATGCCGACCCAGACCGCGATCGAGACGTTGTAGTGCAGCGCGTGCAGCAGCCAGACGGCGCCCACCATCGAGAACGGCACCGCCAGCATCACCACCGAGGCCTTGAACGCCGACTTCGTGTTCATGTACAGCAGCGCGAAGATCAGCAGGATGGTCAGCGGGATGATGAGCTTCAGCCGTTCCCTGACGCGGATCATGTTCTCGTACTGGCCGCTCCACGACACGGCGTACCCGGTCGGCATCACGGTGGCGGCGGCGACGGCCTTCTTGGCGCTGTCGACGTAGGTGCCGATGTCGACCTTCGATGTGTTGAAGTCGACGTAGACGTACCCCGACAGCAGCCCGTTCTCGTCGCGGATCATCGACGGGCCCTCGACCAGCTTCACGTCGGCGATCTCGCTCATCGGGATCTGGCCCTGCCCGTTCGGCAGCGGCAGCAGCACGCGCTTCAGCGACTCGACGTCCTCGCGGTAGGCGCGGGCGTAGCGCACGTTGACGCCGTAGCGCTCGCGGCCCTCGACCGTCGTCGTCTGGTTGTCGCCGCCGACGGCTGTCATCACCATCATGTTCGCGGCGTCCACCGACAGGCCGTAGCGCGCCAACTGGTCGCGGTTCAGCACGAAGTCCAGGAAATAGCCGCCCGCCACGCGCTCGGCAAAGACGCTGCGGGTCCCGGGCACATTGCGCACGGCGGCCTCGATGTCGAGGGCGACCTTCTGGATCACCGCCAGGTCCGCACCGCTGACCTTGATGCCGACCGGCGTGCGGATGCCCGTCGAGAGCATGTCGAGCCGGCCCTTGATCGGCATGGTCCAGGCGTTGCTGATGCCCGGCAGCTGCAGGGCGCCGTCCATCTCGGCGATCAGTTCCTCCTCGCTGATGCGGTCGTTCCAGGCCGGTCGCAGCAGCGCCTTGAGCCACCCGGGCGCCCAGCTCGAGTACCAGCGCGGCTTGGCCCGCCACTGCGCTTCGGGCTTCAGCAGGATGGTCGTTTCCATCATCGAGAACGGCGCCGGGTCGGTCGGCGTGTCGGCGCGCCCGGCCTTGCCGAAGACGCGCTCGACCTCGGGGAACGTCATCAGCAGCTTGTCCTGCACCTGCAGAGCCTTCTGCGCCTCGGCCACCGACATGCCGGGCTGCACCGCCGACGGCATGTAAAGCAGCGAGCCCTCGCGCAGCGGCGGCATGAACTCCGAGCCCAGCTTCAGGTAGACCGGCACCGTGGTCGCGACGATGAGCAGGCTGGCGATCACCGTCGCCTTGGCGTGGCGGACGACGAAGCGGCAGGGACGCTCGTAGATGCGGTGCAGCAGGCGGCTGACCGGGTGGCGCTCCTCGGAGTGGTACTTGCCCACGAACAGCTGTGTGGCCAGCCAGGACAGGGGCTTCGGCTGGAAGCGGAACGGCTCGATGCGCGCGAACATCATGCGCATGGCCGGGTCCAGGGTCACGGCCAGGATGGCGGCGATGGCCATCGCCAGGTTCTTGGAGTAGGCGAGGGGCTTGAACAGGCGCCCTTCCTGGTCGACCAGCGTGAAGACCGGCATGAAGGCCACGGCGATGACCAGCAGCGAGAAGAACACCGAGGGGCCCACCTCGAGCAGGGCCTCGAGCCGCACGTGGTGGAAGTCGCCCTTGCGGCCGCCGACGTCCCAGAGGTGGATCTTGTTGTAGGCGTTCTCCACCTCGACGATGGCCCCGTCGACGAGCACGCCGATCGAGATGGCGATGCCCGCCAGCGACATGAGGTTGGCGTTGAGGCCCATGAAGTACATGGGGATGAACGCCAGCGCGACGCTGGTGGGGATCGTCAGGATGGGGATCGTCGCCGACGGGATGTGCCACAGGAACAGCAGGATGATCAGCGAGACGATGATGATCTCCTCGATCACCTTGCTCTTGACCGTGTGGATGGCCCGCTTGATGAGGTCCGAGCGGTCGTAGGTGGTGACCACCTCGACGCCCGCGGGCAGCGACGGCTTGATCTCCTCGAGCTTGGCCTTGACCCGGTTGATGACGTTCAGCGCGTTCTCGCCCTGCCGCATCACGACGATGCCGCCGACGACATCGCCCTGCCCGTTGTAGTCCGCGATCCCGCGCCGCATCTCCGGGCCCAGTTCGACCGTGCCGATGTCCTTGACCGTGACCGGCGTCCCGCCCTCGGTCTTCAGCACCAGCTTCTCGAGGTCGGCGGTCGACTTCACGTAGCCGCGGCCGCGCACCATGTACTCGCGTCCGGATATCTCGACCAGTCGGCCGCCGACGTCGTTGTTGCCGCTGCGCACCGCCGCGACGACCGCGTCGAGCGGCAGGTTGTAGGCGGCGAGCTTGTTCGGGTCGACCGTGATCTGGTACTGCCGCACCTGGCCGCCGACCGACGCCACCTCGGCCACGCCGGGGACGCTCTGCACCGCGTAGCGCAGGAACCAGTCCTGGTAGCTGCGGAGTTCGTCGCTGGTGTGCTGGCCCGAGCGGTCGACCAGGGCGTACTGGAACACCCAGCCCACGCTCGTCGCGTCGGGACCCAGCTCCGTCTTGACGCCGGCGGGCAGCTGGGGCGTGATCTTGGAGAGGTACTCGAGCACGCGCGAGCGCGCCCAGTAGATGTCGGTGCCGTCCTCGAAGATGACGTAGATGAAGCTGAAGCCGAAGTCCGAAAACCCCCGCACGTCCTTGACCTTCGGGGCGCCGAGCAGCGAGGTGATGATCGGGTAGGTGACCTGGTCCTCGATGATGTCCGGGCTGCGGTCCCAGCGCGAATAGACGATGACCTGCGTGTCCGAGAGGTCGGGGATCGCGTCGAGCGGAATGTGCGACATGGTCCAGTACGCGATCACCAGCGCGACGATGGTCGCGGCGACGACCAGGTACCTGTGCTCCGCCGAGAAGCGGATGACGCCCTTGAGCATGGTCAGCGGCCCCCGATGGCGGCCAGCGAGGCCCTCAGTTGCGACTCCGAATCCACGAGGAAGTTGGCGCGCACGACGACTTCCTCGCCCGCCGCCAGGCCACTGGTCACCTCGACCTGCTCGCCGCTGCGGGTCCCGAGCGCGATGACCCGCGGCTCGAATTTCCCGTCGCCCAGCGCCACGAAGACGACGTCGGCTTCGCCCGAGCGGATCACGGCGTCGGCAGGGATGAGCAGGCCATCGCGGCCGGGGCCCTTGAGCACGACATCGCCGAACATCTCCGGCTTCAGGAGGCGGTCCGGGTTCGCCAGGTGGATGTGCACCTTCGTGGTCCTTGACCGGGCGTCCACGAGGGGGTCGATGAACGCGACCTCGCCCGCGAACGAGCGGTCGGCGTACGCGCGCACGGTGAACGTCGCGGGCAGGCCGACGCTGACGCGGGCCAGGTCGCCCTCGTAGGCGTCGGCCATGACCCAGACCATGCCGAGGTCGGTGACTTCGAACGGCGTGTCGCCCGGGTTCAGGCGGGCGCCCTCGACGACGTTCTTGGCCGTGACGACGCCGGCGATCGGCGAGACGATCGTGACCGACTTCAACGGCTGGCCGTCCCGCTCGAGCCGGGCGACCTCGGCCGCGGGCACATCCCAGAGCTCGAGCTTGCGCCGCGCCGCGTCGAGCAGCACCTGGCCGCTGCCGGTGTCGGAGCCGTGGGCGGCAAGTTCGTCGTGCGTGCGGCGGGCGAGCAGGTATTCGCTCTCGGCCGCCAGCAGCGAGGGGCTGTAGAAGGAGAACAGCGGTTCGCCCTTGCGCACGGGGCTGCCGACGAAGTCGACGAACAGGTGGTCGATGTAGCCCTCGACCTTGACGTTGACCTTGCGCACGGCCGTGGGGTCGACTTCCACGCGGCCCACGGTGCGCCAGCTGCCCGCGACCGTGCCGCTCACGGCCGGTGCGGTGCGCAACCCGATCAACTGTTGCCGGGCGGGATCGATGGTGACGGTCGCCAGGCCCTGGACCGCGTTGCCGCCGCCGCCGCCGCCGGCCGCCGCTGACGTCGCCGCCGCCTGCTTCACCTCGACGAGCTTCATGCCGCAGATGGGGCAGTCGCTCGGATGGTCGGCGGTGATGGTCGGGTGCATGGGGCACTGGTAGAGCGGCTTGGGCGCCGGGGCGGCCACTTCCGGCCCAGGGGCGTGACCGCCGCGCGACAGCAGCGTCATCGCGCCGCCGCCGAGCACGGCGCCGACGACGACCAGGAGGATCGCGAACCAGATCCTGCGGCCGGGTTTGGCTCCCGAAGCAGGCCTCGGGTCGGGCTGGGAAGTGGCGTTGGTATCCACGATGGTTCTCCTGGTCTCCTACATTTTCGACATGGAGGACGAGCCCGCCGCGCCGGCCGGCGGCGGCGTCTCGCTCTCCGCTGATGCCGACGAACCGGCGCCGGTCGCGCCGGCGCCCGGCACGGACGTTCCGCCCGCCCCGCCCGCCGACATGCCGGCCGCTGGGTCGAGGCTCACTTCGCGGCGCGCGATGTCGAGCCGCTGGGCCGCGGCCGTCGACTCGAGGTAACCGCCGAGGTCCGCCACGTAGCCGCCCAGCGCATCGAGCACCGAGGCGAACGCCGTGCGCCCGACCTGGTACTGGGCCATCGCGCTCGAGACGGTCGCCTCCGACTGCACCAGCAGTTCGGTGCGGTAGAGGCGGTTGGCCTCGAGCAGCGCGCCGAGCTGCAGGTTGCGCTCGGTGACCCGCTGGCGCAGCAGCTGCCGCACCGACGCGACGTCCTGGCGCGAGGCGTCCTGGCGCAGGCGGTTCTCGGCAACGGCGCGCGACTGCTTGCTGCCCGACCACACCGGGACCGGGAAGGACACGCCGGCCTGCCACATGGGCTCGAAGGCATCGCCGCGCGGCATCACCGCGGCGCTCACCGTGAGGTCGGGATACGCGTCGCGGCCCGCGAGGTCGACCAGCCGTGACGAGCGCTCCGCCGCCAGTTCGGCGCGCCGCAGTTCCGGGCTTTGCGCCTCGGCCTCCTGCCAGGCCGCGGCATCGGCGGGCAGCTCGGGATCGGGCAGGTCCAGCAGCGAGCGGCTGACCGGCAGCGCCTCGTCCAGGGCATGGCCGCGCAGGCGGTTCAGCACGGCGGCGCGCCGCCGGTCCTCGGCCTCGAGGGCCCAGCGCCGCTGCTTGAGGCGGCTGCGCTCCAGCTGCGCGCGGATCAGGTCCGACTGCGCGCCGTCGCCGGTCTCGTAGCGGACGCGCGCCATCGCCTCGGCCTGCGTCCACAGCGACTCGACGCGCCCGAGCAGCGACAGCTGGTCGCGGGCCAGGAGAAGGTCGAGGTAGGCGCGCCCCACATCGGCCGCGATGGCCAGCCGCGCGCGGTCGACGGCGGTTTCCGAAAGGCGCGCCTCGAGGCCGGCGACCTCGCCGCGCAGGCCCCGCTTGCCGTGCCACGGGAACGTCTGGGAGGCCATGATCGACAGGTAGCTCGATTCCATCTCGCCGATGCGGATCCTGCGGAAGCCGTCGTTCTGGATGCCCAGCGAGAGCACGGGATCGGGCATCGCCCGCGACTGCGGGATGCGCTCGAGGTCGGCCTGGTTGTTCGCCTGCGCGCGCGCCAGCTCCGGGAGCGAGCCGAGGGCATCGCTGACGTACCCGGCGAGCACCGGGTCCGCGCTCAGCGCCGGGCCTGACGGCGCGGCGGCCGGATCGGCAGCCAGGGCCGGTCCGGCCAGCGCCACGAGCAGCGCCAGGGCCGGGAACGATCCCGGCCCTGCGCGCCACCGCTTCATCATCGACTGCGACACGACAGGCTCCCTCCGGCCCCTGCGGTCGCTGTCGCCGCGTGGGC
>CAIOLW010000149.1 GCA_903859215.1 uncultured bacterium | reverse complement strand
TCCTGCCTGAACGTGAGCGCGCCGACCGACTGCGGGTCGCCTTCGGGCGGCAGGGCCAGCGCGTGGTCGCCGTAGAGTTCGCGGTCGAGCAGCGCCTCGGCCGTGGCCCGGGCGCTGCCCTGCTGGCGCGCCAGGTCCACCTTGCGCTGTCCGCGCACGCGGTTGAAGTCCGCTTCCCTCCACGCCGGATCGCGCAGCGCCGACGCCAGGACGGCCAGCACCTCGCGCCCGTGCGCGGCCGCGCACTCGATGCGGATGAAGCTGAAGCGACCGGTGGTGTAGTAGTCGTCCATCGGGATGGAAGGGTCGTCGACGGTCTTGACCAGGGCGCCCAGTTCGCGCAGGCGCGCAGCGTAGCACGTGCCGTCGCAGCCGGTGGTGCCCTCGTCCAGCAGGCGGTGGGCCAGGTCGACGGCGCCGGCGCCGGCCAGTTCACGGTCCAGCCGCGAGCGGGCGCGCACGGTCAGGTGGATGGCGGCCAGCGGGCTGTCGGGGTTCGTCACGCTGACGACGACGGCGCCGCTCGGGAGCACCGAACGCTCGGGCGCGGGCGCCGGGGGCGCGACCGGCGCGGCGGGAGCGGGTGCGGGCGCCTCGGGGGCCTTCATCGCCACCGACGGCGGCATCGCCGGGGCCTTGCCGGCGCCCATCGCGGGCGGCATGCCGGACGGCATCCCACCGGGCATCCCGGGCGCCTTCGCTGTCGCGGGCGCCTCGTCCGTCTGCCCTGGCTCGACCAGCACCGCCAGGCAGGGCGCACCCACCAGCCAGCGATCGAGCGTCCCGGAAACGTCGTCCGACGTCACGGCGTTCAGGCGGTCGGTATAGCCGAGGAGCTCATCGGGCCCGCCCTGCACCAGCGCGTCGGCGATGTAGATGCCGGTCATGCGCAGCTGCTCGCGGTTGAGCAGCGTCTGCGTCGCATTCTGGCGGGCGATGCCGCGGATCGCCACCTCGTCGATGCCGTCGTTCTCGGCGTCAGCCAGCGCGCGCTGCACCAGCGGCAGCAGGGCCTCGGCGTCGGTGCCGGGCGCCAGTTCGAACCGGACCACCAGCCGCCCGAAGCCGGGCGCAGCCTCCCACGACGTCGAGACGGTGGGCCGCACAGCCTCGTCCATCACCGCGAGCGCGCGCGTGATGATGCCGCTGCCGTCCAGCGTGAGCAGCTCGCTCGCCACCAGGAACGCATAGTAGTCGTCATCGCCCCAGGCCGGGGCCGCAAAGGCCAGCGCCAGGACACGCGCGTCACCGCCGCGCCGCGTCACGCCGCGCACGGCGTCGAGCGCGCGGGGCCAGCGGCTCTCGGGGCGCTCGATGGTGCCGGGCGCCGCGCCGCCGTAGTACTGCTCCAGCCAGGCCAGCGCCTGGTCACGGTCGAAGTTGCCCGCCAGGGTCAGGATCATGTTGTTGGGCACGTACCAGTCGCGGTAGAAGCCGAAGACGTCGTCGCGGGTCATGTGCTCGATGGTCGCGCGCGTGCCGACCGTGGGCAGCTCCAGGTCCGAGCCGGCGAAGACCAGCGCGTGCACCGTCTCCTCGGCGAACGAGCCCGGCCGGTCGCGCCCCTGCACGATCTCGCC
>CAIOLW010000148.1 GCA_903859215.1 uncultured bacterium | reverse complement strand
CATGGGTGCACGGCTCATGGGTGCCCAACCTGCCCCGCCTCGAGCCGGGCAACGTAACGCCGGACCGCGTCCTGCCAGGCCGGGCGCGGCGGGCAGCCGGCTTCCTCGAGGCGGCGGCTGCGCAGGATGGAGCAGGCGGGCCGGGCAGCAGGCCGCGGGAACTGGGCGCTGGTGCACGGGCGGATCCGGTCGGGATCGGCCCCGCAGGCAGCCGCCGTCTCGCGCGCGAGGTCGTACCACGAGCATTCGCCGCGATTGGTTGCGTGGAAGATACCACGGTGGCGGCCGCTGACAAGGAGCGCCAGGACCTCGGCCAGGTCGTCGGCATAGGTCGGGCAGCCGCGTTGGTCGTCCACCACCTGCAGCGTTTCGCGCTCGCCCAGCAATCGGCGGATGGTCTTGGGGAAGTTGACGCGCCCGTCGCCGAACAGCCAGCTGGTGCGCACGATCTGCCAGGGCGTGTCCAGTTCGCGGACATGCGCCTCGCCGGCGGCCTTCGTCAGGCCGTAGCGGTTCACCGGCGCCAGGGCGTCGTCCTCGTCGTAGCCGGCGTCGAGGTCGCCCCCACGCCCACGGCCGTCAAAGACGTAGTCCGTCGAGATGTACGTGAATCCGCTCCCGGCGGCGCTGGCGGCCATCGCCAGGTTCGCGGTGGCCTGGCCGTTGGCGGCCATGGCGTCGTCGAAGCGCGCCTCGGCGCCGTCGACGTCGGTCCATGCCGCGCAATGGATGATCCAGTCCGGGGCGTGGCGCGCCACGAGGCCGGCTGCCACCGCGGCGTCCGTCAGGTCACCATCAGGCAGGTCGATGCCCGACGCTTCGGGCGCCGGTCCGCCGTCGACACCTGCAGCCAGCCGCCGCAGCAGGGCGCTGCCGAGCATGCCGTCGCCGCCGGTCACGAGGATCTTCACGCGGGGCTCCGTCTGTCCGTGGGGACCGGGTGGCAGGGTTCACGCTTCTTCGTCAGCTTCGTCTGCTTCGTCAGCGCCGTCGGCACCGCCAGCGTCACCGTTGGCGTCCGGATCGTCAACCAGATCGTCGCCGGCACCGTCAATGCCGCCGCCGGCGTCCGGTTCCCGCCCCCACCGCGCGCCGGGCGCCGGGCGCGCCTGCCGGGCGATGCGCGCAGCCAGCGCCGGCGGGAAGCCGCGGCTGACCAGCGACCGCACGACCTTCGCGAGATCCTTCTGTTCGTTGCCGCGGACGCGTCGCCAGGCGCCGACGGCCGCCTGCATCGCCAGTTCCTCCTCGGTGCGCGCGTCGAGCGCATCGATCGAGGTCTGCCGCGCCAGGTCGGCGCCGATGCCGGTCTGGCGCAGCTTGTTCTCGAGATAGCGGCGGCCGACCGCCCGGCTCAGGAGATAGTCGCGACACCAGGCTTCGGCATAGCGCCGGTCCGAATGGACGCCCTGCTCGTGCATGGCGTCGATGACGGCGGTGACCGCCTCGGGCAGGTAGCCCTCGTCCAGCAGGCGGCCACGCAGCCGGGCCACCGGCTGCAGCTTGCGGTCCAGCAGCGCGAACAGGCGACGGGCGGCGCGCTTGCGCTCGGCCGCCAGGGCGACGGCGCGGTGCTGGTCCGCGGAAAGTTCGCCGCCGGGCAGCGGCAGGTCGGGCGGCAGGGAGGCCGCGGCCAGTTCATAGGTTGTCCCGCCGGCGACCTCGAGCCGCACCGTCTCGCCTTCGCGGTACATGGCGAGCAGCCGGGCGCTCCCCGAAGGGAGGCCCGGCTGCTGTGGCGACGATGGCTGCGCCTCTGCGCTGGAATCCTGCCGGCGGCCCGGGTGCTGGGGCCGTTTCAGCACGGACGTCAGCTCCCGGTCCCGGTCGAGGCCGCTGCCGCGCGGGCCGCCGGCTTGGTGGACTCGACCTTGGCCGCATCGACGCGCGCCGCTTCGACCTTCGCCGCCTCGACCTTCGCGGCCGTTCCACCGGTGCCGGCGTCGTCGAGCAGCGCGGGCGAACCGACGCCGTAGTGCGTGAATACCTCGCCCTTGATCTTCTCGAACAGGTCGGGGTTTTCCTTGAGGAAGCTGCGCACGTTGTCGCGGCCCTGGCCGAGGCGCTCCTCGCCGTAGCTGTACCAGGCGCCCGACTTCTGGACGATGTTGGCCGTCACGCCCAGGTCGATCAGCTCGCCTTCCTTGCTGATGCCGTCGCCGTACAGGATGTCGAACTCGGCCTTCTTGAACGGCGGCGCCACCTTGTTCTTGACCACCTTGACGCGGACCTGGTTGCCCACGACCTCTTCGCCCTGCGTGATCGCGCCGATGCGGCGGATATCCAGCCGCACCGAGCTGTAGAACTTCAGCGCGTTGCCGCCGGTCGTCGTCTCGGGGTTGCCGAACATGACGCCGATCTTCATGCGGATCTGGTTGGTGAACAGCACCAGCGTGTTGGTCTTGCTGATGGTGCCGGTCAGCTTGCGCAGCGCCTGCGACATCAGGCGGGCCTGCAGGCCCATGTGCTGGTCGCCCATCTCGCCCTCGATCTCCGCGCGCGGCACCAGCGCCGCCACCGAGTCGATGACCACGATGTCGACCGCGCCCGAACGCACGAGCATCTCGGTGATCTCCAGGGCCTGCTCGCCGGTGTCCGGCTGGCTGACCAGCAGGTTGTCGATGTCCACGCCCAGCTTGCGGGCGTACACGGGGTCGAGCGCGTGCTCGGCGTCGACGAAGGCCGCGGTGCCGCCCTGCTTCTGGCAGTTGGCGATGACCGACAGGCAGACGGTCGTCTTGCCCGAGCCCTCGGGCCCGTAGATCTCGCACACGCGGCCCTTCGGCAGGCCGCCGATGCCCAGCGCGATGTCCAGCGACAGGCTGCCGGTCGAGATCGCGTCGAAATGGTCGAAGATCTTGCCTTCGCCCAGCAGCATCAGCGAGCCCTTGCCGAACTGCTTCTCGATCTGGGCGCGGGTCAGCTCCAGCGCCTTGGCCCGATCGTCCTTGGTCCGGTCATCCTTGGTCCGGTCGTCCTTGGTCCTGTCCTCAGGGCCCTTGCCGGGGATGCTCTTCGGTTGCGCCATGCTCGTTCTCCTGTGGGTCGCGCTCGCTGTTGGGGACGCGCCCGGTTCGTGATTCGGGTGGGGTGCGCTGCCGGCCCGCCGCGGCTGCCCGCCCCTCGACGTCCAGCACCGCCCGCCGTTCATCGCCGCCCGCCCGCTGCCAGCCTCCCCGCTGCCAGCCTCACTGCCGCCGGCCTGCCTGCCGTCAGCCTGTCCTGTGTCGATGACCGCGGCAAGATAGCATGGCCCGCGGCGGGATGGCAATGGGTTTATTCGCCTTTTTTTCGCAGGGCGTACCCGGCCAGCTCCCGGTGCCGGGCGCCACCCGGTCCAAGGGTACTGGCCATCAGGTTGAAGCCCTCGCAGCGGAGGTCCGGCAAATCAGCCAAGTCGATGACCTTCAGTCGGTTGAGCTGCCGGATCTCCAGCGGGTCGCGAACCCTGGCCAGGGTCAGGTGCGGGTGGAAAGGCCGGGTGTCCTGCGGCCCTTCGACCCATACCTGACCGGTGACGCGGCGCACCTGGTGCGCCAGTTCGAGCAGCGGCCCGGCCCCGGCAAACTGCAGGAAGAGGACCCGCGGGCCGCGCAGGTCGGGGAACCCGCCGAGCCCCGCCGGGCGCAGCATGCACCCGGGCAGCCCGCGCAGCTCCCCGAGCGCCTCCTGCAACGCACTTAGGCGGTCGGCGGGCCAGTCGCCGAGGAATTGCAAGGTCAGGTGCCAGGTGTCCGGGCGGGTCCAGTTCACGGAAGCGCGGCCGGGCAGGGCGTCAAGCCGGAGCGACAACTCGCCGGCCAGCGGATCCCCGCAGGGGACCGCCACGAAGGCGCGTGTCAGCGCGTCCACCACGTGTCCCGCCGCGCCCACGGCGAGGCGTCGTCGCCGTCCTCGAGCACCCGGCGCAGCGCGTCGACCGCGGCCGCGACTGCCAGCAACCGGTTGCGCGCGCGATCGGCAGGGAAACGGTAGCAGCCGGCGAACACGCCCGCGGGCGTCGCCACACCGATCCAGGTGGTGCCGACGGGCTTGTCGTCCGTGCCGCCGTCCGGCCCGCTGATGCCGCTGACAGCCACGGCCAGGTCCGCGCCCAGGCGCTCGCGGCAGCCTCCGGCCATCGCGCGCACGCAGGCCTCGCTGACCGCGCCGTCGCCGTCGAGCACGGCCTGCGGCACGCCCAGTTGCGCGGCCTTCACCTCGTTCGCGTAGGAGAGGATGCCGCCGCGGAAATACGCCGACGAGCCGGGCGTACCCGTGAGCGCCCCGCCCACCAGCCCCCCGGTGCACGACTCGGCGACCGCGACCGTGCGGCCGCGCGCCACGGCGAGGTCCTTCACGACGGTCGGCAGGTCGCGCCCGTCGCGCGTGTAGACCAGGTGGGCCAGCTCGGCGTCGAGCCGCGCGCCGACATCCGCCAGCTGCGCCTCGTCCCCGGGTGCCGCCGACACGCGCACGTCCACGCCCCAATCCGACAGCCACCACGACCACCCCAGCCGCGGGTACGCCGCGCGCGCCTCCTCGCAGCGGCGCACCAGCTGCAGCTCGGCGATCTGGGCGGTGCGCCAGGTGAGCGTGGCGCGGCCGGTCGGCAGCGCACCTTCGCGATGCAAGCGGTCGAGAACGAGCGGCAGCAGGCCCTCCAGTTCCGGGGGCACGCCCGGCAGCAGGACGAGCATGCGCCCGCGCAGGCGACCGGCCAGCCCGGGCGCCGAGCCGACGGGGTTCGTCAGCGGCGACAGGCCGCGCGGCACCTGGCACTGCCTCTCGACGCCCGCGCGCACGCTGATGCCGCGCCGGCGCCAGCGCTCTTCCAGTTGCTCGCGCACGGCGGCGTCTTCATCGAGCGGCACGCCGGCCCAGGCGGCCAGCGCATCGCGCGTCAGGTCGTCGGGCGTCGAGCCGAGCCCGCCGGTCATGAACACGAGGTCGCCGGGCGCCGTGCGGTCAAGCGCCTGCCGGATGGCCTCCATCGTGTCGGGCACCACCTGGATCAGCCCGCAGCGCAGCGCGTGCCCGCCCAACGCGCGCTGGATGCGCCCGCTGTTGGTGTCGGCGGTGCGCCCCTCGAGCAGCTCGTCACCGACGGCGATGATCTTCAGCTCGCCAAAGCCCGCGACGTCGTCGCTCACAGCCCCCACCTCGCTAACAACACCGCAGTCACGTGCGTGGCGGCGCAGGCCAGCACGCCGGCGCCGAGGTCGTCGGCCACGATGCCGACGCCGCCGCCGCCGTTCAGCTGCTCCAGCTTGCGCACGCCCAGCGGCTTGAGGATGTCGAAGAAGCGGAACCACAGGAAGCCGGCGAACCAGACCAGCGGGCCGCCGGTCACGCCCAGGAAGGTGACGATCATGCCGGCCACCTCGTCGATGACCACCAGCTTCGGGTCCTCGCCGTGCAGGCGTTCGAGCGCGCCGGCCACCGGGATGCCGACGGCCACGACCACGACCAGCAGCCCCAGCTGCACGGGCACGCCGATCGGGCCCCACGCCGTCCAGGCGCCCCACCACATCAGCGTGTAGAGCAGGCTGCCGGCGGTCGCGGGCGCGATCGGGGCGTAGCCGGAGCCGAAGAACGTGCCGATCAGGTGGAGCGCAAAGCGACGCATGGGTGATCCTCGGGGTGGACGGGCGTGACGGGCGTGACTGGCGTGACGGATCCGGGCGCAACCGGCCGGCGGCGCGCAGTGCGGCATTATAGCGGCAGGACGGCGGGATCACCAAGCCGGCGTCGCGGTGAGTGCTTCCTGTGGGCGTCCCGCGCTACGGGGACGTTCCGCCGCCCGGGGCGCCGGCGCCCGCCGGCGCGGCCAGGCTGTCGGCGACGGCCTGCCGGCGCGTGTCGGCGCGCGACACGGCGGCCGGGTAGTCCAGGGCCTGTTGCGCCAGCCGGCCGAGGTCGGGCACGTCCGCGGCGTCGACCCACCAGTCGCGCCCGCCCGAACCGAACCAGTGGACCAGCGTGGCGCCGGTGGCGGGATCGTGCGTGACGTCCGCGCGGCGGGCGCCGGGGTCGTCCACGAACGTGATCTGCGAGAGAAGGAAACCCGACTCCAGCAGGCGCTCGACGACGCCGCGCGCGCTGTTCGCGTGGGGCGCCACGATCACCACGCGCAGTTCGCGCAGCTCGCTCGGATAGACCTCGAACTGGCGGATGCGCTGCAGCATCTGCGCGACCAGGTCCATGTCGCCGCCGCCATAGCAGCGGTCGTAGGTGCTCGGGTGACCCAGGTAGCCGAAATGGCCCGGCCGCCCGATGACAACCGCCGTGCAGGTGCTGACGCCGTACGTCAGCAGGCCGGCGCCTGGGCGCGCGCCGCGGAACTCGTCCATGTCGACGCGCACCAGTTCGGGCCGGGTCGACGGCGCACCCGACCGCGGCGGGCGCGCACCTGCGGCAGCGCCGACAAGCGTCGAGTCGAAGCCGCTCCGGCGCCAGGCCCGCGTCACGACCTCGTCCTCGTCGATCTTCGCGATCAGCAGCCACTCGCGGTCCAGCACGGGACACACCTCGAACGAGGTCAGGGCGCGCTGGCCGCGATAGTCGGTGATGATCTTGTGGCCGCGACGCTCGGCGAACTTGGCCGAGATGTTCTGCTCGGAGAGATGCTGCCGAAGGATGCTCGTGTCGGCGCGGAAGCGCGAGTCGGTGAGCATCTGGCGATCGCTGTTGACCAGGAACACCTCGCCGGTGCCGCCGAGGTACTCGCCCCGCGCGAAGATGCTGTTGAGCTTGTCGATCGTGCACTGGAGCACGAGCCAGCCCGCCGGCTTGCCCGCCACCTTCACCGGCTCGACGAAGAACGCCGAGGGCTCGCCCGTCGCCTCGTAGAACTGGTAGTCGACGAACGAGGCGAACGGGTTCGCGCGCAACCGGCTCGCGAGGGCCGAGCCGCCCTGCTGCGTCTTCAGCAGGTTCGTGCCGGCATCCGGCTCGCCGCGGATGGTGTGGAACACGTTGCCGTCACGCGACACGAACAGGATGTCGTAGAACGCGAGGTAGTGCGCCAGGTAGTGTTCGCGCAGCGACAGGTCCAGCTGGACGATCGCCGCCAGGGCCTCGGCCGGCGGTTCCTGCCGGCCCTGCAGTTCCACGAATCGCGAACGGATGCGGAAATACTCGGACAGCACGGGGTCGGTCGCCGCCTGTCCGGCCAGCCGCTGGACGCGATCGAGGTAGTCGCGCAGCTGGGTCAGCTTCTCGTCGCGCAACCGGTCCAGCTCCGCGTAGGTGCTGTCGACCAGGCCCTGGCCGGCGTACGCCCGGCCGGAATTGCCGGGCGCCGGCACGAAGAGGGCCATGAGCACCACGCACAGCAGCGCGGCGCAACGGGCCCGCAGGCCCCGAAAGTGGCGGGATGACGCCATTTGCCGACCTTTTCCGGCGCGCGGCGGCTCTCCGCCACCGGCGACTGAGTCCATCTGTGCAAAGCGCCTGCCAGTCCGTCGCGCCGCTTGACAACCGAGGCAGTCGCCTATAGATTGCGGCGCCAGTAGATGAATTGCATCAAGAGTTCCCGGGGCCCTCCGGCCCGGGACGGCAACCGAGCGGGAATGCTCCCGCCGCGGTGCCGCAGCCGACCTCGTGTCGGGCTGATGCGGACGAAGCCGACCTCGTGTCGGGATTCGTCAAAAGGAACACGGGCCGGCGGCGTGCGCGCCATCGGTCCGCGGGCCACCGCGATCACGCCGCACATCGCCGCTCTTGATGCCGTGCCCGAGGGGGAACGGCATGACGACCAGACCGACGGCTTCGGCCTCCAGCTTCACCTCGATCGACAGCCTCTGTTGCCGCGCCGGCGCCGGCTTCGCCGACGGCCAACCGCTCGTGACGCCCATCGTCCAGTCCACGACGTTTTGTCGCGAAGGTGTCGACAGCCGCGCCGAGCACCAGTACTCGCGGGTCTCGAACCCGACCGTCAGCGCGCTCGAGGACGTGCTCGGCGCGCTCGAGGGCGCGCCGCCCGCCGTGTGCTTCGCCACCGGACTGGCGGCGGAGACGGCGCTGCTGCTGGCGCTCCTGAAGGCAGGCGACCACGTCGTGTGCGGACGCGCTGTCTACGGCGGCACCACGCGCCTGCTGCAGCAGGTGCTGGGGCCGCTGGGTATCGAGGCCACGTTTGTCGACTCCACGTCGCCGGCGGCGGTCGCGGGCGCGGTGACTTCGCGCACGCGCGTCGTCTTCATCGAGACGCCGGCCAATCCCACGCTCGAGGTGACCGATGTACGCGCCGTCGCGGCCATCGCCCACCGGGCCGGCGCGCGCCTGGTCGTCGACAACACGTTCCTGACGCCGGTGCTGCAGCAGCCGCTCGAACTCGGCGCCGACCTGACGGTGACCTCGACGACGAAGTTCATCGACGGCCATTCGGTGGCCCCGGGCGGCGCCGTCGTCACGCGCGACGCGGCGCTGGCCGAGCGGATCCGGTTCGTGCGCAAGAGCACCGGCGCCATCCAGACGCCGCAGCACGCCTGGCTGACGCTGCAGGGCCTCAAGACGCTGCCGCTGCGACTGCGCGCGCAGTCGGCATCGGCGACGACGCTCGCGCACTGGCTGGCGGCGCAGGCCGCCGTGGCGCGTGTGCATTACCCTTCGCTGGGCGATCCTGAGCTGGCGGAAGCGCAGCATCTGGGCGCGCACGGCGCGGTGCTCAGCTTCGAGTTGCTGGGCGGGCTGTCCGCGGCGCGGCAGGTGGCCGGGGCGCTGCGGCTGTGCCGGCTGGTCGAGCACGTCGGCTCGGTCGAGACACTCGTCACCCACCCCGCGTCGATGACGCACGCCGACCTCACGGTGGAAGCGCGCGCGGCCGCCGGCGTCCGCGACGGCCTGCTGCGGTTGTCGGTCGGGCTCGAGTCCATCGCCGACATCCGCGCCGACCTCGAGTCAGCCTTCGCGACGGTCACGGCGGAGGTGGCGCGATGAGCGACGCCCCCCTGATCGTCCTGAAGTTCGGCGGCTCGGTGCTGCGCGACGAGGCGAGCCTCGGCGGCGCCGTCCACGAAATCTACCGCTGGCGGCGCGACGGCTGGCGAGTCGTGGCCGTCGTCTCGGCGCTGGCCGGGCGCACCGACGAGTTGCTGGCGCGCGCAGGCCGCCTGGGCCTGGGCCCCGGCTCGCACGCGCGGGCCGAGATGGCCGCCGGCGGCGAGCGCGAGAGCGGGGCCCTGCTGGCGGCGCTGCTCGAGCGCGCCGGCGTGCCGTGCGCGTGCCTGTCGGCCGGGCTG
>CAIOLW010000147.1 GCA_903859215.1 uncultured bacterium | reverse complement strand
CTCGATCTCGGCGCCGGCCAGGCGGCGGTCGGTGGTCAGCACGTCCAGGAACGGCAGGTGGGTGGCCTGGACGGCTTCGCCGAAGGCGGCGTTACCAACCAGAAACTCATAAGTCGTTTTTTCGCCAGCAGATGCGCCCACGCCACTGGAGGCGTTGCCCTGCGGGTCGAAGTCGAGCAGGAGGGTCCGTCGTTCGGCGACCGCCAGACTGGCGGCCAGGTTGACGGCCGTCGTGGTCTTGCCCACGCCGCCCTTCTGGTTCGAGATGGCCACGATCTTGGTCATGGCGGTGGGCTGCCTTTCCGTTGGGACGCGGTGCCATGCGGGACTGACAATCTACCGGCGGGCGACCGGGTGCGTCAAGACGCCCCGGGAGTTGTCCTCCGGTTGTCCTCCGGGAATGTTCCACGTGGAACACCAGCGGGGACGGGGTGACGCCGGTCGGCGTCGTGTGGCTGAGGGTTGTGCGGGTCTCTCTCAACATAGAGGCGGCGCCTCGTCGGCGCCGCCCGTGCGATCATTCAATATTGTTCCACGTGGAACACGTGGGCTCCCGCGCCGATCAGCCCGGCTCACGAAGCAGGACGTGTCGAGAAACGAACAGGCCCGCCCCGCGCGCGGCATCCGGCGTTGCGGCCGCCGGCACCAGGAGCCGGGAGCCCCGCGACTCGAAGTTCCAGAACCCGGCCCCGTGTCTCGCGCCCGCGGGTGGCGTCTCGAGGCTCGCCGCAAGTCCAGCCGCGGTCACGCCCGTGGTCGGCTGGAACCGCACGATGTCGATCCCAACGCCGGGCGACGGCGGCGGCGCGCCCGCCGCGACCGCCAGACCGCCCAGAATGGCAGACTCAGACAGCCGCAAGGCCTTGAGCGTGAACAAGATTGCCGTTTCATCAGTGATTGCCGCGACGGCGGCCTCGCCCCAGCGAGCTGTGAGCACGTCGTACCCGGGGGCGCCCGGCAGCCGCCCGATATGCTCCAGGAACCAGGCCCGCTTCTCGCGCGGCTCCACCAGGGTGGCGCGCGCTTTCACGCCGCGCTCCTTCAGCAATACCAGCCAGACGAAAGCCGGCAGCCCGCCGCCCGACCCGAGATCGAACATCCGCAGGGTGGCCGTCGGCCCCACCAGTTCGGCGCCTGAGGCCTCCCACCAGCGGTCGAAGGCGCCGACGCACTGGCGGATCAATCCTTCGGCGACAGCCTCCGAATCCCGGCGCGACACCAGGTTGATCTGCCGGTTCCAGCGCAGCAGTTCGGCCCGGTAGGCTCCCAACACCTGCGTGGTGTCGGCGGCCAGCGGCCGGCCGACGTCAAACCTGGCCTTCATCGTCGCCTCCCGTTGCGGCGCCGCCCCGATGGCGCCGCAGGAACACCGTCAATACCGCCAGGTCGCCGGCCCGGACGCCGTCGATGCGCCCGGCCTGTCCCAGCGTGGCCGGGCGGATGCGTGACAATTTTTCGCGGGCCTCGAAGCTCAAGGCGGACATGGACTTGTAGTCCATTTCGGGCGGCAGCGCATGCCCTTCCAGGGTGCCCCGCTGCGCGAGCAGGCGCGCCTGCTTGGCGATATAGCCGCCGTACTTCAGCCCGTTCTCGACCTGCGCCTCGGCCCCGGCGCGCACGTGCGGCGCCGGCGCGGCGGCGTCCAGGGCGCCGCGCAACGCGGTCAGGCGATCGGCCGCCGAGGGGTCGTTCGCGACGATCGCCGCCAATGCACCGCCGAGGTCCACCCCCGGGTAGAGCATGTACTGGACGGCGGGAACGGCCCCGCCGCCGCTCGCCGGGCGGGCGTTCGACGCCGCGAGCAGCGCGGCGAGACCCGCGGCATAGGCCGTGCGCGCCTGCAGCACGGCGCGACCGCGCGCATCGAGCAGGCCCAACTCCAGCGCCAGCGGCCCCAGCCTTTCCTCGGCGTTGTCGCACCGCAGGTGCAGCCGGTGTTCGGCGCGCGAGGTGAACATGCGGTACGGCTCGGTGATGTCCTTGGTCACGAGGTCGTCGACCAGCACACCCAGGTACGACGTGTCGCGCGGCAACGCCAGCGGGGCGCCGCCAGCCAGCCCCCGGACGGCGTTCACGCCGGCCACCAGGCCCTGCGCGGCGGCCTCCTCGTAGCCCGACGTGCCCAGCACTTGTCCGGCAAGGTAAAGTCCCGCAACGAGTTGCGACTCAAGCGCCGCCGAGATCTGCCACGACGGGACGCTGTCGTACTCCACCGCATAGCCGTACCGGGCCAACCGCGCGCACCCCAGGCCGGGCAGCGCGTGGACGATTGCCTCCTGCACATCGTCCGGCAGGCTGGTCGACAGGCCGTTGACGTACACCTCGGGGTCGTCGCGCCCCTCGGGCTCCAGGAACAGCAGGTGCCGCTCCTTGTCGGCGAAGCGCACCACCTTGTCCTCGATGGACGGGCAGTACCGCGGCCCCTGCCCCTCGATGATGCCGCCGTACAGCGGCGACCGCGCCAGGTTCGCGCGGATCACCGCGTGCGTCGCCGCGTTGGTCCACACCTGGTGGCACTCCACCTGGTCGGGCGCGAACACGGCGGTGCGCAGCGAGAACGGCTTCGGTTCCGCGTCACCCGGCTGCGGTTGCAGTTGCGTGTAGTCGATGGAGTCGCGCCACAGGCGCGGCGGCGTGCCGGTCTTCAGGCGGCGCAACTGCAGGCCCAGCTTGCGCAGGCTCGCGCTCAAACCTTCGGCGCTCGCGGCGCCTTCACGGCCGCCGATCGTCTGCCGCTCGCCCACGTGCATCAATCCGCGCAGGAAGGTGCCCGACGAGAGGATGACCGCGGCGCCCCTGATGTCGCGGCCATCGGCCAGGCGCACGCCGCGCACTTGTTGGCGCGGCGATGCGCTTGCGGTTGGCGATGCGCTTGCGCCGGCGCAAGCGGGATCAGCGAGGATCTCGACGACATCGCCCTCGACCACGTCGAGCCCCGGCTGCGCCAGCACCACCTCGCGCATGTATCGCTGGTAGTCGTGCTTGTCGGCCTGCGCGCGCGGCGACTGCACCGCCGGGCCCTTCTTTGTGTTCAGCATGCGGAACTGGATGCCGGTCTGGTCGATGGCCTGGCCCATCTGCCCGCCCAGCACGTCGATCTCGCGCACGAGGTGGCCCTTGCCCAGGCCGCCGATGGCGGGATTGCACGGCATGCGGCCGATCTCGGAAATGGCGTGCGTCACCAGAGCGCAGCGCGCGCCCAGCCGCGCGGCGGCGAGCGCGGCCTCGAGACCGGCGTGGCCGCCGCCGACGACGATGACATCCCACCCGCTGTGCGCGTGCGTATTGGTCGTGGTGGGGGCGCCGTTGCCGGTGGTCACGCTATTTCCCCTATTTTCCCACGCAGAAACGACGGAACACGCCGTCGAGCAGCTGCTCGGAGAACACGCGCCCGGAGATCTCGCCCAGCCGCGCCAGCGTTGCGGCCAGCAGCGTGCCGGCCACTTCGTCGCCCGGGTCGGCGCCGCCGTCGTACAGCCCCAGCAACTGGGACAGTTCGTCGCGGCCCTCGAGCAGGCGCTGGCGATGGCGTTCGTTCAGCACGACGCCCAGGCTGATGGCCTCATCGAGGTTCCAGGTTTCGGCCAGCTTTTCGATGGCGGCCCAGAGCGTGTCCAGCCCGGCGCCGGTCACGGCCGAAGTGGCGATGGGAACGGCGGCTCCATCGGCCCCGCGACTTGCGCCGGCGCAAGTCCACCCACCAGTCGCCCCACCAGTCGCCCCGCCAGTCGCCCCACCCAGATCGCACTTCGTCGCCACCCTCAACACCGGCGGCGCACCCACCTCCGGCAGCGCCAGCGAAGGCCACCCATCCCCTGCCTCGGCCAGCAGCAGCACCAGGTCGGCGCCGGCTGCCGTCTCCCGCGCCCGCGTGATGCCCATCGTCTCGACGCGCCCGGCATCGTCGCGCAACCCGGCCGTGTCGTGCAGCACGTAGAGCCGGCCGCCGCGGCGGACGGGCGCCGCGACCACGTCGCGGGTGGTGCCGGGCTCGGCATCGACCAGGGCGCGGTCGTCGCCGACCAGTCGGTTGAACAGCGAACTCTTCCCCGCGTTGGGGGCGCCGGCCAGGACGAGGTGGATGCCCTCGCGCAGCAACCGGCCGGCCGGGGCCAGGGCGAGCAGGTGGTCGAGGCCCTCGATCGCTTCGTTCAGGGTCAGCCGGGTCTCGGTCACCGGGATCGCCACGTCGTCGTCATCGCTGAACTCGAGCGAGCCCTCGAGGCGGACCAGCAGGTCCAGCAGCGGCCACTCGACGGCGCCCAGTTCGGCGTCGAGCCCACCCCTCAGTTGGGCGACCGCGGCGCGCGCCGCCTGCTCGCTGCCGGCGGCGATCAGGTCGGCCACGGCCTCGGCCTGGTCCAGGGTCAGGCGCCCGTTCAGGAACGCCCGCCGGGTGAACTCGCCGGGGGGCGCGGCCACCGCGCCGGCCTCCTGGCAGGCCCTCACCACGGCCGCGGCGACCTGCCGGCCGCCGTGGCAGAAGAACTCGACCGTGTCCTCGCCCGTGTAGCTGTGGGGGCCAGGCATGGGCAGGGCCAGGGCTTCGTCGATGATGTCAAGTGGTTGATTTTCATCACCTTGCGCGTCAGTCGGCGCGTGCAGTATACCGTATACAGCGCGGCGGGGGGCGGGCGGCGTGGCCAACGCGGGGCCGAAGCCCGGGCCCAGGAAGACGCGCCGGGCGATGGTCATCGCCCCGGGACCACTCAGGCGCACGACGGCCAGGCCGCCCTCGCCCTCGGGGGTGGCGCGGGCCACGACCGTGTCCATGACCGGATCGTTGCTCCCAAAATCCATCCGGGAACCTCCCCCGCCGGCAACCGGGGCGGGTATGAAAAGGAGCGACGCCCTCGCGCCGCTCCCTGTCCAAACGGACCGGCGGTCAGGCGATCAGTCCTCGCCGCCGCCATCCTCGTCGCGCTGCGTGCCGTCGTCCTTGACGATCACCACGTGCTTGCCGCCGGATCCGACCACCGTGTAGGTGGTGATGTCCGGCAGGTCGGCCGTCGTCATGTGGACGATGCGCCGCTCGCGGGCGTCCATCGGCTCCATGTGGTACGGCTCGCCGGTGGCGCGCACCTCGGCCACGGCTTCTTCCGTGTGCTCGCGGAGCTGGTCCTCGCGGTGGACCCGGTACTCGTTGATGTCCAGGTTCATCCGCACCCGGTCGCCCGAGGCATTGCTGGCCATCCGCTCCACCAGATGCTCAATGGCCTCGGCGGTCGAGCCGCCGCGACCGATCAGCATCCCGGCGCTGTCCTCGTCGGCCGAGACCTTCACCGCGTGGTACTCACCCGGGATGGTCTCGCATTCGCAGGGGAAGCCGGCGCGGGCCAGCATGCCGGTGGCCAGGTCGGCGAGCAGGGCCGGCTGGCCCGCCTCGTCGGTCTGGGCCGCCGGCTTGGCGTAGTCGGTGGCGGCGATGTTCGCGGCGATGACCTCGTCACCGCTGTGGCGCGCGCCACTGGTGGTTCCACCGCTGTTCCCGCCGTAGCCCCCCGAACCGAACGAGCCCGACCGCGGCGAGTCGATCTCGCCGACCCGGGAAGGCGTGTCCGTCGGCGCCGCCGCCGCCGCGCGGGCCGCGGCCGTCCGCAGCGCCTTGGCCGACGGCTTGAAGACCGAACCGGCCGTGGCCGGCGAGACCTCTTCGACGCGCGCCAGCGGCTGGGCCACCGGCGCCTTCTCGCGACGGGCGCCGAGCCCGCCCCACGCCCGCTGCTTGGCCTTCGGCGTGGTGTTGACGATGACGGCGGTCTCGATGACGGTCGGCTCGATCGCCGGCGGCGCCATCGCCTCGCCGGCCGACGCGCCGTCGTCCGCCGACACCGGCGTCACGGGCACGTGCAGGTCGCGCCGCGAACGCTCTTCGCGGGCCCGCTCGCGCGGCATGGCCTCGGCCTGCGGCTGATCGGCGACCACGAACTCGTCGCCGGCCCCGCGCGCCTCAACCTGGTCGCGCGCCGGGCGGTCGCCGCGATCACGACCACCACGGCCCCCGCGGCCCCCACGGTCGCCACGGTCGTTGCGGTCGTTGCGGTCGCCACGGTCACTGCGCTCGCTGCGCTCGACCTCCGGACGCGGCTGCTGTTCGGTGACGGCGGGCACCTCGAACTCGTCCGGCCCGCCGAACGACACACTGCCGGCCGCGTTCATCTGCTCGTCGCGCGGCTGGCCCTGGCCGCCACGACCGCGACCGCCGCGTCCACGACCGCCACGGCGGCGGCGCGAACGCTGCCCGTCCGCGCGATCCTCGCGCGGGGCGCCATTGCTTTCCTCGCCGGCCGGCCGCGTGCGCGGGGCCTCTTCGCGCGGCGCCGCGGCGCGCACCTCGTCACGGCCGCCACGGCCGCCACGGTTGTCATCGCGCGGACCGCGAGCCTCGTCGCGGCCGCCACGGCCGCCGCGATTGTCACGATTGTCGCCGCGGGGCGGCTGGCTCGCGCCCTCGCTGCGGCCACCGCGGTTGTCGTCACGCCCGCCGCTGCGGCCGCGGCCCCGACCCGAAGCGCCGCTGGCCGTCAGGTCGTGCGCGCGGTGGTCATCGTCGCGCCGGTGGTCGCGACCACCGCTGCGGCCGCCCCGTGTCGGGCGACGCTTGCTGACCAGCACCTTCGCCTGCCGGGCGCCCAGGAAGCCCATAAGGCCGGCCCGGGGCTCCTCGAGCACCTTGATCTCGACTTCGTCCCGCCGCAGGCCCAGCTGCAGCAGGGCTTCGGACACCGCCAGGTCGACGGTCTTGCCCTTGGTTTCGATGGAATCACTCATGCGGTTGCCACGCCTCCACTCTTGCCTGCCGTCCTGTGGATCTGCCAGCTCTGGTAGGCCTGCATCACGTTATTGATGAGCCAGTAGAGCACGAGTCCGGACGGCATGTTGTAGAAGATGAAAATCATGAACACCGGCATCATTGTGTTCATGGCGGCCATCTGGCCGCCGCCGGTGTTCGGGGTGAACTTGGTCTGGTAGTACATGGCGATGCCCATCAGGAACGGCAGGATGTTCAGGTCCGCCCCTCCCAGGAACGACAGGGTGGTCACCGAATCGGGCTGCGACAGGTCGCTGATCCAACCGAAGAACGGCTGCCCGCGCAGCGCGATGGTCCGGCTGAACGCCTGGTAGAGCGCGATGAACACCGGGGACTGGATCAGCAGCGGCAGGCAGCTCGACAGGGGATTGACCTTCTCCTCCTGGTACAGCTTCAGCGTCGCCTGATTCAGCTTCTCCTTGTCGTTCTTGTACTTCTCCTGCAGGGCCTTCAGCTTGGGCTGAAGTTCCGCCATCTTCTTCATGGACTGGGTCGACGACTTGGTCAGCGGGTAGAACATCAGCTTCGTCAGGACCGAGAAGATGATGATGACGATGCCGTAGTTCGGGATCACCTTGTACAGCAGCTGCATACCCTTGAGGACCAGCGTCGAAAGCGGGCGCACCCACTTCCAACCCATATCCATGGTCTTTTCCAGACCGTGTCCGTAGACGCGGAGCAGTTCGGCCTGCTGCGGGCCGATATACAGTTCGAGGCGCGAGGCGGCGATGGCGCCGCTTTCGTTGCGCCGCGCGGGAAGCTCGATGGCCCAGGTCTGGGCCATCCGCTCCTTGTTTCCGCCGATGCGCACCGTGCCCTCGACCGGTCCCCCCTGCCCCTGGGGGACAATGCCGATGATGGTGAAATAGCGGTCCTGGAGGCCGGCGAAGCGCGCCGAGCCGCGCCACTGCCCCTCCACCTTCGTGACGTCCTTCCGCATCGACATGCGCTTGCGGAAGTGGATGTCCTCGCCGATGCCCACAAACGAGCGCAGTGACGCCTGCTCCAGCTTCTGGCGCCGCTCGACCGGCGCGATGCCGTGGTTCCAGCCGAAGCGCACCGCGTCGGCCGTGCCGGTCTGCACCAGCATGTTGCCGACCGCGGCGCTGTCGCCGCCCAGCTCGATGTCGACCGTCACGCCGTACACGGCGGGGTCGAACGTGAAGATCTTCCGCACCTCGAGGCCGCCGCGCGTCATCCCCTTCAGGACCAGCGTGCGCTTGTCCGAGCCGGCGGCCAGTTGCAGGTCGCCGCCGTCAGCGGTGTACGGGAACAGCGACAGGTCCAGTTGCGCGGCGCGGAACAGCACGGCGTCGCCGCCGTCGGCCGGCGCGTCCTTCGGCACGACCTGCACCGGGCCGCCCTGCCAGGCCTTGTGCTGGAGCAGCTCCCAGCCCACCACGGCGCCGCCGCGCGTGTCGATGCGCGCGCGATACAAGGGCGTCGTCACGATGATGACCGACGGCGCCGCCTCGGCCGGCACCGGTTCGAGCATCTGCGCCATCGTCAGGGGCGCGGCCGGCAGCGAGGGGTCCACCTGCTGGCCGATCCCTGTCGCAGCGGCGGCGGGCGACGGCAGCGTCTCGGGCGCGGGCGTTGTCGCAGCGGCGGCGGCCACGGGCTGCGCGGGCTGCGGCTTGGGGGGGTACATCTTGTTCATCACGAGGGAGTAACCGATGATCATGACGAAAATCAGCGCGAAACCGATGACCGGGCGCCTATCCATGGGCATTGTCTCCGTGGGTGAAAGAACAGCAGGCGAGCGGTGCGTGCTTGTCGGCCGCGCGGTCGTTGCGCCGCGGCGGCACGGGGTCGATCCCGCCCAATTGCCAGGGGTTGCAGCGGACCAGGCGATGGATGGTGAGCCACGCGCCCCTCCACAGGCCGTGCACGCGGAAGGCTTCCGCGGCGTAGGCCGAACAGGACGGGTAATAGCGACAGGCGGCCGGAAGCAGCGGCGACAGGACACGCCGGTAGGCCATGATCAGCAGGTATGGCACACGCCACATACGAACCCGTGTGGTGCTTCGCCCTGGCAGGAAGGACAGGGGCGGGCGGGCGCACCGGTTAAATGGCGAGACGGAGTCCGGCGGCGGCGAAGACGACGGTTGCGGACGCGGCGGCGCGCAAACTCACGTCGTGTGATCGCCCAGCAGTCCGCGCAGCAGCGTTTCGAGCTCGTCCTGCACTTCAGAGGCGCCGGCCGCGAGAATGTTGCGGCGGGCGACGAGCACGACCCACAGGTTCTGCGCCGGATCTGCGGCGCCCGCGTCGGGCGCTGCGGCAGGAACCAGCCTCAGCGACATGCCGCTCAGATCGGCGACGTTGCCGAGCGTACCCTTGCGGAACGCTTCGCGCAACAGCCGCTTCGCCCGGTTCCTCTGGACGGCGCCCCCGACCTTGCGGCTGGCGACGATCCCCCGGGCGGCCTCGGCGGCAGGCAATAGGTACACCACCAGAAGGCGTCCCACTGACTTGGCGCCTCCGGTGTAGACCTTTTGGAACTCACTCTGTCGAGCCAGCGATCGCCAGGCGATGTTTCCGCTCATGATCACCCGCCTGCGTCGCTGCGCCGGCCGCATCAGAAGGACCGGGGCTAGACTGGGGCCAGGGCGGTACTAGGCGGAAATGCGCTTGCGACCCTTGGCCCGGCGCCGGCTCAGCACCAGGCGGCCGCCACGGGTGGACATCCGCTTGCGGAAGCCATGCCGGCGGGAGCGCTTGGTGTGACTCGGTTGGAATGTCCGCTTCACGGATCTCTCCTTGGCTGCGGTCAGATGATAACAGCGCCGTATGTTAGCCGTCTGGATGCGCAGTGTCAAGGAAAACACCGGGTTATCCACAGGCCCGGAATCGCCGACCCGCCCGGGAGGGCGCGGGTGCGCGGCGGCAAAATTTTCGCCACGCCCCCAACCCGTTATCCCTTAACGCCCTGCGTGGGTCGTCGATTTTCCGGAGAAAAATCTTGGTGGTCCGCGAAACGGCGTGCTAGCTTCGCCCCCGGACAGGGAACAACTCAACAGGGCGGCACAACAAGTTATCCACAACGCTTCGTTTTTGTGGATAACTTTTTGTTCTGTCGGGTCGGATGATTCCCATCCTGTTTGGTGGCAACGGTTTCGCCGCTGGGGGGCCCTGTGGATAACCTGGGTTTGCTGGCGCGGTTCTGCCCCTCGGGGTACGGGGAATCCATGTCCAATCTGGACGCTTACTGGCCCGAAATCCTGGATATCGTCCGCCAGAAGGTGGCCCAGCAGACCTTCAACACCTGGTTTGCGCCCCTGCAGCCCGAGAACTCGGGCAACGGGGCCCTCAAGGTGGCCTGCCCCAATCACTTCTTCATGGACTGGTTCAGCGAGCACCACCTGGGCATCCTGAACGAGGCGGGTGCGTCCTGCTTCGGGCGCGAGGTGGCGTTCACCCTGAAGATCCAGGAGGGCGCCCCCAGCGCGCTGACCCCCCTGGCCCCGGAACCGGAGGAGCGTCCGGCCGCCGGGCGGGTCGACGCCGCCGGCGGGGTCCGGCCGGCCCCGGCCGAGGTCAGCACCCTGCCCCGGGCCGCCCAGGTCGTGAACCTGAATCCCGACTACACCTTCGCGAATTTCGTGGTGGGGTCGGGGACCGACATGGCGTTCGCGGCGGCCACGGCCGTCGCCCGCAACCCGGGCAGCCACTTCAACCCGCTGTTCATCCACGGCGGGGTCGGGCTCGGCAAGACGCACCTGATGCACGCGGTGGGCAACGCCATCGCCGACGCGCACCCGGGGCGCCGCATCGCGTACGTGACGGCCGAGAACTTCATGAACGATTTGATCGGGTCGATCCGCGACAACCGGACGCCCGACTTCAAGATGAAGTACCGCAGCGTCGACGTGCTGCTGGTGGACGACGTGGCCTTCCTGGCCGGCAAGGAGTCCACACAGGAAGAGTTCTTCCACACGTTCAACGCACTGTACGACCTGAAGAAGCAGATCATCCTGACCAGCGATCGCTCTCCCAAGGAGATCACGACGCTGGAAGAGAGGCTGCGTTCACGTTTCGAGTGGGGCCTGATCACCGACATCCAGCCGCCCAACCTCGAGACCCGCATGGCCATCCTGAAAAGGAAGGTTGAGTCCAACAACATCTACATCACCGACGATGTGATCTCCTATATCGCGGAGAACATCACCGACAACATCCGACGCCTTGAGGGAGCGCTGATCCGCCTGCTTGCTTTCGCCAGTCTGACGGGCCGTGAAATCTCACTGGAAATGGCCTCTGAGGTCCTCTCCTCCTTTTTCCAGGGAAATTCTTCCGGGCCTGTGAAGATCGCCGACGTCATGAAGGTGGTGGCCGACGCCACCGATGTGACGTGCGATCAACTGAAGTCCAAGAGACGCACCCAGGACCTGGCCCGGGCCCGTCAGATGGCGATGTACCTATCACGCGAGTTGACCGGCGCCTCCCTCAACCAAATCGGCCGCGCCTTCGGCGGTCGCGACCACTCGACCGTCGCGCATGCCTGCCAGAAGATCGGCAAGGACATGGGCGACGACCCGCGCTTCCGCGGATTCGTTCTCAACCTGCAGGACAAGTGTCGCGGCCGCCGCAACTGACCTGTGGGATGAAGACGGTCGTGAGTGTGACCAACGCCGGCTCCGCATGGGCCGGCGTTGCTCGTTTCAAATGCGGTTTTCGCGCGGCGCAAAACCTTCCCGGAGGGTGCGCCGCGGCGCGCGCCGGCACGGGAAAACGTGGGATAACTTCGGGGATGGCCTTGGGACAACCAGGGGATGGTCCGGGGTCAACCAGGAGGCGTGAGGGGCATGGGGGATAGGTGCCGGGTTTGCCGTTCGCTGTCCCGGATTTATCCCCGCCAGCGGTCGTCGCGAAACCGCCGGTTGCCGGCCAACGCCGGGCGCCATCCCGGGTTATCCCGGTTATCCACTCCCTCTATATCTACATCGACCTTTTATATAAATACCATGAAGAAGAAGGCTTCCGGAAGGCGCGCGGGGGAACCATCACACGCTTGCCTGCCTGCCTGCGATCGCCTATCATGGCCCTCCCCGAAATGATGAACGCCACACTCCCCGCGGAGGCCGGATCGTGAAGTTCGAAATCCAGCAGGAGGACCTGCAGAAGGCCCTCGACGTCATCGCCGCCGTGGTCCCGAGCAAGACCACCCTGCCCATCCTCAGCTGCGTGCTGGTGGAGGCCACGAAGGAGAGCCTGACGCTCTCGGCGACGAACCTGGACATCTCGATCACGACCTCGACGACGAAGGCCACGGTCAAGGACCCGGGCCGCGTCGCGATCCCCGCCGTGAAGTTCGTGCCGTTCGTGCGCAGCCTGCGGCCGGGCGTCGTGACGATCTCACAGAAGGGCGACCAGCTGACGCTGACCAGCGGCAAGTCGCGCCTGACCGAGAACACGATGAACGTGAACGATTTTCCCGCGCTGAAGAAGCCCGAAGAGAAGGCGGCCCTGGCGATCCCGGCCGACACTTTGATCGACATGATCAACGAGACCGCGTATGCGGTGTCGCGTGACGAGACGCGGCCGGCGCTGATGGGCATCCTGTGGGAAGTGCGCGCCGCGTCGCTGACGATGGTAGCCACCGATGCGCACCGCCTGGCGCGCAGCGTGCGCAAGATGGAGTGGAAGGTCAGCGGCGACAAGAACCTGATCGTCGATACGAACGGCCTGCGGCAGATCCCGCGCATCGCGGCCGCCGCGCGCGACGAGGACAGCGCCAACACCGAGGTCAGCATCTTCGTCGGCGGCAGCCAGTTGTCGTTCCGCGCCGGCAGCACCGTGCTGCAGGTGCGCCTGCTCGAGGGACCTTTCCCCGACTACCAGGCCGTGCTGCCGAAGGACAACGACAAGCACGTCACCGTCGACAAGGCCGACTTCGCGCAGGCCATCCGCCGCGTCGCCATCACCGCCGACCGCGTCACCAGCCAGATCAAGCTGGGCATCGAGGCCGGCCGCATGGAACTGACCGCGCGCGGCACCGAGGGCAGCACCGCCGAGGACGAGATCCAGGTCAGCTACCAGGGCGACCCGCTGGAGATCGGCTTCAACTACAGCTACCTCCAGGACATCCTGAAGAACCTGCAGGCCGAGTCGGTCGTGCTGTCGCTGAAGGACTCGCAGAGCGCGGCGCTGCTCAAGCCCGTGCACGACACGGGCGAGGACATGGGCGTGCTTTGTTTGCTGATGCCGTTGCGGTTGGCGGGGGACTAGAAGCGCCACCGCGCGTGGATGAAAGAACGGCCCCGCTGTCGATGTGACGGCGGGGCCGTGTTCTTTTCGAGGCGGCGCACTTGCGCCGGCGCAACTCAACGACCCGCCGGGTAAAACTCAACGACCCGCCAGGTAAAACTCAACGTCCAGTCATCTTCTCCAGCCGCTCCGGATACCGCTCGCCGACCACCGTGATCGCGGCCGCGGCGCGGTCGATCTCCAGCAGGTCGTCCGGCGTCAGCGCGACGGCCGTGGCCCCGAGGTTCTCTTCCAGCCGTTCCAGCTTCGTCGTGCCCGGGATGGGCACGAGCCACGGCTTCTGCGCCAGCAGCCAGGCCAGCGCCATCCTGGCGGGCGTGGAGGCTTTCTGTGCCGCGACCCGGCCCAGCAGGTCGACCAGCGCCTGGTTCGCCTGCAGCGCCTCGGGCGTGAAACGGGGCAGGGCGCTACGGAAGTCGCCGCTTTCGAAGGTGGTCGCTGCGTCGAGCTTGCCGGTCAGGAAGCCGCGGCCGAGCGGGCTGTAGGGCACCAGCCCGATGCCGAGCTCCTCGAGCGTGGGGATAATCTCCTTCTCGGGTGCGCGCATCCACAGCGAGTACTCGCTCTGCAGCGCCGTCACCGACTGCACGGCGTGGGCGCGGCGGATGGTCTGGGCGCCGGCCTCGGACAGGCCGAAGTGTCTCACCTTGCCCTGGGCGATGAGGTCCTTGACGGCCCCGGCCACATCCTCGATGGGCACGCCCGGGTCGACGCGGTGCTGGTAGAGCAGGTCGATGGTCTCGATGCGGAGCCGCTTCAGCGAGCCCTCGACGGCTGTGCGGATATGGTCGGGCCGGCTATTGAGGCCCGGGGGGCCCTTCATGCCGCGGGCGTCGAAGCCGGCGTTCAGGTCGAATCCGAACTTGGTGGCGATGACGACCTGGTCGCGGACGGGGGCCAGGGCCTCGCCGAGCAACTCCTCGTTCAGGTAGGGGCCGTAGACCTCGGCGGTGTCGAAGAAGGTGACGCCGCGGTCGACGGCCGCGCGCAGGAGCGCGGTCATCTCCCGTTTGTCCTTCGGGGGGCCGTACGAGTAGCTCATGCCCATGCAGCCGAGGCCGAGGGCGGAGACTTCGAGGCCGCCGGTGCCGAGGGTGCGGGTTTGCATGGGCTGGTCCTTTGGGGGTGGGTGGGGCGCGGCCGCAGGGGCGCGCTATCCTTGCATATTCGGAACGTCGCGCCAAATAGACAAGGATATCCCCGCGCCGCCGTGCGGATCGCTACCCCATTTGCGGTTTGGCGAGTTGCGCCGGCGCAAGTGGTGCGGTGATGCAAGCGGCGCTGCACTCGACGCCGACCCGCCCATCCGCTATCCTGTTTTCCTGCGGGGGGCCAGGGCCCCCCATCGGCGAATCCAGCGCCCCGACACCGGAGCCCCGCCCGTGCGCATCCTCTCGGCCACCCTCACCAACTTCCGCAACCTGGCCGAGACCACGCTCGACTTTTCGCCCCATGTGAACCTGCTCCTTGGCCGCAACGGGGAGGGCAAGACCAACCTCCTGGAGGCGCTGAACTGGTTCGCGCTGGGCCGCTCGCACCGCGGGGCGAAGGCCGACGAGCTCATCGCTTTCGGCCAGGACGCCCTGCATGTGGCGCTGTCGGTGGAGGAGGATTCAGGTGCGATCGTGGCCTGCGAATTTGGCCTGGACCGCAGCGGCGGCCGCCGGTTGCGGCTGGACGGCGAGCCGCTGAAGGGGAAGGCCGACCTGATCGGGCGGCTGGTCACGGTGGTCTTCAACCCCGACTCGATCGGCCTGGTGCGCGGGGCGCCGCAGCAGCGGCGGCAGTTCGTCGATCAGGGCATGGCCGAACTGGATGCGGCCTACCTGGCCCACCTCGGCGCCTGCCAGCGGGTGCTCAAGCAGAAGACGGGGCTGCTGCACGATTTGCGGCGGGGCTTCGGCGGGGGCGGCCGCGGGCGCGAGGAACTCACCGCCTGGAACCGCGAACTGGCGTACCACGCGGCGGGCGTGTGCCGCGGTCGGGCCGCTTACGCGCAGCTGCTCGAACCCCATCTGCGGGCCGGTCACGAGGCGATGGCGGGGCCTGTCGGGACGGTCGATTTCGACTATCGCCCGCGGCTCGAGAGCGTCATGAAACACCTGGTTTCCGGGGGTGGAAAATTGCCTCCGGAGGATGAATTGGCGGGCGCAATTTTCGCCGAATTCGACTATATTACGGACTCGGAAATGAGGCGCGGCCGGCCGCTGTCCGGGCCGCAATTCGACGACTTCGGCATCACGCTCGAAGGGGTCGATTTGAGGACCTACGGATCGCAGGGCCAGACGCGCACCGCGGCCATCGCCATGATCCTCGGCCGCAGCGATGTGCTGTTCGGCCAGCGCCGGATGCGGCCGGTGTTGTTCTTCGACGACATCTTCAGCGAGCTCGACCGGGCGCGTACCCGGCGATTGCAGGAGATGTCTTCGCGTGACCACCAGGTGTTCATCGCCTCGGCGCGGCCGGACGACATCACGGGCTGGCGGCCCGAGGGATTGCGCGCGTGGCGCGTGGAGAGCGGCCGCTTCGCGGCCGTCGAGGGTGACGCGATCACGGCCGGGGACTGACCCGGCGCGGAGTCTGATTCGACCAACATGTCGACCAACAGAGACGGCCTGCAGCCCATATCCCGCATCCTCGAGGCTGCGTTGCGCGAGTCCGGAGTCAACGACCGACTCGCCGGGCGCGCGCCGCTGCTGCATTGGAGCGAGATCGTGGGGCCCGAGATCGCGGCGCACGTGCACGCGATCGACTTGGCCGACGGCGTGCTGGTGCTCGAGGCCGACCATGGAACCTGGCGCCAGGAGTTGACCATGCTGGCGCCGGAGATCGTCGGGAAATTCAACGCCAGGTTCGGCGAAGGAACCGTGAGCCAGTTGCAGTTTCGACAGGGGATGCGCCCAATGGCGACGCGTCCTTTGGCGACACCGCGCGGCAGGAAGCGTGAACAGGGCAGATGAGCGAAAACGAAAGCATGGAGGCGGCCGCCGCCGCTGCGGCCGGTGAGGCCAGCGCGGCGCTGCGCGCGGCGAACGGGTCCAAGGAGTACAACGCCGACGGCATCCAGGTCCTCAAGGGCCTCGAGGCCGTGCGCAAGCGGCCGGCGATGTACATCGGCGACACGGGCACCAAGGGCCTGCACCACCTCGTCTACGAGGTCGTCGACAACTCGATCGACGAGGCGATGGCCGGCTACTGCACGACCATCGAGGCGACGATCTGTGAAGGCGACATCATCCGCGTGACCGACGACGGCCGCGGCATCCCCGTCGACATGCACCAGGGAGAGGGCAAGCCCGCGGTCGAGCTGGTGCTCAGCAGCCTGCACGCCGGCGGCAAGTTCGACAAGGACAGCTACAAGGTGTCGGGCGGCCTGCACGGCGTGGGCGTCAGTTGCGTGAACGCGCTGAGCGAATCGCTGAGGGCCGAGATCCGCCGCGATGGGCACGTCTACAGTATTGGATTTGAGCGCGGCATCCTGTCCGAGCCGCTGAGCCAGATCGGCGACTGCCCGGCGGACCAGACCGGCACCATCGTCACGTTCAAGCCCGACTACGAGATCTTCCCCGACCTGGTCTTCAACTACGACACGCTGCGCGGCCGCCTGCGCGAGCTGGCGTTCCTCAACCGCGGCGTGAACATCACGCTGCAGGACGAGCGCCAGGGCCATCAGCGCCGCGACCACTTCCACTTCGAGGGCGGCATCGTCGAGTACGTGCGCTGGCTGAACGAGGGCCGCACCGTCATCTGCCCCGAGCCCGTGTTCTTCACCGGCGAGAAGGACGGGACCCAGATGGAGGTGGCCCTCGACTACAACGACGGCTACGCCGAGGTCCTGTTCACGTTCGCCAACAACATCAACACGCCCGAAGGCGGCAGTCACCTGTCCGGCTTCCGCGCCGGCCTGACGCGCACATTGAACGCCTACGCGACCTCGGCGGGCCTTTTGAAGAAGGACGTCAAGGCGCTGACCGGCGACGACGTGCGCGAGGGCCTGACCGCGATCATCTCGGTGAAGATCCCCGAGCCGCAGTTCGAGGGCCAGACGAAGGCCAAGCTGGGCAACACCGAGGTGAAGGGCCTGGTCGAGGCGCTGGTGAACATGTACCTGGGCCAGTACCTGGACGAGCACCCGCGCGAAGCCAAGGCGATCGTCGGCAAGTGCCTGACCGCGGCCCAGGGGCGCGAGGCGGCGCGCAAGGCGCGCGACCTGACCCGGCGCAAGTCGGCGCTCGATTCGGCGTCGCTGCCCGGCAAGCTGGCCGACTGCTCGAGCCGCGACCCGGCCGAGTGCGAGCTGTACCTGGTCGAGGGCGACAGCGCCGGCGGCTCGGCCAAGCAGGGCCGCGACCGGCGCAACCAGGCCATTTTGCCGCTGAAGGGCAAGATCCTGAACGTGGAGAAGGCCCGGCTGGACAAGATGCTGGGCAACGACGAGATCCGCACCATCATCACGGCGCTCGGCACGAGCATCGGCGCGGGCATCTTCGAGGTGAGCAAGCTCCGCTACCACAAGATCATCATCATGACCGATGCGGACGTCGACGGCAGCCACATCCGCACGCTCATCCTGACGCTGTTCTTCCGGCACTTCCGCGAGATCATCGAGAACGGCCACATGTACATCGCCGAGCCGCCGCTGTACCGCCTGAAGAAGGGCGCCACCGAGATCTACGTGAACTCGGACGCCGCCAAGGACCGCCTGCTGGCGGAGATGGGCGGCGCCAAGGGCGTGTACGTGCAGCGCTACAAGGGTCTCGGCGAAATGAACCCGGAGCAGCTCTGGGAGACGACGATGAACCCGGACTCGCGCACGATGACGCGCGTGACGATCGAGGACGCTGCCGAGGCCGACCACATCTTCACCATCCTGATGGGTGACGAGGTGGAGCCGCGGCGCCGGTTCATCGAGGAGAATGCGGCGCTGGTGCGCCTGGAAGATTTGGACATCTAGAAGACCTGGACATCTAGAAGACCTAGAAGACCTGGACATCTAGCGGACTTTGGACATCCAGCGGACTTTGGACATCTAAGGGCAGAGGGAACTCATGGCAGACGACCAGATCCCCGGCGACGACAGCGGGAACGTGAACGAAGGCGGCGCGCCCGACAACGCGCACGCTCCGGGTTCGATGCCCTCGCGCGGCGAGACGATCATCGACGCCGGCAT
>CAIOLW010000146.1 GCA_903859215.1 uncultured bacterium | reverse complement strand
CGACGATCCCGCCTCGATCCGGCAGAAATACGTTCCCGAAGCCACCGCGCACCCGCGCTGGTCCGTCCCGTTCCATTCCACCGCGTGGCTGCCCGCGGCCAGCGATTCGCTCAGCAGCGTCCTGACCAGCCGGCCGTCGAGTGCGTACACCGCGACGCGTGCGACCTGCGCCTGCGGCAGGTCGAAGCGGATCGTCGTCTTCGGGTTGAACGGGTTCGGCTCGGTGCCCAGGAGCGCGAAGTCCAGGCGCGGGGACGGGTCCCCGACGCCTGCGGGCGCCGCCCAGACGCCCTCGGTCCCAAAGGCCGAGCCCGCGAAGGCCGCATCCACCGCCTGCACGCTCCAGTAGTACGTCGTCCCCGGCTGCAGGTGGTCCAGCCGGGCGGTGAGGCCGGACTGCGCGTTGCCGGCTGCCGCCAGCAGGCGGGTGCCGCCGGCGAGCGACTGTGCGCTGACGATCTGTCCGCCGCCCGGCGTGGTGCCCACGCGCAGGTTGTAGCTGAGCCCGGCCGCCGGCGTGTGGTCGTCGACGGGGGCCGTCCACGAGAATTCCGCGCTCGCGCCCACGATGTTGACCGCCAGGCTTGCCGGCGCGGCTGGCGGTGCGTTCGGCGTCGCGGCGTTGTTGCGGAAGAGCGTCGTGAGGTCGTGGCCGGCGTCGTTGCCGACCAGCAGCAGGTCGAGGTCGCCGTCATTGTCGTGGTCCAGCCACGCCGCCGTGCCGAGGTAGAGGTCGTGGAACGTGGCGCCGCTGTCGACGAAGGTGCCGGCATCGTTGCGGTAAACTATCGACCGTGGGACCTGGGCCACCGCGTCATAGCCCATCGCCGCCACATCGGGGTCGCCGTCGTTGTCGTAGTCGCCCCACACCGCGGACGCCCAGATCAGGCCCAGGAACCCAGCGTTCGCGTCCGTGAACGTGCCGGCGTCGTTGCGGTAGAGGCGTGTGACGTAGCCGTCGTTCGAGTTGCCGCCGAAGAGCAGGTCAGGGTCGCCGTCGTTGTCGAAGTCGCTCAACGCCGCGAAACCGAGGTCCGCGCCCGGCAATCCCGCGCCGATGTCGGTGAAGGCCCCGCCGCCGTCGTTGCGCCAGATCGACGCGACCATTCCTGCGTTGTCGGACATGCCGGCAATGACCACGTCGAGGCGGTTGTCGCCGTTGTAATCGCCCCAGGCCACGGCGCCCGAGTAGCAGTTGGGGAACGGGTGTGCGACCGGCGTGAGGACGCCCGCGTCGTTGCGGTACAGGCGGGTCAACGGAATGCCGGCGGCGCTTGCGGCGGTCAGTCCGGTCACCAGAAGGTCGAGGTCACCGTCACCATCGTCGTCGGCCCACGCGACACTGCCGGCGAAGATGTTGGCGTAGCTGCCGGGCACCACCGAGAACGTGGCGCCGTTGTTGCGGCTGACCACCATGGCGGGAGCGCCGGCGGCGTTGAGGCCGGTCATGGCGAGGTCGAGGTCGCCGTCGCCGTCGAGATCGCCCCACGCGGCCGTCGCGCGCGACAGCCCCGTCAGGACGATGCCGCTGTCGGTAAAGGTGCCGCCGGTGTTGCGGAAGACCTTGGTGAACGGGACGTCGTGACTGCCCGAGCCCGCGATCAGCAGGTCGAGGTCGCCGTCGCCGTCGATGTCGCCGGCGGCCACGCAGGGGAACGCGGTGTTGGGCAGCCCGGGCACGAGTTCGGTGAACGATTGGGCGCCGGCGCCGCCGGCGGCGAGCGCGACGAGCGCCATTGCGCACAACAGGCGGAATTCGGCGTCGGGCAGGTGCTTCCTTCGGGAACGCCGGGGGCGTGTCGAGGAGATCATCGCGCATCCTTCCTTGTGGTGTCGTGTCAACGGGTTGGCGCCGCCGCTGATATTACATAACCAAAAAGGTTATGATTTATGGTAGTTGCATTTCTGCCGGGTAGCCACGGGCCGACCACTTAAATGCGATTACTGTTGTCTTGATATCGTGTATTCCTTTTCGCGACGCTCACGGCATCAGCAATCTCTCCCCTGGAGGCAGCGAGATGAAAGCCATTCGTGTCCTGGCGCCGACCCTGGCCGCCGCCGCGGTTCTCCTTTTGCCGCACGTGGTGGCCGCCGCCGTGACGGTGTTCTTCAACCCGGCCCAGGTCGCCACCCCCGTGGCCACGGGGAGCACGTGGGACACGATCAGCTGTGACGGCTACCTGATCACCTACACGCGGGACAAGCTCTTCACCGGTGGCATCGGGCCCGACCCGATCGGCCGGCCGGTGCGGGTCACGTGGCCCGAAGGCGTCGAGGCCCAGTACGTCACATCCGGCCCGACTCCCGGCAACGCCCGGATCACGGTCCAGCGCATCGACGGCGCCGTGTTCGACCTGACGTCGTTTTCGGCGAAGCTGCTGGCCAACGCCGGCGCCGGCCGCGCCATCGAGATCGTCCCGATGCTGAACGGGCAGGAGCCGCTGAACGATCCCCTTTTCTTCGATGTCTCCGGCAACTACGGGATGACGTTTTCCTACGACACCTCGCCGAACCCGTGGGGCTCGACGGCCGCGCTCGTCGGCTATGATGCCTACGTCATCAACCTGACGCTGGACTACGCCCTGACGGCGCTGACGCTCGCGGACGCGTCGCTGCCT
>CAIOLW010000145.1 GCA_903859215.1 uncultured bacterium | reverse complement strand
TGCTGGTGACGCGCGACGGCACGGTCCTCCACCGCTGGCACGCCGAATACCCGTCGCTGCAGGCCACCGCGCCGGGCGCGTTCCTGCCGCCGCAGAAGAACGGCGCCACCGGTTGCTGGCGCCGCGCGCGGCTGCTGCCGGACGGCGGCATCCTGGCGATCTTCGAAGGGCACGGACTGGCCCGGCTCGACCGGGATTCGCACGTGCTGTGGGCCTACCCGGGGCACTGCCACCACGACCTGGACCTGGACGACGAGGGCCACATCTGGGTTCTGACCCGCGAGGCCGGTCTGTCACCGCGCCTGGGCGGCCACGAACCGGTGATGCTGGACTACTTCACGGTGCTGGATGCCCAGGGCCTGCCGCTGCGGCGCATCTCCCTGCTGGCGGCCCTCGAGAACTCGCCCTTTGCCACGCTCCTGGACCGCGCGCCGAAGGGCGGCGACGTCTTCCACACGAACACGCTGGAGATCCTCGACGGATCGCTGGAGCGCCTGTCGCCCCTGTTCCGCAAGGGCAACATCCTGACCTCGATCCGCGAACTCGACGCCATCGCGATCCTGGACCCGCGGCAGGAGACGATCGTCTGGGCGCGCACCGGGTCCTGGTCGCGACAGCACCAGCCGACGCTGCTGCCCAGCGGGCGCATCCTGCTGTTCGACAACCTCGGCGACAAGGGTCGCTCGCGCGTCCTGGAGATCGAACCGCTCACCGGCGCGGTCGCGTGGTCGTATGAGGACGGGCCGCAGCACAGCCTCTACTCGCGCACGTGCGGCACGAGCCAGCGCCTGGGCAACGGCAACACGCTGATCGTCGAGTCGGACAACGGCCGGGCGCTCGAAGTGACGCCCGATGGGCGGACCGTGTGGGAATTCCGCAACCCGCAGCGGGCGGGCGCGAAGAACGAACTGATCGCCGCCATCCTCGACATGGTGGCGCTGCCGGCGGGATACCCCCTCGACTGGCTGGGCCAGGACCAGGTGGCGCTGCGCTAGCCTGCGTCGAACCGCACCGGCAACGACGCTGGTCGAAGACAAGTCCGGGCGCACGGGCCAGGCGCGCGTCCGCCTGCCGGCAGGAACGAAAACGCGCTCCAGGCGGGCAACCACCTGGAGCGCGATTCCTTCTTCCGGCTCGCGGGCCGAGCCCGCCCTGCCCTACGCTGTCAGGATCCGCTCGATCCCGCCGCGCGCGATGGGGTGGTACCCGCCGCCACACTTCGCGAACGTCTCCTTCGCCAGCGCCGTCGTCGCCGCGTTCTTGTGCAGCGCCGTGTAGAGCGGCTTGAGGTACTTCATGCGGCCGACCTCGCCGAGGAACTTCGCCGTGCGGTCACGCGTCGGCGCGTAGCCGCTGTTGGCGGCGATGGCGAGCCAGTTGCAGAGGATTTCACAATTGCCGTGCTGCGTAAGCTGGAAGTTGTCGTCCAGCCACTTGCAGTCGGCCTCGGACAGCTGACGAGGCAGCGCCTGCAGGAAGATCTGCCAGTCCTCGGGCGTCCACTTCTTCGCCGCCGCGACGTCCGGCCGCGTGCCGGCCGCCCAGCCCGCGGCCAGGCCCTTGAGCATGGTCAGCTGATTCGAGGTGAACGACGGCGCGTTGGCCGGCACGCCCGGCTTGCGGATCCAGTCCTGCGCCTTCACCTGCGCGGCGACGCCGGGCAGTTCCTTGTCGAGGAATTCCTCGAACTGCTCGGTCGTGATCGAGGTGAACGAGAAGTGCTTGATGTACTTCTTGACGAAGGCGTCGAACTTCTCGCGTCCCACGGTCTCTTCGAGCAGGGCGACCAGCAGGAAGCCCTTCTCGTACGGCACCAGCGAGTAGAAGTCGTCCGGGTCCTTGCCGCGGCCGTCGGTCTTCAGGCACGTGAACGGCGAGTCGGGGCCGAACGACGCGAGCGCCTCGTCGAGGCCGTTGCGGCCGATCGCCGCGCCGAGGGCCTGCGCCTCCTTGCCGTACAGCTTCTCGTGGATGCGGCGCTCGGCCCATACCGTGAAGCCCTCGTTCAGCCAGAAGTCGTCGATGGTCGCGTTGGTCACCAGGTTGCCGGTCCAGCTGTGGGCCAGCTCGTGCGCCAGCACGTTGACCAGCGAGCGGTCGCCCGCCAGCAGCGTCGGCGTCAGGAACGTCAGGCGCGGGTTCTCCATGCCGCCGTACGGGAAGCTCGACGGCATCACCAGGAAGTCGAAGCGGTCCCACAGGTAGGGGCCGAACACTTCCTCGGCGGCCAGCAGCATGCTGTCGACCTCACTGAATTCCCACGCCGAGCGGTCGAGCGTCTCGGGCTCGGTGTACACGCGCGAGCGCGGGCCGAGGTCGCGCGAGGTGATGTTGCCGACCGCGAACGCGAACAGGTACGGCGGGATCGACTGCGGCATCTCCCACGTGAAGGCGCGCGTGCCGGCGGCCTTGCCCGGGCCCTGGCTGCCGGGAGCCGCGGCCATGACCACGGTCAGCGCCTCGGGCACCGTCATCGTCGCCTTGAACGTGAAGCGGGCCAGCGGCGAGTCCTGGCAGGGCAGCACGCTGCGCGCGTGGATCGCCTGGCACTGGCTGAACAGGTACGGGTGCTTGCCGCCGTCGGTCTGCGCGGGCTCGAGCCACTGCAGCGCGCTGGCCTCGGGGCTGGTCGCGTAGGTGACGATGACGGCGGTGGTGCCGGCCGGCAGCATGAGCCGCAGGCGCGCGCCGAGCACCGCGTCGACCTCGGCCAGTTCGTAGGGCACCGCGGCGCCGTCGGGCGTGGCCGCGCCGGTGATCGTCAGCGTGCGCGTGTCCAGGTCGAGCGGGCCGCTCGCCGGGGCGGCCAGCTTCAGGCAGGCGGTGCCCACCAGCTGGCGGGTCGCGAAGTCGACGTTCACGTCCAGGTCGACGTGCGTGACACGGCCCTGGTCCAGGTCAGTATAGGAATGGGGATCGCGGCAGCTCACGGGCGGCACCTTTCGCCAAGCGGTTCCGAGCGGGTCCCGGATGTCGGGCTCAACCGGCCCATTGTCGCCCGGCGGGGGCCTCCCCGCAAGGGGCAGGGCCCGTCGAAGGGGCCCCGGCAGCCCGGCGGCGGCCCGGGCGGGAACTTTCGGGTCAGTCCCGTGCTTGGCGACCTGCCCGACCGATGGTATGGTAATCCATTCAGGGCAACCCAAGACCCCGCCCCGGGGCGCCGGCAGCCGGAAAGGACGGACGCGATGCGCGACGGCATGATCTGCGTGGAGACCTACGGGAGCGAACTGGAGGCCGAGATGGCCCTCGGCCAGTTGCAGGCGATGGGCATCACCGCCACGCTGGGACACGACGATTCCGGCGGCATGATGCCCCAACTCGACCAGATCGTGGGCATCAGCGTGCTGGTCTACCAGGAGGACGCCGCCCAGGCCCGCGCCATCCTGACCGGAACCGGCGGCGACGGCTCCGGCGCCTGGACCTGCCCGGCCTGCGGCGAGGAAGGCGAGCCCGGCTATGACGCCTGCTGGAAATGCGGGCGTGAGCGCATGTAGCGCGCCGCCCCGGCGAGCCCGCGGCCCGGTCGCACTCGCCATCGCCCTGTGCCTGTTCCTGCCGGAAGGCGCCGCGCGTGCGGCGCCTTTCGTGCCTGCCCCCTGCAAGCGTTTCGAGGCCCTCGTCCAGGAATCGGCGCCGAAGGCCGAGTACACCCGCCCTCGCGCCGACGACCGCGGCGTCGACATCCTCAGCTACGACCTGGACCTGGTGCTGGACCCCACTCCCGGGCCGACGGCCGGCGTCGTCGCCTTGACCGGCCGCGTGGACATCGGCCTGCGCGCCCTGCGCGGCGGGGTCACGACGCTGGCGTTGGACCTGGTGCCGCAACTGACCTGCGATGCGGTCTCGCGCGCCGGACAGCCGCTGCTGTTCGTGCAGACTTTGGAAACGCTGGTCGTGACGCTGCCCGGCGCGCTGTCCACCGCCGCCCCCGAGACCGTCACCGTCACGTGGCACGGACGGCCGCCCCGCCACGGCACCCTCTACGTCGGGATGATGTACCGGCGCGACGACGGCGGCACGCCCGCCGACCCCACCGATGACACGCCCTTCATGTTCACGGTCAGCGAGCCCTGGTCGGCCCACGCCTGGTGGCCGTGCAAGGACCATCCCGCCGACAAGGCGCTGGTGTCGCTGGCCGCGACCGTGCCCGCCGACCTGTCGGTGGTGGGCAACGGCACGCTGGAATCGGTGACCGACGCGGCCCCTGGCTGGCGGCGATTCCAGTGGCGCGAACGGTATCCGCTGCCGACGTACCTGGTGTCGGTGGCGGCCTCGCGCTACGTGTCGTGGCGCGAGGACTGCCGGCCCGCCGCGGCCCCGCCGGTGCCCCTCGACTACCACGTGATCGCGCGCGACCGCGCCGCTGCCGAATACGACTTCGGCAACTCGTGCGCCATGATGGACGTCCTGACCGGGCTGTTGGGCCCCTACCCCTTCGCGGGCGAGAAGTACGCGCAGGTGGAAGTGGTCTGGGGCGGGGCGATGGAAAACACGACCGCCACCGCCATCGGCCAGTACATGTTCACGGGCACGCGGCGCTACGAGCAGGTCGTGATCCACGAGATGGCGCACCAGTGGTTCGGCGACAGCCTGACGCCGGTGCGCTGGGCGGACATCTGGCTGAACGAAGGCTTCGCCACCTACGCCGAGGCGCTGTGGCTCGAGGCCTCGCAGGGGCCGGCCGCGCGCGAGGCGTTCCTGCGGCAGATCGGCCCCCTGCGGCACGAGGACCTCTTCGAGGGCGACGGCACGCTTGCCGATCCCGCCCCCATCCTGCCCAACACGCTGGTCTACGACAAGGGCGCCTGGGTGCTGCACATGCTGCGCGGGGTGATCGGCGACGAGGCGTTCTTCCGGTTCCTGCGCGACTGGGCCACCGACCCGCGGCGGGTGCAGGGATCGGTCGGCGTCGAGGACATGATGCGCGTCGCGGAGTCGGCCGCCGGGCGCGACCTGGGGGCGTTCTTCAACGGGTGGCTGCGGACCGACGCGGCGCCGGTGCTGAGCCTCCTGACGCGGACCGGGCACGGCGCCCCGCGCACGACCGCGACCGCCGTGCTGCGCCAGCGGCAGGAGACGTTGCTGACGGTCCCGGTGCCGCTGTTGCTGCACCTGGCGGACGGGCGGAAGCTGCCGGTAACGGCGGTGCTGTCCGGGCGCCAGCAGGCGTTCCGCTGGACGCCGGGCGGGGCGGTCGACTCGGTGACGGTGGACCCGGAGCGGGCGCTGCTGGCGTACTGGACGGCGCCGCCGACGCGGGCGCTGGTGGTGACGGGGCCGGCGCCGAATCCGGCTTCGGGGGGCGGGACATTGTTCAAGTTATTCTTGAATGTTGCGTCGGAAGTCACTGTTAAAGTTTACGATGTGCGCGGACGAATGCTTGAATCTGCGGCTCTCGGTGTGGTAGCGGCCGACGGGCCCGGGGACACCGGTTTCGCCTGGCACTGGGAACCGGGGCGTTCGGTTCCGGCCGGGGTTTGCTGGGTGGCGTTCCGGGCAGGGGACGCGCGGGTGGTGCGGCAGGTGGTGGTTGTGCGGTGAGGGGATCGAAGGGCGGCGGCGCATAGTCGTCATTAACGAGCACGGCCCATTCTCGCTTCGCTGCCCATGTGACGTGCGCCGGCGCTGGATGCGGATACTGACCATCCCGCGCGAATACAGGCAACACCCCCACTCGCCGACCCGCTTGCCATCGGCGTCGGTCG